>CANGTC010000090.1 GCA_947456505.1 Beijerinckiaceae bacterium
GGTTTACTTTCTGTGGCGCTTTCCCTGGGGTCGCCCCCGCCGGACGTTATCCGGCACCGTGTCTCCATGGAGCCCGGACTTTCCTCCCCCATGGTGTCCCACGGAAGCGGCCGTCCAGCCGACTGGCGAGCCTCACATAGGGGCAGGCGGGACCACCGGTCAATCAATTAACCGCCAAAACGCCAAAGGGCGGAACCCTTTCGGATCCCGCCCTTTGCGCGGCCCCATGCGCAGGGTGGCCTCAAGCCCAACCCCGCGCCCGCGAATGTCCTAGTTCGAGGCCATCAGGCTCCGCGCCTTGGCGCAATAGCTGCGGTCGGCGGCCGACATGTGACGGGCGCCATGGCCGGACTGATAGCGCATGACCGTGCCGCAGAGGTCGCCGCCGGACATGCGATAGGCGGTCGCCAGATAGCGCATGGCGAAGCGGATGTTGGTCTCCGGGTTGAGAAGGCCCGCAGGACCGCCAGAAAAGCCCTCGCCACGGGCAGTCTGGGTCTTGATCTGCATGAGGCCCATGGCGCCGCTGCGGTTGGTGGCGCGAGGATTGTAGTTGCTCTCCACCTTCACCACCGCATCAGCCAGAGCGAAGGGCACGCCGTTCTGCGCCGCGTGACGGGCCACCATGGCGCGAAGGCCACCCCGGTCGACGCTCTGGCCCAGCGAGGGCTGCGCCGCCACGACATGGGCGAGGCTGGCGGCATGGCGATGGTGGCTGCGGTGATGGCGGGTGCGCGCTTCGGCAGGAGCGGCGCTAAAGGCGCCGAGGGCGAGAATGGCGGCGAGCGAAAGGCTGGCGGCGAATGTCTTGTTCGTCATAAAGGAAGGTTCCTTCTGATTGATTGGGTTAGTGATGCGAAAAATACGGGATAATGAGGCCATAACCGGGCGCTGCCGAGCCAATAGTTTGAAATTTGAAAATAGTTCCACTTCGACTCGAATAAATTTAGCCTTCTTGTCAGGCTATATATATTTGAAGATGGAGATTATGACGTTTTATTACGTAATGTTGCGATAATTCGAGAATCGGAGACGCAAAGATGACTTTCCGAGGGCGGTATCGGAAAATACGCGATTAAAAAACAGTGTGTCTTCCCTGCTCATAGACGGCACAGCTTCAGTATGATTGGATGGATGCGAAATTCGAAGCCTCAGCGTGACGAATCTCAGACTATCGCCGGTCCCCAAGGATAGCTGTGTGGAGGTGAATGATGAAAAAGACCTTGCTTTTGACCATGGCCCTGACCTCGGCCATGGCTCTGGGCGGCTGCGGCCAGACCCGTGAAGACCGCGCTGTCAACGGCGCCCTGCTGGGCGGCGCAGCGGGCGCGCTGATCGGCGGTGCCGCCACCGGACGCGCCGGCGGCGCCCTTGCTGGCGGCCTCATCGGGGCGGCGGCTGGCGGCGTCATCGGAGCCAATTCCGAGCCGGCCCGCCGCTGCGTGCGCATTCGCTACGACTACGACGGCAACCGCTACTGCGCCCGTTACGCGCGGTACTAGCATCAGGAGAGGCAGGCTCGGCCCCCGGGGCCGGGCCTTCATTTTTTGACGGCGCCGGGCTACAGCAGTCCGCATGATCGACTTCGCTCCGGATTACTCCAAGGCCATCGTCCACCCCTCTCCCAACCACGGGGAGCGGCGCGAGGGGCGGGCGCCGGACGCCATCGTGCTCCATTACACCGGCATGCCCAGCGGCCAGAGCGCGCTGGACAGGCTTTGTGATCCGGCTGCGGAAGTCTCCTCCCATTATCTCGTCTTCGAGGACGGCCGGGTGCTGCAACTCGTGCCGGAGGCCCGCCGCGCCTGGCATGCGGGGGCCAGTCGCTGGGGGGCCGATACGGATCTCAATTCCTGCTCCATCGGAATAGAAATCGTAAATCCCGGCCACGATGGCGCCCTGCCGCCCTATCCGCAGGCCCAGATCGAAGCCGTAGCCGCCCTTTGCTGCGACATCATCGCCCGCCACGCCATCGCGCCCGAGCGCATCCTGGCCCATTCGGACATCGCGCCCGGGCGCAAGCGCGACCCGGGCGAGCATTTCCCCTGGGAGATCCTGCACCAGCTGGGCGTCGGCCACTGGGCGCCGCCGGCCCCCATCTCTGGCGGGCGCTTCCTGTCGCCGGGGGAGCGAGGGCAGCCTGTGGAGGCCCTGCAAGCCATGCTGGCGCTCTATGGATATCCCTGCCCCCAGAATGGCCTCTATGACCGGGAGACCGAGGCCGTGGTGGCCGCTTTCCAGCGCCATTTCCGCCCCGCGCGGGTGGACGGGGTGGCGGACGCCTCCACCATCTCAACTCTGCGTGACCTGATCGCCGTCCTGCCCGCTCTTCCACAGGGCTGATTTTCGCGCTCCCTTTCCAACGATTTGTTGTAAAGCATGCGCCATGCGCAGGGATCGCAGACGACGCCGATCATGCAAGGAGCTTTTTTGATGGGTTCGAGAATTTTACGCAGCGGGCTTGCGGGGCTCGCCCTGGTTCTGGCCGCAGCCACAGGCGCCATGGCGCTCGAAGATGAGGCGCTGGCGAAATTCTACAAGGACAAGACCGTAACCATTGCTGTGGGCTCATCCCCCGGCGGCGGGCTCGACACTTTCGGGCGCCTGCTATCCCGCCACATGGGCAAGCACATTCCCGGCAAGCCCAATGTCATCGTCTCCAATGTGCCGGGCGCCGGCGGCAATGTGCTCGCCAACAATCTCTACACGCTCGCCCCCAAGGACGGGACCTATATGGGGATCACCTTCCCCAGCGTGATCATCGATCCCCTGCTGAGCGAAAATCACAGGGGATATGATCCCACCAAATTCAACTATGTGGGCAACGCCAACGCCGAAGTGCTGGTCTGCCTGTTGCGTCGCGACATCGGCCTGAAGAGCCTCGACGACTTCATGAAGGCGCAGATCATCATTGGCGCCACCGCGCCCGGCAGCACCACCGCCGACTTCCCGATGATCGTGAAGGGCCTTCTGGGCGCCCAGTTCCGTCTCGTGACGGGCTATCAGGGTTCACGCGAAGTAACCCTCGCCATCGAGAAGAACGAGGTGCAGGGCATCTGCGGTCTGGGCTGGTCCACCGTGAAGGTGCAATATCCCGACATTCTCAAAGGCGAGATGTTCGCCACCGTCTTCGCGCAAGAAGACCTGAAGGGACACCCGGAACTGAACGCCAAGGGCGTGCCGCTGATCTATTCCCTCGCAAAGAGCGAGGAGGACAAGCAGGCCCTGCAGATGTTCTACGCCCAGAACGCCTTCAGCCGCCCCTTCATTCTGCCGCCAGGGGTGCCTGCGGATCGCGTCGAGGCCCTGCGCAAGATCTTCCTCGAGACCATCGCCGACCCCGAGTTGCAAGCCGACGCCCGCAAGATGAACATTGAGGCGGAGCCGACGTCAGGCGCAGAACTGCAGCAGGTGATCGCCAATATGTACGCGACCCCGCCCGCCATCGTGGCGCGGGTGAAGAAAGGAATGGGACGATAAAATCAGGGCGGCGGAGCCCCTACTCCGCCGCTTCGATCATCCGCAAAGGGTCATAATTCAGCACAGGCGCGAGCCAGCGCTCGACCTCGAGGATGCTCATGCCCTTGCGGTCAGCGTAATCCTCCACCTGATCGCGCTCCACCTTCGCAACGCCGAAATAATGAGCTTCCGGGTGCGAGAAATAGAGGCCGCTCACCGATGAGCCCGGCCACATGGCGAAACTCTCGGTCAAAGTCACGCCCGCGCGCCGTTCAGCCTCCAGCAGATCGAAGATCGTCCGCTTCTCCGTATGATCGGGCTGCGCAGGATAGCCCGGCGCAGGGCGAATGCCCCGATAGGCTTCGGAAATGACTTCCTCAGGCGTCAAAGCCTCATCCACCGCATAGGCCCAGAATTCTCGCCGGACGCGTTCGTGCATCCTCTCGGCCAGAGCCTCGGCGATGCGATCCGCCAGCGCCTTCACCATGATCGAGCCATAGTCGTCATTGGCCATTGCGAACCGAGCGGAGATCTTCTCCTCCTCCGAACCCGCCGTGACGACAAAGGCGCCGACCCAATCAGGAGGTCCACCAACAGGCGCCACGAAATCTGACAGGGCGATATTGGGCCGCCCATCGCGCCGCAGCAATTGCTGACGCAAACTATAGAGCATCGCGAGACCCTCGCTGCGCGATTCGCCGGTATAGAGCTGGATATCATCACCATCGGCCTGCGCAGGCCAGAAACCGATGACAGCCTTGGGGTTGAACCAGCGTTCATCCACGATGCGCTTGAGCATCTGCTGGGCGTCATCAAACAATTGCCGTGCGGCCGCGCCCTGACGGGGATCCTCAAGCAATGCGGGATAGCGGCCCTTCAGCTCCCAGGTCTGGAAGAAGGGCGTCCAGTCGATATAGGGCACGAGCTCCGCGACGTCATAGGTGCGGAAGGTGCGCGTGCCCGTGAACAGCGGCTTGGGCGGCTGATAGGCGGCCCAATCCGTTCGCATGGCGTTGGCGCGGGCGCGGGCCAGCGGCAGGCGCTGCTTGTCGCTCTCGGCCTTGGCGTGGGCCTCCGCCACCTTTCGATATTCGGCGCGCAGGGTCTCCACATAACTTACGCGTGTGTCGGGCGAGAGCAGCGCCGAGACCACGCCCACCGCGCGGCTGGCGTCGGTGACATAGACCGCCTGCCCCCGCTCGTAATTGGGGTGAATCTTCACCGCCGTATGGACGCGGCTTGTGGTGGCGCCGCCGATGAGCAGGGGCACGTCAAAACCCTCGCGCTCCATTTCGCTCGCGACGAAACACATTTCATCGAGCGAAGGCGTGATGAGGCCGGAAAGGCCGATCACATCCACTTTTTCACGCTTCGCGGTCTCCAAAATCTTGGAGGCTGGAACCATCACGCCCAGATCGATGATCTCGTAATTGTTGCAGGCGAGCACAACGCCCACAATGTTCTTGCCGATATCGTGCACATCGCCCTTCACGGTGGCCATGAGGACCTTGCCGGCGCTTGATCGATCTGGCCCACCCGCCGCCTTCTCCGCCTCCATATAGGGCATGAGCACGGCGACCGCCTGTTTCATCACCCGCGCGGATTTCACCACCTGCGGCAGGAACATCTTGCCCGCGCCAAAGAGATCGCCCACCACATTCATGCCCGCCATGAGCGGACCTTCGATCACGTCGAGCGGCCGCGCAGCGGCAAGCCGCGCCTCCTCGACGTCCACATCTACGAATTCGGTGACGCCGTTCACCAGCGCATATTCGAGACGCTGGGCCACGGGCTGCTCGCGCCAGGCCAGATCCTTCTCCTTGGCTTCGACGCCCTTGCCCTTGAATTGATCAGCGATGGCGAGCAGGCGTTCGGTCGAATCCGAACGCCGGTTGAGCACCACATCCTCGCAGGCCTCGCGCAGTTCGGAAGGAATCTTCTCATAGACCTGAAGCGCGCCTGCGTTGACGATGCCCATGTCGAGCCCGGCGTTGATGGCGTGAAACAGAAACACCGAATGCATGGCCTCGCGCACGGGATCATTGCCGCGAAACGAGAAGGAGAGATTGGAGACGCCGCCCGACACATGGGCATGGGGAAGACGGGCGCGAATGGCGCGGGCGGCCTCGATGAAATCGACACCGTAATTATCGTGTTCCTCGATGCCGGTGGCGACGGCGAAAATATTGGGATCGAAGATGATGTCCTCGGGCGGAAAGCCCACCTCTTCAGTCAGCACCTTGTAGGCGCGCGCGCAGATCTCGACCTTGCGCGTAAAGGTGTCAGCCTGGCCCTGCTCATCAAACGCCATCACCACGACGGCTGCGCCATAGCGGCGAACGATCCGCGCCTGTTCGATGAATTTCGCCTCGCCCTCCTTGAGCGAAATGGAATTCACCACCGCCTTGCCCTGAATGCATTTCAGGCCAGCTTCGATCACCTCGAATTTCGAGGAATCCACCATGATCGGCGCGCGCGCGATGTCGGGCTCGGAGGCCACCAGATGCAGAAAATCCACCATGGCGCGCTGGGAGTCCAGCAGGCCTTCGTCCATGTTGATGTCGATGATCTGCGCGCCATTGACCACCTGCTCGCGCGCCACATCAAGGGCTGCGGAGAACTCGCCATTCTTGATGAGTTTGCGGAAGCGCGCGGAGCCCGTGACATTGGTGCGCTCGCCCACATTCACAAAGCGAATGTCCTTCGTCAGCGCGAAAGGCTCGAGGCCTGAGAGGCGCAGCATGGGCTCGACCTTCGGCGGACGACGAGGGCTCAGGCCCTTCACGCGATCGGCGAAAGCCGCCACATGGGCGGGCGTGGTGCCGCAGCAACCGCCGATGATGTTGACGAGTCCAGCTTCAGCGAACTCGCCGAGCATATCAGCCATATATTCGGGGCTCTCGTCATAGAGGCCGAATTCATTGGGCAGACCCGCATTGGGATAGGCCAGCGTGAAAGTGTCGGCGATGCGCGAAATCTCCGCCACATGCTGGCGCAATTCGCGCGCGCCAAGGGCGCAATTGAAGCCGACCGCGAAGGGGTCCGCATGGCGCAACGAATGCCAGAAAGCCGCAGGGGTCTGTCCCGAAAGGGTGCGGCCCGACAGATCGGTGATGGTGCCTGAGAGCAGGATGGGCAGGCGCACGCCCAGCGCATCAAATGCCTCCCACACGCCTATCAGCGCCGCCTTGGCGTTCAATGTGTCGAAGATCGTCTCAAGCAAAATGACATCACTGCCGCCTTCGATCAGCGCATGGGCGGCCTGACCATAGGACAGGCGCAGTTCATCAAAGGTGACTGCACGAAAACCGGGATCATTCACATCGGGCGAGAGGGAGGCAGTGCGGTTGGTCGGACCGATAGCGCCGCAAACAAAGCGCCTGCGTCCATCCTGAGCCTCGGCGAGTTGCGCCGCTTCACGCGCCAAACGGGCGCCGGAACGGTTGAGGTCGACCACATGGGCTTCGAGCCCATAATCGGCCTGCGCGATGCTGGTGGAGGAAAAGGTGTTGGTCTCCACCATATCCGCGCCCGCCAGAAAATAGGCGAGATGAATGTCGCGAATGGCGTCGGGCTGGCTCAGATTGAGAAGATCGTTATTGCCCTTCAGGTCGCGGCTTGCGTCCTGGAACAGGGTCCCGCGAAAGCCCGCTTCATCGAGGCGCAGATCCTGAATCATGGTGCCCATGGCGCCATCGAGCACGAGGATGCGCTCACGCGCCGCCTGCATCAGCGCTGCGCGCACCGCCTTGCCATCGGCCACCTTGAAATTCGCCATCACGCGGCCCTCATGGTGAGTTGCGGACGAAGCCCCAGCAAATGGCAGATCGCATAAACAAGATCAGCCTTGTTCATGGTGTAGAAATGGAAATCCGTGACGCCGTGATCGACGAGATCAAGCACCTGCTCGGCGGCGACGGCGGCGGCGATGAGGCGGCGCGTGGCGGGATCGTCGTCGAGCCCCTCGAAACGATCCGCCAGCCATTGCGGCACGCTTGCGCCGGTTTTCCTGGCGAAGCTGGCCGTCTGACGATAATTCTGCACGGGCACGATGCCGGGCAAGATGGGGATCGTGATTCCGCGCGCCCGCACGCGCTCCACATAACGAAGATAATGCACGTTATCGAAGAAAAATTGCGTGATGGCGCGAGTGGCGCCGGCCTCCACCTTGGCCTTCAGCACATCGATGTCTGCGTCAAGCGTGGCGCTTTCAGGATGTTTCTCAGGATAGGCTGAAACCGTCACCTCGAAATCGCCAAGGCGCCGGATGCCCTCGATCAGCGCCGTGGATGTGGCGTAGCCGCCGGGATGAGGCTCATAGACGCTGCCGGGCCCTGAGACGGGATCGCCGCGCAAAGCTACGATATGGCGCACGCCTGCATCGCGATAAGCGCGCACCACGTCATCCACCTCCTGGCGCGTGGCGGCGACGCAGGTGAGATGGGCGGCTGGCTTCAGGTCAGTTTCGCGCACAAGGCGCGCAAGAGTTGCATGGGTCCGCTCACGCGTAGAGCCGCCAGCCCCATAGGTGACGGAAACAAAGCTGGGCTCGAGCGGCGCGAGACGCGTGATGGACTCCCACAGGGCGCTTTCCATTTCCGCCGTCTTCGGTGGAAAAAATTCGAAGGAGACGCGGATGTCGGCCATGCGCGAACGGCTGGCGCGTGAGAAATCAGGCGCCATCATGCAATCTCCTGCAGCTTGATCTCATCGGACATGATGCGCGGATCGCGCCCCACCCACAGGGACACCGTGAGTTTATCGCCAGCCCCCGGACCAAGATCACGTCTGGCGAAATCCACCAGCCCCGCCTCCTGCATGAAGCCGTCGATCTCCTCGCCGGAGAATCCGAGGCGCCGATGGGCGTGCTGCTCACGCAAAAATTCATGGGCGTGCGGCGCAAAGTCGATGATGAGCAACCGCCCGCCCGGCCTAAGGGAATGGGCGGCCTCGCGCACGGCGCGACCGGGATCGTCGAGATAGTGAAGCACCTGATGGATAACCACGAGGTCATAGCCATTGCGCTCCACCGGCAGCGCATAAAGATCCCCCTGCCGCACCTGCACATTGCGTAGTCCCGCCCGCTCCAGATTGGTGCGGGCCACATTCAGCATGGCGGGGCTCTGATCGACTCCTACGGCGCGCTCTGCCAAGGGCGCCAGCAATTCCAGCATGCGGCCTGTGCCTGTGCCAAGATCAAGCACAGCATGGAGGGGCTTCTTGCCCGCGATCTCGCGCACGGCGGACTCGACGATATTCTCGGCGATATGCAGCGAGCGAATCCGATCCCAGTTACGGGCCTGCTCGGTGAAATAGCGTTGCGCCTGTTCGGCGCGGGCGCGGCGCACCTCGGCGAGGCGCGAGCGGTCGCTGGAGAGCACGGGGTCGTCATGGTCCATACGCTCAAGGATCGCCCGCGCCAGGCCTGCGGCGGGTCCTTGATCGGAAAGGCGGAAGAAGGCCCAGGCGCCCTCGCGATGGCGATCAACCAGCCCCGCTTCAACCAGCAGGCGCAGATGGCGGGAGATGCGCGGCTGGGACTGACCCAGAATGGTCATGAGTTCCGAGACGGTCAATTCCGCGTCCGCCAGGAGCGCGAGCAACCGCAGGCGGGTGATCTCCCCGGCCGCCTCCAGCACGTCCAGAGTGGCGGCGAACGAGGCTGATAGCTTGGCCATGGCGTTTTTCCAAGATAGATATAAAGATATCTTTATTTCCTATCTGGACCTAAAGTCAAGTGGGCGAATTATGGGTTATTGCCCACAATCCCACAAAATTAGACGCATGAGTGGCTCTGAGAGCTATAAATGCTCCTAACTCGGAACGCTCGAGGCGGGTTTCCATGGCTCGATCCAGCCCGCATGCCTGACGGGCCGCTCGCACAATTCCATCCGTCTAAATAGGGAGGCCCGGTCTCGACTGGCTGGCTTGCATGGCCAGTTCGTCGGCATACTCTTCTGGATGATTCTCGGCGCCACCTGTGACTGCGCCGGTAAAGTTGGCCGGGAGAGACCGCGTGGACCAAATGATGGCGCCCCCCAAGCACACCACTTCTCCCGACGTCGAGACGCCGCTGTTTCATGCAGACAAAGCGGCCGCGCCATCACTTGCGGACTACCCCGCCCTTGATCTGTTGGCCGACCTTGCGGTGCACCGGCAAACGCAAACACCCCTCACCATCGGTCTTTTCGGAGACCCCGGCGCTGGCAAGAGCCACGCCCTTCAGATAGTCGCCAAGCGCGCCAGCGGCCTCTCAGCCGCCAGTCGCCCTGAGGGGCCTTTTCTCCCGGGCGTGATCTCTGTGAAGTTGGATGTGGCCAACCTGCAGGGCGACGCGGCCAAAGGCGTCGCAAGCGCTGTCCATGAGGCGCTTCTGACCGAGGGCCAGGGCGGCGGGGCCGGTCGGCTCGCCGCCACCGCCCTGGAAGCTGCCACGGACCCGCTAGCCGCCGCACAAGAGGCCGCGCAAAAGCTGGCGGACATCAGCCAGCGCCAATTGGCCGAGCAAAAGACCCTCGAAGAGCTGAAAGCCCGTCGCGCGCGGCTCAATGACACCCTGTTGTTCGAGACCGCCAACAACCGCATCGACGACTATGCCCGCCGCCATCGCAAGCAATTGGAGGTCCGCTTCAATCGCTTTGGCTTCAGCGGCGATCCCGTGGGCGTCTATAAGGACCTGGTGCGCGAACTCCTCGACCGGCCTGGCCCGTTTTCGCGACTGTCGGCCTTCACCAACAGCGTCTGGGCCTATGGGGGACAAGCAAGGCTGCTTGTGTGGGCCACCGCCCTTTTCCTGCTGAGTTGGGTTTTTGGACTGGCGGAACGCATGCGCACCGACTGGCTGGCGGGGCTGCGCTCTGTGACGGAGGGCGCGAGCGAGCCGACGAACTGGATTGAGGGCCATGTGCATTGGCTGACCTATCTCGGCAACGCTGCCATCACCGCCGTCCTGTTGTGTCTGGCGCACAACCTTTGGCGCGCGGCGCGTTTCACCATGCCCCTGGCGCATGGCGCGCGCCTGCTGGAAGAAGAGGCCGCTAGACGCCGGAGCGAACTTGATGGGCTGATCGTCTGGCAGGCGAAACAGCTGGATCAACTCGGCGGCGAGGCGCAAAAGCTGACCGCCCTCGCCCAATCAACCGAACGAAGAGCGCGCGAGCGAGCGACCTCGGGCGGTCCAGGCGGACGCAGCCTGTTCATCTCGTCCACCGCCGATATGCGAGGCCTGGATCCCGATCTCTATCTCGAATCCATTCAGGCGGGCCTCGGCGCTCAGGGCGCGCCACGGCGCGTCCTTGCACTGCTGGATGGGCTCGAAGCCCTGCCCGCCCAGCAAGCCGCCGCGCTTGTGGACTCCGCCCACCGATGCCTCGACAGGCCAGGCTTCGTCCTCATCCTGGCGGCGGACGCCGCCCAATTGACAGCTGGTTGGGGCGGCGAAGCGGAAGCCGTGAAACGGATTGAACGCTATGTGCAGGCGCCGTTCACCGTGCGCATGATCCGCGACGAACAGGCCAGCATCGCCTATGCCCATCAACTTCTCGGAGCGTCGCCACACTTTGAGGCGCCAACCATCGATGCGACACGTTCGGCGCTTGATCACACGCTCAAACCGGTGGAAACGCACCTGCTGGCCAAGCTGGCGAGCCTGGCTGGCGGGACGCCCCGCGCCGTGAAGCGCTACTTGAACGCATGGCGTCTTGCGCGCCCCCTGACGGAAGATGGTGGCGCGCTGGCCCTCATGCTCGCCCTCGACCATGGCGCTACGGCGGGGGAACTCGCGGCCATGGGCGCTGCGATGGATCTGGAAGAGCCAGAGGCGCCCATAATCATCCACCCCGGCGAACCGCGCCTGGCCGCCGCCTTGGGCTCCGTGAATGCGCTGCGCCTGACGCCGCTCACCAATGGAGAGGCGCATGAAGCCTGGATGATCGCGCGGGACTTCAGCATTCCCTCCGCATGAAGGCTTAACGATCCGCTTTCTCAAGGTTCTGAACAGCCTCAAGCGTCAGAGGATCAAGCCCTGCGCCGCCCGCCGCTGCATGGTCAGCGATCTGCCGGCGCATCTTTGGCGTCCAGAAAGAGCGCAAATGATCTTCGATGCCCGCCACCGCTTCGTCGCGGGGCTGCGACTTGAAAAAAAGTCCGATCTGATTGGCCATACGGACCAATTTGTCTTCAGGAGAGGCTGCGCTGCTCATGCGATGCGTCGTCCTTCGCTCTGCAGGTCATCGGTCACGAAAGCGGGATCCGTGAAACAAATGGCGCCATCGGCGCGCGCCAGCGCCAGCAGCGTCATGGCGTTGGCCTCCGCCCGCTCGATGGCGAAAGTGGTGGGCGCCGAGACAGCCACAAGGGCCCGCGCGCCGAACATGGCCGCCTTCTCCACCATTTCGTAGGAACAGCGGCTGGTGATGACGATAAAGCCGGACGCAGGGTCAACGCCTGCGCTGAGCAAGGCCCCAAGGAGTTTATCAAGCGCGTTGTGGCGACCCACATCCTCACGCACGAACAACAACTCCCCCCCATGATCCGCCCAGGCGGCGCCATGCAGGGCATGGGTGAGACGATTGAGCGTCTGGCGCGCCTCAAGCGCCATCATCGCGCGGCGCACGCTCGATAACAGCAGATGGCCCGGCCCGTGGCTCGGCGCGCGCGCCACGGGCAAGGCGCCGAGATCATCGACGCCGCAAAGGCCGCAGCCGGTGCGGCCCGCCAGATTTCGATTGCGCGCCAGATGGCGTTGCAGCTTGTCAGAGGCGAGCGTCACCACAAGACGCAAGCCCCGCTCCACCTCTTCAACCAGGATGGAGCGAATGTCGGCGGGGTGATCGATGATCCCTTCGCTCACGCTGAAACCCAGCGCGAAATCTTCGAGATCCTGCGGCGTCGCCATCATCACGGCATAGGGCACGGGCGCATAGACGATATTGACGGGAACCTCCACCGCGCAATCACGCAGGCCCTTCTCATGGGCTCCGCCGAAGGTGAAGCAGGTGATGGGGCGCGTGAGGGCGGCGGGCGCTTTACTCGGCGGCATCGGCGCCCTCGCGAGCGATGCGGCGAAGCGAGACGCCGGTTTCACGATCATGATCCTGCCACGACGAATAATAATTCGTGCGGCGCACCTGCACCGCCGTGACCTTGTATTCCGGGCAGTTGGTGGCCCAATCGGAATTGTCGGTCGTCACCACATTGGCGCCGGAATTGGGATGGTGAAAGGTGGTGTAGACCACGCCCGGCTGCATGCGGTCGGTGATGGCCGCATGCAACGAAACCTCGCCGATGCGGCTCGCCAGCGCCACCAGATCGCCCTCGCGAATGCCCCGGCTTTCGGCGTCGAAAGGATGGATTTCGAGAACATCTTCTTCATGCCAGGTGTTGTTGAGGGTACGCCGCGTCTGCGCGCCCACATTATACTGGGTGAGAATGCGCCCCGTGGTGAGCAACAGCGGGAACAGAGGCCCCGCGCGCTCTTCCGTCGGCACGAATTGCGTGATCATGAAGCGGCCCTTGCCGCGCACGAAATGGTCCACATGCATGATCGGCGTGCCCATGGGCGCGGCATCATTGCAGGGCCATTGCACTGAACCCAGTTCCTCCAATTTCGTATAGGAGACATCGCGGAAGGTGGGCGTGAGCTTTGCGATCTCGTCCATGATCTCGGCGGGATGATCGTAATGCATCTCGAAGCCCAACGCCTTGGCGAAGCCCAGCGTGACTTCCCAATCCGCAAGCCCCGCCAATGGCGCCATGACCCTGCGCACCCGGTTGATGCGCCGCTCGGCATTGGTGAAGGTGCCGTCCTTTTCCAGAAAGGACGCGCCGGGGAAGAAGACATGGGCGTATTTGGCGGTCTCGTTCAGGAACAGGTCCTGCACGATCACGCATTCCATGGCTTCAAGGCCTGACACCACATGTTTGGTGTCGGGATCGGACTGGGCGATATCCTCGCCCTGCACATAGATGCCCTTGAAGCCGCCAACCACGGCCTCGTCGAGCATGTTGGGAATGCGCATGCCCGGCTCGTGATCCAGCGTCACGGCCCACAGGGATTCGAACAGCTCGCGCGTCGCCTCGTCCGACACATGGCGATAGCCGGAGAACTCGTGCGGGAAGGAGCCCATGTCGCAGGCGCCCTGCACATTGTTCTGCCCGCGCAGGGGATTGACCCCCACGCCCTCGCGGCCGAGATTGCCCGTCGCCATCGCCAGATTGGCCATGCCCATGACCATGGTGGAGCCCTGGCTGTGTTCGGTGACGCCCAGCCCGTAATAGATGGCGCCATTGCCCCCGGTGGCGAAGAGCCGCGCGGCGGCGCGCACATCGGTGGGCTTCACGCCGGTGATGGATTCAACAGCTTCAGGCGCATTCTCCTCACCCGCGATGAACCGCGCCCAGGTCTCGAAATCAGCGAGGTCGCAGCGCTCGCGCACGAAGGATTCGTCAACGAGGCCTTCGGTCACGATGACATGGGCCAGCGCGTTGATCATCGCGACATTCGAGCCCGGCAACAACGGCAGATGGTAGGACGCCTTCACATGGGGCGATTTGACGAGATCGATGCGGCGCGGATCCATGACGATGAGCTTCGCGCCCTGCCGCAGGCGTTTTTTCATGCGTGAGGCGAAGACGGGATGGGCGTCGGTGGGATTGGCGCCGATGACGAGAATGACATCGGCCTTCTCGACCGATTTGAAATCCTGCGTGCCCGCCGATGTGCCGAAGGTCGTCTTCAATCCATAGCCAGTGGGCGAGTGGCACACGCGGGCGCAGGTGTCGACGTTGTTATTGCCGAAGCCCGCGCGCACCAGCTTCTGCATGACGAAGACTTCTTCGTTCGTGCAGCGCGAGGAGGTAATGGCGCCCACGGCGTCACGGCCATATTTGGCCTGAATGCGCTTGAATTCGGAGGCTGCATGGGCGAAGGCCTCATCCCATGACACTTCACGCCATGGGTCGGTGATGGCGGTTCGGATCATGGGTTTGGTGATGCGGTCTTTCGAGGTGGCGTAACCATAGGCGAAGCGCCCCTTGACGCAGCTATGGCCCTCATTGGCCTTGCCATCCTTGAAGGGAACCATGCGCACCACGCGCTCGCCCTGCATCTCCGCCTTGAAGGAGCAGCCAACGCCGCAATAGGCGCAGGTGGTGATTTTGGAGTGTTCGGGCTGGCCCATCTCGATGATGGAATTCTCCGTCAGCGAGGCTGTCGGGCATGCCTGCACGCAGGCGCCGCAGGAGACGCATTCGGAGCTGAGAAAATCGACGCCGCCCGACGCCACTTTCGAGTCAAAGCCGCGCCCCTGAATGGTCAATGCGAAAGTGCCCTGCACCTCCTCGCAGGCGCGCACGCAGCGCGAGCAGACGATGCATTTGGATTCGTCGAAGGTGAAATAGGGATTGCTCTGATCCTTGGCGCCATCGAGATGGTTTTCGCCCTCAAAGCCATAGCGCACCTCGCGCAGGCCCACCGCGCCCGCCATGTCCTGCAATTCGCAATCGCCATTGGCGGGACAGGTGAGGCA
>CANGTC010000091.1 GCA_947456505.1 Beijerinckiaceae bacterium
CTAGCCACGACAAAGGAACCATCGACGCTACAACGCGCGAAACACTTCTCAGCGCCATCGCCAGATCGCGGCGGTGGATGGATCAGATCCTCACTGGCAAGATCACGTCCTTCGAAGCGATCGCAGAGACTGAGAACCTCGCGGTTCGCCATGTCAGATACTTGGCGCCGCTCGCCTATCTCTCGCCAAGGATTGTCGGCGCGATCATTGATGGCGCCGCGCCCGCAAGCTTGACAGTTTCGAGCCTCGCCCGCGCCCTGCCTCATAGCTGGGCAGCCCAGGAAAAGGCCTTCCTCCAAGGGTGATGGAAAGCATCGCTTCTGGAGCTGCGGCTAACCCTGAAATCGAAGGGCGGCACTTTCCAAGCGTTGACGCCACCTGAGAAAACCAGACCCAAAACTGCATCAGAGCCCCATAGTCGAATCGGCGGCGACCCCTACATTCCCAATCGGGATACAAACGATGCTCTTTCGGCCATAGGATCCATAATTTCCGTAGATTCAAAAATCGCGAACGGAGACCGGGGCCTGAATTAGCCTGCCACAGCCCCCAATTTCAGTCTCCGCGTGTCTCCCAGACGACAAACCACGGGGAAATCCCCCGTAAACGCGGGCTTTTCTACGGAGACCCGTGGTTGGGCAAAATAACGAGAATGCGTGGCTGACGAGGTAGTCCCGGCAAACCGGTCTCCGGGGGTGTCGGCACGTTTACAGGGAAAATACAGGGAAATTTACCCAAAACAGGCCCTGAACCTTGGGGCCAAACGGCCGCCACACGGCGCAAATTGCCCAGAAAGCCTGCAGTTCCAGGCCCCTTCCCAATCGCACAGAACAGGGAATTAGCCGCTCGCGAACAAGGAAACACGCTCACGGGATAGGGCCCTAACAGCCATCGCAATTTAATATCCCACCCCTGCTTTAATATGCTCCCGCCAAGCGGAGAGCTGATGAAATCAGCACCTCCAAGACCAATAAGCTTCCCGCCTTAAAGATTGCTGCTTGTTCGCTGATATTGACGTCGCGATAGACTTCTCGGATATTTTGCGCCCCCATATTCTCTTGTGGGTCCCCGGAGTGTGCTTGGATCAGCTGATCCAGATAAAGCCAAGAGAACGAGCGGCCATCCCCCGGGTGTGGGGCTGGCGTCACATGCTGGAGGTCCTCACTGCGGCAGCAGGACTCTATACCGAAATGAAGAACACCATCATCTGGGTCAAGATCAATGGCGGGATGGGAACCTAATACCGCTCCACGCAAAAGATGATTTTCGCCTACAACAATGGGAAGGTGCCCCACATCAACTCATTTGAGCTTGATCAGCACGGTCGCTATCGCACCAGCTTGTGGCAATATCGCTGTGTGAACTAGCTCAAACGAGATCTGATGCGGGGACCAGCAGTCCTATTTACGGAACGTGAGCAGAATATAAGCGGACTTAGAGCTGAAGCCGACCTACTGAAATCAGCCTTCAGAGTTAAACATTCGCCCACACCGATTGAACATGTTTTTCATTCGGTTCGCATTGGTCATTGCTAAATGTTGGGGTTATGATCCCTGCGCTATATAGGCGCGCCACGCCCCAAGGGATGTGATCTCCGGGGCGTCAACAAGCGCATAGGCTTCGCAGAGGAAGCCGCTCACCTGCGCGCCATCAGCCAGCGTGATCTTGCCGACGCCCAGCGGTGCCGGAATCGCTGCGACGAAGGTGCCGAAGCCGGCAGGCGGCAAGGACCAAACCTCGACGTCAAGGCCAGGATTCTCTCCTACGCCCACGAAGCCAGGTTCTCGGATAAGGCCGGGTTTGGGAGGTGTGGAACCGGGCAGGACATAGAGGCGATAATCGCGTGCGGTCCGCGCGCTGCGGACCAAAGAACCGCCCAACTCCGTCAACTGATGGTTAAGCGGCATGCCACTGAGATGCGCGCCTACCACTACGATTTCGATGGCCTCGGTGTGTGACATGCTGAACCTTCTCTTGCTGCTGGCGGTTTAAAACTCAGTCTCGCGCGGGGGCCTTTGGCAGGGCCGCGATCAACTCCCGTGTATAATCGGCCTGTGGATGGTCGAGCACTTCAGCCGGCGATCCCTGCTCGACAATGCGCCCGCCTTTCATCACGATCACCCGATCGCAAATCAACCGCACGACATGCAGATCGTGGCTGACGAAAAGATAGCTCATGCCCAGGGACGCCTTGAGATCGGCGAGCAGATTGAGCACCAGCGCCTGCACGGACACATCGAGCGCGGCAGTGGGCTCATCGAGCACCACCAGATCGGGTTTCAGCGCGATGGCGCGGGCGATGCCCACGCGCGCCTTCTGCCCGCCGGAGAGTTGGTGGGGGAACCGATCCAAGAGATCCAGCGGCAAGCCCACCGTGGCGGCGAGCTCCTCGCAGCGCGCGCGCACGGCTGCCGCCGTCATGGGGCCGCCAAACCGCAGGAGGGGATCAGCGATGGCGCGCGCGGCGGTGTAGCGGGGGTTGAGACTGTCGGTGGGGTCTTGGAACACCATCTGGATGCGCGGGCGCAGGGGATGCTGGGCGAAAGCGCGCGCGGGAATGGCGCCGATGTCCTGCCCATCGAAAATGATCGAGCCCGCCGTGGAATCGAGCAGGCGCATCAGCATCATCGACGTCGTGGACTTGCCGCAACCGGATTCGCCCACCAGCCCCAGGCTCTCCCCGCGCCGGATCTCGAAACTCAGAGCATCGACAGCGCGAAAGGGAACGGCGGCCGCCGCGCGCGCTGTCTTCGAAAAACGCGCGAAGAGCGAGGCGGGCTTGCGCGCATATTCCTTCACAAGGTCCTTCACCGAGAGAAGGGGCGCGCCGGGCTCGCTGTGCTGGATCGGTTGCGCTTCGGCGCCTGCGGGCAAGAGATCGCGCAGGCCGATGCCTGGGCGCGGGGTGGCGCGCATGAGTTTGCGCGTATAGGCATGAGCCGGGTGGTCGAAGATGTCGCGCGAAGCGGCAGTCTCCACCACGCGGCCTTTCTCCATCACGACGACGCGGTCGCAAGAGGCGGCGGCGAGCCCCAGATCATGGGTGATGAGAATGGTCGACATGCCGCGTTCGCGCGTCAGTTCGACGATCAGTTCCATCACAGCCTTCTGGGTGGTGGCGTCGAGCCCCGTCGTTGGCTCATCGGCGATCAGCAGTTTGGGACGACAAGCCAGGGCCAGCGCAATCACGACGCGCTGGCACATGCCTCCCGACAATTCGAAGGGATAGGCGTCGTAGCGCTCTTCGGGATTGGCGATGCGCACCTGACGCAGGGCGTCGATGGCCTTGGCGCGCATGTCGAAGGAGCCCGCCTGAGCATGCTGGCGCAGCACATCCTCGATCTGATGGCCAACGCGGCGGATGGGGTTCAGCGCGGCGCGCGGGTTCTGGAAGATCATGGAGATCTCGCGCCCGCGCACATCGCACATCTGGCGCTCGGTGGCGTCATGAAGCGCGACGCCGGAGAAGACCACCGAGCCATTCGCGATGCGCCCCGCCCGATCGAGAATGCGCATCACCGCATATGAAGTGACCGATTTGCCGGAGCCGGATTCGCCGACGATGCCCAGAGTCTCGCCCTTGGCGACCTGAATGTCGATCTCGCGCACTGCCTGCACCACGCCGCGCCGGGTGGCGAATTCGACCGTCAGGCCTCTGACATCCAGCAAGGGAACCGCCGTCATGACAAGGCCCTCATGTGCGTCGCTGGGGATCGACAATGTCGCGCAGGCCATCGCCAATGAGATTGAAGCAGAACACCGCAAGCATCAGCGCAAGGCCGGGAAAGAGCGCGATCCACCATTCACCGGAAATAATGGAGGCGGCGCCCTCGGCCACCATGATGCCCCATTCGGGGCTGGGCGGGCGCACGCCAAGGCCGATGAATGACAGCCCCGCCGCATTCAAGATCGCATAGCCCATGGTCAGTGACATCTGCACCATCATGATCGGCAGAATATTCGGCAGGATGGAGGTAAGCGCGATGCGCAGATCGGAATTTCCTGACAGCCGCGCCGCCATCACGAACCCCGCCTCGCGCCGCACGCTGGCCTCGGCGCGCGCCACGCGAGCGTAGAGAGGAAAGTTGATGATCGCTGTGGCGATGACGATATTGGTGACCGTATTGCCCAGCGACGCCACAATGCCCATCGCCAGAACGAAGAGCGGAAAGGCCATGATGGTGTCGGCGATGCGGCCCACCACCCGATCGATCCAGCCGCCGAAGAATCCAGCGGCAATGCCCGCAAGCCCGCCAAAAGCGAACACAAGTGCGACGGATGACAAGGAGATCATGAGATCCAGCCGCGTGGCGACCACCACGCGTGAAAAGATATCGCGGCCCAATTGATCCGTACCAAACCAGTGCCGCAACGAGGGCGCCTGCAAGGTGGCGGAGGTATCGCTGGCGAGCGGATCGTAGGGAACCAGCGCGGGGCCGAAAAGAGCGGCGACGATCAGCAGCGCCAGCAGCCCAAACGCGAAAGCGGTGACGGGATCGCCTGCAATCACATAGCGCGCGTGGGAGAGCGTCGCGGCGAGCGCCGAGGGCGGTCTCTTCTGTATAGGAAGCGCGCTCATGACGCCGCGCTCATGCGTGGGTCGATCAAACGGTAGGAGAGGTCGATGAGGAGATTGAGCAGGATGTAGACGATAGCCATGGCGAGCACGAAGCCCTGCACGGGCGCGAAGTCGGAGGCGATCAGCGCCTCCACCGCATAGGAGCCTATGCCTGGCCAGGAGAAGACCTTTTCTACGAGCACATTGGCGCCGAGCAGGAAGGAGAAGACCATGCCAAGCGTTGTCACCACCGGCAGCAGGGCGTTGCGCAATGCATAGGTCATCACAACCGTGCGCGCATTGAGGCCTGAGGCGCGTGCCGTGCGCACGAACTCCATGGCGAGCGCCGACAACATGGAGGCGCGGGTGATGCGCGCGATGGGCGCCAGCGAAAAGATGGCGAGGGTGACGCTCGGCAGCAGCAATTGGGTGAGGCTTGCGTGGAAAGTCGCGCCATCCCCCGCAATGAGGGAATCGATGAGATAGAAGCCCGTCACCGTGTTGGGCGCCGAGGCGAAGACATCAAGCCGCCCCAGCGGTGCGGGCGCGATCTGCAGAATGAAATAAAAGACATAGACCAGCAGCAACCCGCTGAAGAACACAGGCAAGGAAACGCCCGCTGTGACGATGGCCCGGCAAGCGTGATCAATCATGGTGCCCTGTTTAACTGCGGCCATGACGCCTAGAGGTATGGCGATGATAAGCGAGAGCAACAGGCCGAAAAGGGTCAACTCCGCCGAGGCGGGAAGACGAGCTTTCAGGTCAGCGAGCACGGGCTGGCCTGTGGTCAGTGATTTGCCCAGATCACCTCGGGAGAGGTCCACCACATAGCGCCGAAATTGCTCGGGCAAAGGCTGATCGAGGCCCAGTTGCTTGCGCACCTCTTCAATGGCCTGCGGCGTTGCGGCGGGCCCTGCGAAATAGGCGGCGGTGTCGCCGGGAAGAACGCGTGTGAGCAGGAACGAGACAACGATCACGCCAATCAAAGCCGGTATGGTCGTCAGGATGCGACTGACCAGGATCTTCAACATGTCGTTGCTCGTTCCATGGTTGGGACGCCCGGGCGCCAATACGCCCGCGCCAGGAATCAGGCCTTCATAAGACTCAGGCTTTCACAAGGGCGCTGTAATTGAGGCGCCTGTGGAACCAGTATTGATAGCCCGTAACATTCTTCTGCATGGCCACATTGGAATAAGGCTGGAAAAGAGGAATGCGCGGCACATCGGTGAAGGCGAGGTCCACGAACCCGCGCACGCTGGCGTCGTAGGTTGCCGCATCCCCGGCCGCAGCTGAGGCCCGCGCCGCTGCAATCAACTTGTCCATGGCCGGATTCTGGTAGCTCATGGTGTTGAAGACAGAATTGGATCCGTCATAGCACCAGAAGAAGAAATACTCGGGATAATCGAGCCACCCGGAGAAGACATTGGTGAAGAGCGGCATCTCCTTCTTGTTCAGTTCCGTGCGCCAGTTGGCGCCGGGTACCTTGTTTATGGTGGTGCGAATGCCGATCTGAGCGAGGCTTTCCTGAACGAGGATGCAGACGGGTTCATTGACCACAGCGAAGCCCAGATCAAAGGACAGTGTCGTATCAAAACCGTTGGGGAAGCCCGCTTCCGCCATCAACGCACGCGCCTTGGCGATATCCGTGTTGAACTTGGTCGGCTGCGGCCAGGCCACTTCCGTCGCTGCGCTTGCGGCGGCGCCGAACATTGGCTTGGCGAGGCCGAACATGGCGGCGTCGATGACCTTCTGGTAGGGCACTGCATAGGCGACGGCCTGACGCACCTTAGGGTTGTCGAAGGGCGTGTTCTTGACGTTCATGCCGAGATACTGGACGCCATTGGAGAAGGGCGTGGAATAGATATCCAGCTTGGGGCTCGACTTCAGCTCTACGAAATCCTTGTTGGGCAAATCGTAGGAAATGTCGGCGTCGCCGCGCTCCAGCAACGCGCGCCGGTTGCCTGCGGAGGGGACCATGCGCCAGATGATGCGGGGAATCTTCGGCTTGGGGCCACTGGCCCAGGTCTCGTTGCGCTCGAAGATCACTTCCGTGCCCGGCGTCCACTTCGTCACCTTGTAGGGGCCTGAGCCAGCGGTGTTCTGCTTGGTGTATTCCAGACCCCAAGGGTCGTTAGCCGTTGCGTTCTTCTTCACCAGTTCCGAGTTGAGGATGCAGGGCACAACAACTGCGAGATCTGGAATGGTGAGCCTGTCAGGCCTCAGGAAATCCACCCGCACCGTATGGTCATCGACAACGACGAATTGCTCGGGCTTTTCCAGCGAACCCGCCTTCATCTGGAAGGTGGGGAAGCCGCCAACGGTCACAGCACGATCCAGCGACCATTTCACGTCCTTGGCCGTAACCGGCGTTCCGTCATGGAAGGTGGCGTTCTTGCGCAACTTGAAGATGGCGGAGTCCTTACCAACCACCATGTCCTCTGCGAGCTCGGGCTTGAATTTGTCCCGGTCGTAATAGGGCGCCCCATAGGGACCCGCCTTCATCTCATGGCCGATCAGGCGATCATAACAGTTCCATGCGACCTCATAGCCCGGCACATTGGTGCCCACACCATGAATGTCGAGATTGTTTGGCCCGCTCTCGGAGACGATGAGCAGGGTCTCGGCGCGCGATTGCGCCAGGGCGGAGGTGGCGGCGGTAGCGGATGAAAGCGCGGTTGTCGCGCCTGCGGACTTGATGAATTGACGACGATCCATGGCAATCCCCGGGGTTCGAGCGATTTTACTATTGCATACAATTTAATGTTATAGCATGCTTAAACTATCATCTTGTGCGCCTCAATTTTGGCCCGCAAAGCCCGAGAAAAAGGCAGTGGCGGTTTTGGGATAGGGGTATGATGATACGATTCAAGTTGCAGGAAATGACATGTCGACACGAGCTGAGCAGCTTTGCGCTGAGATCGCCGACGCCATCCTCTCGGGCGCCCTCACGCCTGGTTCAAGGCTGGATGAGCAGGGGCTGGCGGACCGCTATCAGGTCTCGCGCACCCCCGTGCGCGAGGCGCTGCGTCTGCTGGCCGCCACTGGCCTGATCGAGGTTCGGCCCCGGCGCGGTGCCACTGTCGCGCAGGTCAGTTCGGAACAATTGGTGGAACTGTTCGTGGCCATGGGCGAGATCGAGGCAACCTGTGCGCGCCTCTCCGCCATCAGCATGTCGCCCATCGAGCGCCGCCAGCTTGAATCCATGCATGAGCGCATGGCGAAGATCGTGGAGGCTGACGACGAGGGCTCCTATGCGGAAGCTAATGTGGTCTTCCACACCCGCATTTACCAAGGCGCCCATAATTCGGTTCTGGAAGAAGTGGCGAACGGCCTGCGCCGACGCCTCTCGCCCTTCCGCCGCGCCCAGTTTCGCGCAAAGGGGCGCTTGCCCCTATCCCATATGGAGCATACGGCTGTTCTGGACGCGATCCTGCGCGGCGACGCGGATCAGGCCCATCAAGCCATGCTGCGCCATGTGAATCTCGTCGAAGATACCTTCGAACAAATGTCGGCGAGCGCGGTCGCCAAGCGCGACCTCGTCGCCTGAACGAAGTAGAGGCGCTGACGGACGATCAATCAGGCAGCGGGTTTTCATGGGCGGCGGCGATTCGCAAGCCCTCCGCCGTACGCAGCCAGACCTGCGATTGACGGTTCACCTTGCCTGCCGTGTCGCCGAACATGGCGTTGGCGGTTCCAAAGTCCCGTCCGAAGGTGGTCACGGCCAGTCGCTCGACCACGCGCGGAGCGTCCCGCTTCCACACGCCCGTGCGGAAATTGGCGATCTCTTCATAGCCGAACAGATGCTCGCGCAGGCCAAAGCGCACGATGAACGGCGAATTCCAGAAGACGCTGTTCAAGGCGGCGCTGTCGCCTAATTCGATCTCCTTGTTGTAGCGTTCACCAGGATCCATCGCCTCCACCACAACGTCGGGGATATTGGCTTGCTCGGTCATGGCGGTCTCCTTGAAGTCATGCCTTGGCGGCCTGTGTGAACCCATAGGTTTGTGCGAAACGCGAGACGAGATAATCGCCCGCAATGATGGCCGATGAAATCAGTGGCTCCAAACCAATAACCTATCCGACTTGAAGGTTGCTGTAAGTTCGCGGATATTGACTTTGCGATAGACTTCTAAGATATGTTTGATGTCCATATTCTCTTGTGTGGCCCCGGAGTGCGCTTGGATCAACTGATCCAGGTAAAGCCAAGAGGACGAGCGGCCATCCCCCCGGTGTGGGACAGGGCAGCAACTACAACCCGGCTGTTTGACGCGAATGCGGCGGCAGCCTGAGCTTGGAGCTGCCCAATGAAGATTAGGCCACAGACCAAAACCCCCGACACCACGCATGCCCTCGCGCTGGGGCGCCTCGACCTGAAGATCACCCAGGCCGACCCGACCTCTCTGCTGCCGCATCCCAGAAACGCGCGAACCCACCCAAGGAAGCAGATCCGTGAGCTCAGGAAGAGCATCCGTAAATTTGGGTTTTTGAACCCCGTATTGACGGGCAACGATAACATCGTCGTAGCGGGCCACGCCCGTGTCCAGGCGGCGATGGAGGAGGGCCTGCTAACCATCCCCTGCGTTCGGGTGGACCATCTCTCCAAGTACGAAATCAGGGCCTACATGCTGGCCGATAACAAGCACGCGGAAAACGCTGGCTGGGATCAGGAGGTGCTCGCGCAGGAGTTGAGCGACCTCAACCTTACGATGCCCGACCTGGACTTTGATGCGATCGGGTTCTCGATGGCCGAGGTCGACAGCCTCATCGCCGGGCTGGCGCCTGTCGAGGATGGGGATCCAGCGGACGATCGTCTGCCCAAGGTCCCCAAAGGCCCTCCCCGCACACAGCCGGGTGATATCTGGGCCCTGGGGCCGCATAGGCTCATCTGCGGCGATTCGCGCGACCACCAAACTATCGCGGCGCTGATGAACGGTGAACAGGCCCAGATGGTTTTCACTGACCCTCCATACAATGTGGAGATAGCCGGTAATGTTGGGGGCCTTGGGAAGATCCAGCACGCGGAATTCGCAATGGCGTCCGGGGAGATGACCGTCAGTGAATTCATCGAGTTTCTCCGGCAGATCTTCCGGGTACTGATCGCATTCAGCGCCGATGGGTCGATCCACTTCATCTGCATGGACTGGCGTCACATGCTGGAGGTCCTCACTGCTGCGGAGGGCCTCTACACCGAACTGAAGAACACCATCATCTGGGTCAAGGACAATGGAGGGATGGGAACCTTCTACCGCTCCAGGCATGAGATGATCTTCGCCTACAAGAATGGGACGGCGCCCCACATCAACACCTTTGAGCTTGGCCAACATGGTCGTTATCGTACCAATGTGTGGGAATATCGCGGTGTGAATACGCTCAAACGCGATCGGATGGACGAACTCGCCCTTCATCCAACCGTAAAGCCCGTCCAGATGATCGCGGACGCCATTAAGGATGTCTCCAGCCGAGGAGGCTTGGTTCTTGACCTCTTCGGCGGCTCTGGCTCGACCCTTATCGCCGCCCACAAAACCGGACGCCGGGCCTACCTCTGCGAGATTGCCCCGGTCTATTGCGACCGGATGATCGCCCGGTGGGAAAAGTATGCCAAGGATGACGCAGTGCTGGTCGCCTGCGGTTGGCCAAGATCACATGCGACGGGGACTGAGGACCATCAACAAGGTCCCGAACTCCGTCGAAAATCCAAGACACCAAAGAAGCATAGCGATCCCACCCCCGGGACCTCTGCAGCTAGTAAAGCTGGAGGGTAAGTCCATGGCCGCTGATGAAAGCAAGGCCCCTAAGAAGAAAGCTGAAGCCAATCCGCCGGCTAGCTACGATGTCGGCTACGCCAAGCCACCTGCAGAAACGCGATTCAAGCCCGGGCAATCAGGAAATCCGCGTGGTCGCCCCAAGGGTGCCAAGAACAAACCGCAGCACATCGGCACGGAGACCCTTCACGACATCATCCTCAGCGAGGCTTACCGAAAGGTGGCCATTACTGAAGGTAACAAGCGCAGGGAAATCCCAATTCTCCGGGCGACAGTCCGCTCGATCGCCCTAGCAGCGGCCAAAGGGCAGCCTAGCGCACAAAAGCTTCTCCTTGACATCGTGAACAAGACGGAAGCAGCAAAACGCCAAGCATATGAACGAACCGCTCAAGAGTTCGTACAATACCAATTTGAATGGGAGGAAGTCTTCGCGCAATACAGAGCAAAGGGGCTACCGCTTCCAAATCCAGCGCCCCACCCTCACGACCTTCAGTTTGACGAGGCAACTGGTGCAATAACAATCATCGGCCCTCAAAACGAGGCACAGAAATTGAAGTGGGAGGAAGCTTCAGACTCGCTTCAGCGCCTAGAGGAATCAATCGCCGAACTGCAAATCATGCGGGAAGACCCTGAGAACTGCGACATCAAACATTTAATCGATGATGATATCGCATTCTACACAAACATCCGTGACCGCATCCGGGCTGCGCTGAAGGGATGGAGAAGAAGGACATAATCGGAAATACATCCACCAACTGAAAATCCCGCTTGTAAGCGTTCCTGGTGGTGGTTACCCTCAACCATACATCTCTTGCTCTACATTTCGAACAGCACGATGGCGGCGCGGATCAGGGGGACAATCATGCAAGGAGAACAATATTATATATCCAAGTAATGGTTATCTCCCCGAACTGAAAGCCATGGAAAGGGCGCGCCGCAAGTCGACTTGATTTCAAAAACCATCGAAAGCCCCCACAGATCACCGGCCCCGCGGGGGGATGATATGTTGCGGGGGCGTCTATCAATTGCCGGAAACCGCAGTATCATAGCGCTTGAGCACCGTGGCCAGGGACCACTGGATCATCAGGAACAGCAGGGAGGAGATCACCGCGAGGACGAGAATCGAAGCCATGACCAGGTTGATCTGGAAGATCTGGCTGCCATAGGTGATCAGATAACCCAGCCCCGCCTTGGCCGCCTGAAACTCGCCTACGATGACCCCAACCAAAGCCAGGCCAATGTTGACCTTCAGGGTCGAGATCATGGTGGGCACGCTGCCGGGCAGGATCACCTTGGTCAGCACCCGGTACTTCGAGGCGCCGAACAAACGCACCAGACGCACCTTGTCCCCGTCGACGCCCTGAAAGCCCGCATAGAGCATGAGCACCGTCACGAAAAAGCTCACGGCGATGGCCATGGCGTAGATGGAGGCGACATCGCCGAGCCAGATGTAGAAGATCGGCACCAGCGCGATCTTGGGCAGCGCGTTCAGCACGACGATGAAAGGATCGGCGATGCGGTAGACCGTGGGCGAGGCCCAGAGCCCCACAGCCGCCAGCGTGCCAAGAACCATGCCGCCGACAAAGCCCACGATGATCTCGCTGAGGGTGGTCCAGGTATGCATGGCCAACGTTCCATCCGCTGTCATAGAGATCAGCGTGCGGGCGATGGCGGAGGGGTAGCTGGTCAGCATGGGGTTGATCCAGCCCATGCGGGGCGCGACCTCCCACACCACCAGCAGCGCGAGCACGAGGCCCAGCTGCCAGCTCTGAACGAAAAGGGTGTCGCGGCGCAGCCGACTCAGATATGCTGTATAGCCTCTGCTGCGGGCTGGTTCAGCAACACGTAAAGGGATCGACTGAGTGGTGACCGCATCCATGCTCATAATGACTGCTCCTCACTGGACCTGATGCATATCAAGCTCATCCCAGATCGCCTGGAAGTAGCCAGCGAACTCAGGACACTTGCGCGCCGCCAAAGGCATTGGCCGCGCGGCGCCGTAACTGGGGAAGGTGATGCGATGCTCGGACTTGATCCGCCCGGGCCTGCGGCTCATCACGATGACGCGATTGGCCATGCTGATGGCCTCGCCGATGTCATGGGTGACGAGGATCACCGTCTTGCCCTCTTCGGACAAAATCGCGGCGATCTCTTCGGAGAGCGCGAGACGGATCTGATAATCGAGCGCAGAGAAGGGCTCGTCCAGCAGCAGAAGATCAGGATCCGGGCACAGCGTGCGGGCGAGCGCTGCGCGCTGGCGCATGCCGCCCGAGAGCTGCGCGGGATAGGCGTGGAGAAATTCGCCGAGGCCATAACGGATCAGCAGATCCTGCGCACGGGCCTTGGCCTTCTTCATATCGAGGCCCAGAAGCTCTGCGCCGATCAGCGCGTTTTCCAGCACCGTGCGCCATTCCAGAAGCGTGTCCTTCTGGAACATGTAGCCAACCTTCGGCGAGGGGGCATAGACAAGCTTGCCCCCCACGCTGATGTCGCCCTGGGAGGGGCGGATGAGCCCGGAGACTAGCGAGAGCAAGGTACTCTTGCCGCAACCGGACGAGCCGACGATGGCGACGAAATCCCCCTCCTCGATATCGAGGGAGACATTGGACAAGGCGAGCGTCTCGCGCTCTGGCGTATAATAGTTCAGCGAGACATTCGAGACGCGAACAGCCGGGGACGGAATTGCGCTCTGCATGACAGCCTCACTGGGTTGCGAATTTGGCCTGCGCCTTGAGGGCGAAGTCGGTGGTCACGAGCTTCTCGTAGGGAACGATCTTGTCGGCGGGCAGCACGCCGCCGGCGACCATGATCTCCTGCGCCTTGGCGAGGCCGCCCTTGTCCGTGGTGGTGCTCTCCGCCCAGATCTGCACGCCCAGCGAACGATAGCGATCGACCACGGTCATGTTGTCTTCGAGGGTCAATCCGGGGAAGTAGGGAATGATGGCCTGCGCGATATCCTTCGTCTCCGCGCTCTTCACCCAGAGCTGCGCATGGGCGATGGCGTTGGTCCATTTTTGCGCAGCGACTGCGTTCTTTTCGAGCCAGCTCTTCTTGGCGAAGAAGACAGTGTAATCGGCGCGCCCCACTTCCTTGCCGATGGAGGCGACGAGATGGGCGTGGCCCTGCTTTTCCAGATTGGTGACATTGGGCTCGTTGAAAATGGCGAAATCGCCCATGCCGGACATCCAGGCGCCATCGCGCGCCGCAGGTCCGATATTGGTGACGATGCCCTTCACGGTCACGTCATTGACGCCGCGCTGGCGTAGCACATATTCGAGATAGAGCTCCGGTGTGCTGCCCGGGCGCCAGCCCATGATTTTCTTGCCGTTGACCATGGACCAGTCGAAATTGTCGATCTTCTTGCGCGAGACGAAAAAGAGGCCATCGGTGGCGGTCAGCGCGCAGAAGATAAGCGGCTTGTCGGCGGACTCGCCGTTGAAGATATAGATCGGCACTTCGGGTCCTGCGAGGGCGAAGTCGGCCTGACCGGAGAGGATTAACGCGCCCGCGCGGTCGCCGCCATTGGTGGTGACCATCTCGACATCGAGGCCCTCTTCGGCGACGAAGCCCTTGGCGAGGGCAACATACATGGGAATGTAAAACTGGGAGCGGACGACCTCCGCCATCTTCAGCTTGATCTTTTCCTGGGCGGAGGCGCCAATGGGCGCTGAGAAGGCAACTGCCGCAATCGTAAGCGCACCGAGCAATTTTTTCATCATGGAAGCACTCCGAACTTTTGAGGCCGCTGTCTGAGGTGCAACAGGCATGCCAGCGCCTTTACCGCCTCCAATCCGGAAAAAGGGCCTTCGGGCGGCTTTAGGTGCCCTCCCGTCGGGCATCCCCGCGCCAGTGTGCCCAAGGCCTGCGCAGACCTTCAATAAGTTTTATTTGACCCGTCGCACCGGGTTTCAGCGGCACGGGTCTTGTAAAAGGGATGGCGTCTGCAACCCAACAGGAGCGCCCCATGCATAAGTTCGAGCTTCCCGAAGACATGATCGCCCGGGTGACCGCCCGCGTCGGCCGCGCCCATCCCTTCGATGTCATGGAGCCGCAGCGCACCGCGCTCGTGGTGATCGACATGCAGAACTATTTCCTCAAGCCCGGCTTCATGGGCGAGGTGCCCATGGCGCGGCAGATCGTCCCCGCCGTCAACACCCTCGCCAAGGGCCTGCGGGATCTCGGCGGCCATGTGATCTGGATCAAGAACAGCACCAAGGGCACCCGCGAGTCCTGGTCCACCTTCCACGATTGCCTGCTCTCCCCCGTCCGCATGCAGCAGCGCTACGACACCCTGCACGAGGGACATGAGGGCCACGACCTCTGGCCCGCGCTCGATGTGCAGCCGCAGGACGCCCAGATCATCAAGACGCGCTTCAGCGCCTTCATCCAGGGCTCCTCCCCCATCGAGGCCCATCTGAAGGCGCGCGGCATCGATACGCTGATCTTCGC
>CANGTC010000092.1 GCA_947456505.1 Beijerinckiaceae bacterium
CACGAGAGGCCGACGCCGATGCGCAATCCCGTGAAGATATAGGGCGCGGCCGAGGGGGCCATGATCTTGAAGAAGAACTCCACCTGATTGAGCCGCAGCACCTGCGCGACATTGCGATAGTCCTGGGGAATGTTGCGCACACCCACGGCTGTGTTGATCAACACCGGCCAGATCGAGGTGATGAAGATCACGAAGATGGCGGAGGGGTTGCTGTCGCGAAATGCCGCCAGCGCGATCGGCAACCACGCGAGCGGGGGCACGGTGCGCAGGATCTGGAAGATGGGGTCAAGACCCCGCATGGCCCAGACCGATTGACCGACCACCGCGCCCATGAGCACCCCGACAACGGCCGAGAGGCTGAAGCCCACCATGACCCGTTGCAGCGATGTAAGCACACGCCAGCCAAGGCCAATGTCCTGCGAGCCATTGATGAAGAAGGGGTCGAGGATCAGATCCTTCGCCTCGCTCCACACCTGCGTGGGCGGTGGCAAGGTGGCGCCGGGCCGCCCAAAGGCGATCTGCCAGATCATCAGCAAAATGGCGAGCGTGATGAGCGGCGGGATCACCGCGACTGCGGTGGAGCGCAGCATGAGCCCGAGGCGCGTTGTCACACGCGTCTGGAGCGATTTCATGGCCTTTGCCGGAGCGACAGCCGAAGATGGCGTCGTGGTGTCCGTTTTCATGGCGGCGATGCTCATGGGATGAGGTCTCTTAAATCACGTCGCGAAACGAAAGGCGGAGCGTCAGGTGCAGGCCTCACGCAATGCGCTTGATGGCGAGGCTCTTGAGATAGGCGGCGGGATTGGCGGGATCGAAGGTCTTGCCATCGAAGAAGGTCTCGACCCCGCGCGAATCCGTCGCCGGGATTTCGGCGGCGGCGACGCCAAGGGTCTTGGCCGCGTCGCGCCAGATGTCCGAGCGGTTCACCTTGTCCACGAGGCCATTCACATCGAGGGCCACGTCGAACTTGCCCCAGCGGATGTCCTCGGTGAGGAACCAGGCGTCATGGCTCTTGAAGGGGAAGGAGGCATGGCCCTCCCAGAATTTCATGTAAAGGTCGGAGCCCTTGGCCACGCGCCCATTGCCATAGTTGATGTCGCCCTTGAGGCGGCCAAGCACATCGGCGGGGGGCACGTTGAACCATTGGCGACGGCCCAGAATATTGGCCATCTCCTCCTTGTTCGCCATGCTGTCGCACCACTTCTGGGCCTCCATGATGGCCATGAGGATAGCGCGGGTGGCGATGGGGTTCTTGTCCACGAAATCGGCGCGCATACCCAGCGCCTTCTCGGGATGTTTCTTCCAGATTTCGCCAGTGGTGCAGGCGCTGAAGCCGATGTTCTGGTTGACGAGCTGTTCGTTCCAGGGCTCGCCCACGCAGAAGGCGTCCATGTTGCCGACCTTCATATTCGCGACCATCTGGGGCGGCGGCACGACGATGGTGGAGACGTCCTTGTCAGGATCAATGCCGCCGGCCGCGAGCCAATAGCGGATCCACAGATCATGGGTGCCACCGGGGAAGGTCATGGCGACCTTCACTTCCTTGCCATCGGCCTTCTTCTTCGCGAAGGCCTCTTTCAGCCTGGAGGAATCAAGACCGACGCCGGTGTCCTTGTATTCGCCAGCGATGGATATGGCCTGGGAGTCGAGGTTCAGGCGCGCCACCAGATACATGGGGGTTGGCACATTGTTCTGCGTCACCTTGCCGGTGGAGATGAGGTAGGGCATGGGCGAGAGAATATGCGCGCCATCGATGCCATTGCTGGCGCCGCCCAGCACAAGGTTGTCGCGCGTCGCGGCCCAGGACGCCTGCTTCTCGATGGCCATTTCCGTGAGGCCATATTTGTCGAAGAAGCCCTTTTCCTTCGCCACGATCAGGGGGGCGGCGTCGGTCAGGGCTATATAGCCGAGCTTGGCGCCCTTGATCTCGGGCCCCGCAGACTGGGCGAAGGCGCCGCCCGGCAATTGGATGCGCGCCGCGCCCAACAACGCCGCCGTGGCGCCGCCTGCGCGCAGAAGGGAGCGGCGGCTGAGGGAAGAAGTCGTGGTGTCGTTGAAGCTGTCCGCCATCGTGCTGTCTCCGCGCTCGAATGCAAAAAGCCGCTGCTCCGTCCCGCTCTGGAGGAAGCGGAGGAAACAGCGGCTTTGCTGCAAAGGGTCTTCAGTAATATTTTCGGCGCCGTTGCCGTCCACACTCCCTATTCAAGCGGCGTGCCAACGAAATTTACTTGAAAAGCGCACGAAATTCGGGGGCTGACCAGAAGTTGCACGAAGCTGTGAGCGCGGTTTAATCGCTCTGCGCGAAATTTGTGCAGCGCAACCTTTTCGAGCTAGAGCCCGGCGGCGATGGCCAGATTTGGGGCGAAGACCTGTTCAGCAATCGCAAGGGCGCCCGCTGGGTCGGTGATCTGGCCCGCCTCGACCATCTGCTCGACGATCCATGGCGCGCAACCATCCGGGCGATGCAGCCCCGGCCCGGTGAAGCGAATAAAGTCGGACCGCTTGCGCCTGGCGCCATTCTGGTTTAGCGCCAGCCTGCCTGAGAGGGTGCGGGCGATCACCTCCGCCGGGCAGTTGAGCCGGTCGGGCTGCGCCATGGCTTGTGTGAGATCCCTGTGGTTGGCGGGGTCGGCCACGAAGGCGCAGGCCTGCCCCAGCGCGCGCAACAGGGCCAGGCCCTCCCCATCGCGGGTCAGGCGTCCTTGTGCGGGCATGGCCAGCGCCTTTTCCGGCGCATCGGCCAGAACTTCGCAGCCCAGCGCCACGAGCATGCCGCGTCCGCGATCCACGGCCAGCGAGTTCCAGGGGCTGCCCACGCAGAAGCCGTCGATCAGCCCCCGGTCCATGAATTCGACCATGAAGGGCGGCGGCGCCACAATCAGCTCCACATCCCGGTCTGGGTCGAGCCCGCCAGCCTGCAGAAAGTGGCGCAGCAGATAGGTATGGGCGGAGAAGAGATGCACCGTCGCCAACGTGAGGCGGCTCGCACCCTTGGCCTGCCTTGCGCGCACCATGGCTGCAAGGCCCTGGGCGGCGGTCTTCCAGTCGGCCATTGGATCGCAGCCGAGAGTGGCGAAGTCCTCCAGCAGGCGCTTTGAAAGGGTGATCCCATTGCCGTTGAGATTGAGCAGAAAGGGCGCCTGCAGGGGACATTTCGCCTGCCCCACGCCCATGCTCGCCGCCAGCGCCAGCGGCGCCAGCATATGCGCGGCGTCGTAATGGCCGACCATGAGCCGATCCCGCAGATTGGCCCAGGAGACGTCGCTGTGGAGAGTGATCGCGAGGCCTTCCGCCCGCGCAAAGCCGAAATCGACGGCGGCGATCAGGGGCGCCGCATCGGTGAGGGGCAGAAAGCCGATGTTGAGGGGTGCGCTCATCAGCAGACCTCGGAAGCGGTGATGATGGCCCGTGCGATATCGCCCAAACGCGCTTTCTGGTTCATGGCGGCGCGGCGCATCATCGCGTAGGCCTCCTCTTCGCTGATGGCGCGGGTCTTCATGAGGATGGCCTTGGCGCGGTCGATGGTTTTGCGGTCGGCCAGGGCGGTCTTGGTCTCCGCCAGCTCTTCAGCCAGTCGGGCGAAGACCTGGAAGCGGGTGACGCACATGTCGACGATGTTCCTCACCCGGTCCTTGTGCAGACCGTTGACGATATAGGCCGAGACTCCCGCCTCCACCGCCGCGCGAGTCTGGTCGGCGTCGGATTCGTCCACGAACATGGTGATGGGGCGACGCACGAGGCGGCTCACCTGAAACATCTGCTCAAGAGAATCGCGCTGGGGATTGGCGAGATCGATCAGAACCACATCCGGATCAATCTCGTTGATTCGCCGCACCAGCATTTCGGTGGAGGAGAGCCGCACCACATGGCTGAAGCCGCCCTCGCGCAGGCCGTCCTCGATGATGGCGGCCCTGATGGGGCTCTCATCGACCAGAAGGACCTTGAGGCTGGACTCCATGGGGAATTGCCAAGCTCTGGGAAAGGAGAAGTCGTGAGCCTTCGCGGCCCTTGCATGTGCCTAGCATGCGAAGGCGCCTGCTTCAAACAAGGCGCGTCGAGGTGGATCGCCAAAGGCTCGATCAGAGATCGGCTGGAGAAGCGCGGGCTTTTAGTACGGAGAGATCCGGAGCGACGAGGGGATCCGCCTGGAGCGCGAGGTCGCCAGGCGGATGGTGGGTCGGATCATGAGATCCCCGGCGAAGGAGGCTGGCCGGGTTAGATCGCCGCCACAGCTCGGGTTTGACTGAAGCCAAAGCCGGTGGCGCCCGCCGAGGGCGTCCTCTTGGCAGGTCCCCCCAGATTGATGGATCCGGAGATCAGCATGGCCCAGGCCGTCCGCATCCCCGTCGGATCGCCTTTGTCGATGGCGTCTTCCAGCGCCTGAAAATGGGGGCTCTGAAGGAGATCCGTCGCAGCCGATCCGGGAGACGACATGCGGGAATAGGCGTTGACGCCCCTCGCGCTTGCGCCCGACCAGCCGCTCCCGTTCGCGACATCCATGAGATCCGAGATGATTTTCCTGAGGGCTGACTGCGCTTTTGTCTTGTCGCCGGTCTGGATGGCCTGGTTCAGCGCAATCGCTGGGGAGGAGTCCATCTGCGTGGAGCGGTTGTTGGCGGGGGCGGGCTGGGGTGTTTGAACGGCGGTCATGGGGGTGGGGGCCGACACGCTCTTTCGCTTGTCGCCCCAGTTCAGGAACTGCTTGGCGCTGGCGAGGTCCCCGGCCTGGAGTGCCGTCGCGATCTTGCCCAGAATGCTGTCAGGGTTCGGTTTGGCGCCTGCCGGAAGTTGATTGATGATGGCCGAATAAGCCGCATGGGCCCCATCCAGATCGCCCGCTGCGATCGCCTGCGCCAGCGCTTCGTAATCGAGACGGCGCCTTTGCGATTGTACATCCGCGGCGCCGGCGGAATATCCACCGTTGATGATCATGGCCTGGACTTTCTGGTTCTTACTCCTTTCTTAACACTGCATTTTTTATACCAACTAAAAAATGTTTTAAAACAGTATCTTGCTTCGATTTATGCGCTGGCGGCCCAGCAGTCGCCAATGGGGGTGATCATGAGAAAAGCCGCCCTGGGGCGGCTTTTCCACGCATGACAGATCTTTTCGAAGGCCTCAGGCGACGGACGGTGGTGTCGTGGTCGTCGCACTGCTGCTTGCAGTGGAGGTTCCACCCACAAGCTTGCTCCAGGCGGCTTTCATGGCTGACGAGTCCCCATTGGCGACTGCATCCTCGAGAGCCTTGAAGTCGGGATTCTGGAGCAGATTCGTCGCCGCCGTGACCGCCGATGAGACCATGGGATTGGCGGCGCCGGCGTTGGCGCCGGAGGTCCCCAGATTGCCCATGTCGGCGACCTGCTGCAGATCGTTGAGAATGGTCTGCATGGACGACTGGGCCTTTGTGGTGTCGCCCGCTTGAATCGCCTGGCTCAGATTCAGCGCTGGCGAGGAGCCGCCTCCGCCGCCGTGGTGATGATGATGCCCATGATGTCCGAAGGTCCCGGCGACAGTGGAGGTCGCGCCAGCGACAGCGGTTGCGGCGGTCGCCGCTCCGGCCTGTTGGGTGGCTCCAACGGCGGCGGATTGGTCGTTCAAACCGCTGAATCGGGCGGCCAGCACTTGCTGGGCGGTGGTGATGTCCCCCGTTTGCAGGGCTGCGCCAATCTTGCTGAGGAAGCCGTTTGGATTCATGCTTCCTCCAGCGGGAACGGAGGCCTGGATCTTGGCAAAGGCGTCGTTGGCGTTTGAGAGATTGCCGCTCGTGATCGCCTGCGCGAGGGCGTCAAAGTTCTGGCGGCGCTGCTGCCATTGCGCATCCTGGGCGCCTGAGGCATAGCCTCCGCCCCCGCCATGTATTCGCATTCCCATAGTGGTCTCCGTTATTCACCCCCACAGTGTCCCGAGCATATGCCATGCCATAAAATAATATCATTTTATCAATTACTTATTATTTTTCTTGGCTAGAGATTCCGTTTCGTTTTGCTGGATCGTGCGATGCGCGAAGGTCGGTCTTGCCGGATCCAGTTCACCGTATGGCGTGGCGCGGGTCTTGCTGAGTTCGGCAAGGGGCGTGTTGGAAAGAACTCTTATGACGATGAACATTCTGTGCATTTCGGGAAGCATGCGTGGCGGGTCCTACAATGGTTATCTGCTTGACCACGTGGCGGGATATTTGCCGCAATCCGTCAGGCGCGATGTCCTGCTGCCGCAACAGGCCAATCTCCCCCTGTTCAACGAGGATATCGAGGGGGATGCGCGGCTGCGGGAACACGTCGTCCAGTTGCACCGTCGTTTTTCCGCCTGCCGCGGGATCATGGTCGCAGCCCCGGAATACAATGGACAGATGACCGCCTATCTCAAGAACCTGATCGACTGGGTGTCTCGCCTCGCCTATGTCGATCCGCAGTTCACCAATCCATTCGTCGACAAGCCCCTCTTGCTTTGCAGCGCCTCAACTGGAGCCAGTGGCGGCATGGCTGGCATCGCCCATGCGCGCGCCCTGTTTGGCTATGTCGGCGCGCTGGTCATGGGCGGCGCTATCTGCGTGCCCTATGCGGCGGATAAATGGTCGGATCTCGGCTATATGTTTGATGAGTCCTTCGAGGGTTACATCGCCGGTTCCGTCGGGCGGCTCGCTGCTCTGGCCAGTGGCTACCGGGTCTGACAAGCAGAATAGTCTGGATCGCTCTCATGGCGCATGTGCTCGTTCTTGAGCTCGCTGGCGGCAATGACGTCGATATTCTCGACGCCATCATCTCCCGCGGCGACGCTTTCACGTTTGTGACGTCGGATCTCGCTTCTTACCGGAGCCAGCCTGCGGTCGCCGCTGCGCTGACCCACGCGGTCGAATGTCTCGAATATCCCGGCTTCATCGAGGAGGAGGTGGAAGGGGCCCTTGCGGAACGTCATCGCCGGCTGCCTTTTGAGGCCCTGGTCTGCATGGTCGATATCCGCATTGTGGCGGCCGCTCGCTTGGCGCGCCGCCTTGGATTGCCTTTCCTCAACCCCGAGACAGCGCAACTTTTGCGCGACAAGTTCAGCGTGCGTCAGCGACTGCAGGCGCGCGGCGTGCCCCAGGCGGGGCATCGGCTCGCCACCTGTGAAAATGAGATCATGGCGGCCATTGAGGAGCTTGGGTTCCCTGTCCTCATCAAACCCTGCGACGGCTACGCATCTCAAAATGTGGTGGTGATCGAGGGCCCTGACGACCTTGAGCCCTGGATTTCACCGGTTCCATCCCTTGCGGCGCAGGCGATGGATTATGGCCTGGGCGTGAGATCCAACCAGCGTTTTGTCATTGAGCGATATCTGCAGGGATCCTTCATCGGATGCGATACGATGAGCGTCGGCGGACGGCATCATTTCCTCGGGATCAATCAGAAGGAGATGTGTCCGCCCCCATCCTTCACGATCAGGGGCGGGTGTTTCGTCCCCGCCGGGCCGGGGATGGAAGCCATCAGGGATTACGCCTTTTCTCTGCTGGACGCGGTGGATTTCGACTTCGGCGCAGCCCATATCGAGATGATGGTCACCACCGATGGGCCGCAGCTCATAGAGATCAATCCACGCCTTGTCAGCGCCAAGATTCCCCGCCTCATGGGCTATGGGCTTGGGCGCTCGGTCTACGCCGATCTGGTGTCGCTGCATCTGGGCGACAGCGACTTCCTCACGCAGGGTCATGAAAGGCTCTTCGCCGTCAGTCGCTGGATCACGGCGGATCGCATCGGGCGATTAAACCGCGTGGTCTTGCCGGAGTGGAGCGACCCGGGGATCCGCTGTTTCGAAATCCTCAAAAAGGAGGGCGCTCATGTCAGGCCGCCTTTTGAGAACGTGGATCGCATTGGTTACGTCATGACCGCCGGAGCGAACCGCAGGGATGCGGAGGCTCTGGCCGAGCGCTGGATCGCCGATCTTCAATTGGGGATCGCGCCGGAATCAGGCCTAAATCGGAAAAGCCGCCCGATGGGGGCGGCTTTTGCTATTGGCGAGGTTCGTTGGCTCTCAGGCGGCTGCCTGCGCTGGCGCGTCGCCAGAGGCGCCGGATCCGTTGAGGAGCTTCGCCCAGGCGCTTTTCATGCCGGACGCATCGCCCTTGGCGACCGCATCTTCCAGCGCCTTGAAGTCCGGGTTATCCAGCAGTTTCTGCGCCGCCGATGCGGCTGACGCCATAAGGGAGCCGCTGGCGACGCCAGACTGGCCGCCCGCCGCCGCGATCTGCTGGAGCTCGGTGATGATCGTCTGCATGGACGACTGGGCCTGGCCAGCATCCCCGTTCTGGATCGCCTTGTTCAGATCAAGCGCGGGAGACTCGCCACCGCCATGGTGGTGATGGCGATGGCGCCCGATGGCTGCGGTAGTTTGACCGCTCGCCGCGCTCGCGGTCGCCGCCGTAGGGGCGTCTGACGCTGGAGCGCCATTGTTACCCGCCGCTTGCCCGCCATTTTGATGATGTCGCGACGCCAGGATCTGCTGGGCGCCAGAAATGTCTCCGGCCTGAATGGCCGAGGCGAGTTTCCCGAGGAAACTGTCTGGCTTGATGTCCGAGCCTGTGGGGAGCAGGCTCTTGATCTTTGTAAGGGCGTCGTTGGCGCCGGAAAGATTGCCCGAGGTTATGGCTTGGGACAGCGCGTCAAAGTTCTGGCGACGCTGCTGCCATTGCATCGTTTGTGCGGCGGTGTAACTCCCGCCGTGAATGCTCATTCCCATTTTCAGCTCCCGACCGAGCCCCCGCCCTATCGAATAGCTTCCATCGCTTGCCTGGGGACGGAACCATCTTCGCCAAGAGGCGTGGCTCGCGCGCTCTCCAAGTAAAAACGTTGTGTCGTCCAAAGGTTAAGAACGGGTGTCGAAGGACAAGTTCGAGGCGGGTTCGCCGAATCATTCGCGCATGAGCCACGACGAGGCTCCCGGTTTCCCCGGGGGCTTTGGGATTATTGCGGCAGGATGTGACGCCTTGTCGCAGCCTGCGCAGATAGGCATCAATTTCTCGTTACAGCTTCGACGCAGTCGCCGGTCCTGTTTCTAATTATCCTTTAAAAATAAATATTTAAGTTAAAGGTTCGATCTATCATCACGCTTAAATCACGAATTTTTGACTTGACGAAAGAAGATTTTATTTGGCCGCCGTGTCCGCTGCGCGCGCCGGGCGCTGTTTTTCCCCTTAACAGAACGCAATTGATGGGCTTACCTGCCTCCAGCGCCACCTTTCACCAGCCCCCAAGCCCGGGTGTCGCTAGAGCCCCGATCATTTTTTGGGTGATCGGGGCTCGTCTTTGCTTCCGTGAATGATCTGACGGGATTGGGCGGGAGCGGCGCGACGCGCCATTCCGGCTCAATGGCCATGCGGGACGCCGACGCCCTTGTTGACGAAGCGCAGGGTATAGGAAGACCGGTAGTCCAGATCGCCACGCACCACTTTGGCGGCAGCCATTTTCTCGAAGAAACTGTCGATGCGGGCGTCGGTCATCGCGCCGATCCCCAGGGTCAGCGCCTCGCCGGAATCCACAACGCCATATTCCCTGAGCTTGGCGACCGAAAAGGCGATCTGCTCATCCGTCATATCCGGATTCGCCTTCTTGATCAGGGCGTTGGCTGCCGCATTGTCCCCATCGAGATAATGACGCCAGCCCAGCAGGGAGGCGTCGACAAAGCGCTGCACCACGTCGGGGTTGGTCTCCACGAGGTCGCGTCTTGTTTCAATCAGGGTTGAGTAGCTGTTGAAGCCGTAGTCGGCCAGAAGGAAGATATTAGGTCGGAAGCCGGCCTGTTTCTCGATCTGGAAGGGTTCGGAGGTCAGATAGCCCTGCTGGATGGAATGGATGTCCGCGATGAAGGGTTGGGGATTGTAGGTATAGGGCTTCACCCTTTCTTCGCTGAAGCCATGAACCTGTTTCAGCCAGCGGAAGTCCGTCGCCAGGTTCTCGCGCCCGACAAAGGCGGTGGCGTTCTTCAGATCCTCGAACCGCTCAAGACCGACGCCCGGATGCGACATGAAAATGATGGGCGCCTTTTGGAAAATCGCCGCCACCCCAATGGTCGGGACCTTCTGCTCCGCCGCCGCAAAAAGCGCGATCAGATTGGCGTTCATATAGAAATCAAGTTTTCCGGTGGCCAGCAACAGGCGATTGCTGGTTTGCGGACCACCGGGAACGATCTTCACGTCCAGCCCGTATTGGGCGTAGGTTCCATCGGCGACGGCCTGGAAAAACCCGCCTTGCTCGGCTTGGGCAAGCCAATTGGTACCAAAAGTCACGCTGTCGGCGGCGGGCGCCGGGGTGCTGAAACCTGCTGCGAGGCAGAGGGCGGCAATCTGATAAAATCGCATTGATGCTTCCTGGGCGCGTGGAGCCGCGCTCGCCCAGCAAGTCTTGTTCCGGCGCGGAACTGCTTGTCCCGCGCCTCGAAGCAGGCGCCGCTAGACGCCCGACACGATCCGCAGATCGCGCACGGCCCCCCCATCGAGGGCCGCCAGAGCGGCCTGATAGCCCGGGCTGTCATGGGTGGCCTTCGCCGCCTCAAGGCTATCGAACTCGATGATGACGGTCCTCGATTTCACCCCATGTTCGTAGACCGCGTCCGCCATGCCGCGCGCCAGAATGCGCCCGCCGCCCGCCGTAATGGCGGGTCCGCCCAGGGCCGCATAGGCGGCCAGCTTGGATTCATCCAGAATTTCCCGGTAGCAGCTTACCCAATAGGCCTTCGGCATGGCGTTCTCCCTCTGTTTACGCGTAGCTTTGCGCTTCCTGAGCGCATTTCGCCCGAGCGCCGCCATGGGGTCAATGGCTCTGTTCGCGTCAGCCCGGGTCGCGCGCGTCTTTTTTTCATTTCCGCCTGATCGTAGCGAGCCCTCGCGCGTTATGCACGGGAGCGTCGCCTTTCGTCAGCCCCCCAGCCCCGGTGGCGCTCCGGCCCCGGTCATCCCCAGGGATGGCCGGGGCTCGTCATTGCAAGACACTTGATCTTGGCGTTAGAATTATTTATAAAATTTGCAATGATTGTTAGGTTCTTATTTCGCCCGGGGTTGGTCATGATGCACAAGTTCGCGGCAAGCGTTCGTGCTTTTGCGAGCGACCAGGCTGGCGTCGCAGCCATTGAATTTTCATTTTTGGCCTGGCCGTTCTTCGGCGTTGTCTTGATGATCCTGAACAGTTTCGTCGTTCAATATTTCAGAAACAGCCTGGATGGCGCGGTGGGCAATCTTGCCTCCGACATAAGGTCGGGCTCGGCCTTCATCCTTAAGGACGCCAGCGTCACGTCCCGCACTGGGGCCGTCACGATTTCGGTCAGCGCCCTGAGAGCCAGATTGCAGAATTATCTCCCGGTTGGCATGGACGCCAATAGCGTTCTGATCGAGGCCTTTTCCAGAACCAATTGCAGCACCAATGGCGGTTGCTGGGACGATGCTTACAGCAATCTGGCGAACGGCGTCCGTAAAAGCCCGACATTCAATGTCGACCCAAGGCTCTCAAATCTGCAGATCGTCGGCTCCAGTTCCGGCAGCCCAGCCATACAATTCGGCGGGGCGGGGGCGAGCCAATATCTGGTCGTTTATTATCCCATGTCGCCTTTCTCAACGATTTTCACCGCTAACGGCATGATCGTGCAGCCGCCGACTGCGGTTATTGGAGGAAACAAGGTTTACGGCTTGGTTTCTACGGCCATGTGGATCAATGATCCGTCGGTCGGCGTCTTTTGAGGCCCGGCATGAGATGGCCTAGCGAAATCCGGCTTCATCAGCGCTTCCGCAGTTGCGTCAGCGGCGCCATTGCGATCGAATTTGTGTTCGTCTTCCCTTTGTTGATGGGGTTGTTGTTCGCGGGCAACGAGTTGGCCCGGTTCCTTCGTACGCGTCAGCAATTGACGGATTATGCGACCATGGTCGCTTATGACGTGGCGGGCGTGACTGCGGATGTGAATCCTGAAATGTTGCGCGAGATGATTCAGCGCATAGGGCTGGTCGCTCCCGAGGTGATCGATCCAACCCAGCCCGCATGGTCCAATAGTAACACGCAATATTTTCGGGTCGGTATCTCCCTTGTGGAGATGACGCCTAAAAACTGTCCCATTGGCAGCGTCCGGACCCTTGATGGCTGCACCTTCGACGCCAAGGTTCGATGGACCTATGGAAACTTGAAGCGTCAGGCATGCGGCCTTCTGACCGCAAGAGGCGCCAACGCCGATCTCCCGACGACCCTGACGACTTTGCCTGCAGGCGCTTTCCAGCCTAACGCGGTTGTGGTCGTCAATGCCTGGACCACCTACAACCCCATGTTCCGCAATGGCTTCGAATTGAGCGCAACCAGCTCCAACCATGTGGATCTCGGCCTCGCCACGCCTTTGATGGCGGAGACATGGCAGCCTCTCCGCAACTGGCGGGGCGGCGCATCCGGTGGGGCCTTTCCCGTATTGACGGGAATAAGCGCAGGCTTTTGGGACGCGAACACGTGTTGAAAGCATCCATTAACGTCGGAAATCCGGGAGTTGGAACAGATGCCCCGCCTAAAGCCTCTCCGGTCATGCGGCTGACGTCAAATTGAGAAGATCATGCGGAGTTCACTATGTCGCTGAGAACCTTCGTTCCCGCTCATGCCTTCTCATTCGCGCAATCGGTGCGCCGTTTTCACGCCGCGCGGCGAGGCAACATCGCCATCATGACAGCTCTGTTCCTGATGCCGATGATGGGGCTCATGGGGCTGGCGGTGGATTATGGCAACGCGCTGTTTGTGAAAAGCCGACTGGATCAGGCGGCGCAGGCGGCGGCTGTCGCGGCCGCCAACGCCGCGCGCAACGTGGTGCAATCGGCCAATCGGGCGGACCCCGCTTTCAATGAAACGGCGATTAACAGTTCGGCCCTCGCCGAGGGGCAGCAGATCGGGTCAAACATTTTCAGCGCGCAATTAGGCGTTGTCGTCAATGGTTCAGCCTCTGCGCCGACGGTTGTTGTCACGCGCACCTCCAACACCTTCTCCGCCAAAGTGACTTATAGTGCGACGCTGAACACCTATTTCGCGCGTCTCTTCAATCTAAAAACCTTCAATCTCAATGGCGCGCGTTCGATCATCATTGGCATGCTGGATATGTCCGCTTCGGCCTCCACGCCCAATTCCGTGATCGATGAACAATGGCTGACGCCAGGGGCTGCGCAGGCGGGCGATCCCAACGCGCCAGTGATCAATGACTGGTATAGCGGAACTGCGGGTTCGGCCTCTCCGCTCGCTCCTCCAGACGGTTCATTGCTGAATGGCGCTCCGGTGACGCCGCCTTCTACCTATATTCAGGTGGGAGGCGTTCTGAATGGCGCCCCGGTCGCGCCGATCATTTCCAAGAAGGTTTATTTGCCGACGGGCAATTATGAATTCCGCTATTGGTATAAATCCACGGTCGTTTATCCTGATTACGAGCCCGTTTATATCTGTGGCTCGGTCGAGGGTGAAATGCATTGGGTGACCGCTACAGCTACGCGCACGCTTGCCTCAGCGCGTAACTCGAGCACCACCAATTCGGGCGCCCAGACCGCCCGGGCCGGCGCCTATCTCGTGCCGATTCTGACCAACCCGCAATTGGCGACGGCTCCCCCAACAGCCGGGCGGAACGCGAGCCTGCCCAACGACTTTCCGCTACCGCCCGCACTGCCATGGAGCGCCTCTAACAGGCGACCGGACAATTCAGCGAACCGCATCGATATCTGCGCCTATTCCGCTCGCTGGATCCAGCGCAGCGTGCCTGTTTCGATTACTAACGCAGGCTATTTCTGGTTGAGCTTTGTCGCGGAGCCGCCAACCACCACCAGCACCATTAACGGATTTTATCTGGGACGCGTACAGCTTTGCCAGACGAAATGTTCAGAGCCTCTGAACAACAATTGGCCCTGGTCATATAAAACCAATCTGTTCACAGCCGATTTTACAAGTGGAATTCCGAACCAGCAATTTAGCACCAGTACGGGATACTTTCCGGCGGGCGCGTCTTATGAGAAGACGCCTCTTTGGATCACGCGCGTATTCGGTGGTCTTCAAGGTAACCCCGCCGACTCGCAGCCGCTGTTCGTCTATCAGCAAAATGACAAGCGCGTCGGACCGAACGTCATCGTCGACTCCCAACGTTCCGGATCATATCTTTATCGGGGATTGCTGCTTACGGCCGGAACCTACCGGGCGACCTTTACGATTGGAACAAGCTCGCCTACCCCCGGTGGTCCCAACGCATATTGTGCAAATGGAACCAGTAATCTTCCTGGTTGCGCCTGTTTTACTGGCTCCATCGATCCAAATATCGCTCATGGCGATCAGATCGCGAACACCGGATTGACGTCTGCTCTTGATCGTCGCACGAGCGGCATCGTGGGAAGTTCTTACAATAGCTATACCATTCGGCCCATGGGCGGTGGAATCGGCGGTGGCGGCTCTGGTGGCGGCGGACCAGATGATGGTGGGTCAGGTGACTCGGGCACCGGTACCGCAGATGTGAATTCGCTGGGTTATCTCCTGGGCAATTGCTGGAGCAGTTACAACCCAAAGACCTTCACCTACTGCTTCCTTGTGCCGAGAACGCAATATTATGGCGTCAATTTTCGCACCTCAGGGCCGACGCTCGATACGCGTCCATCGAGCCTAGTGGATTGATGCTGACATAAGAGTCCTTAGTGGGATTCCCTTCGCGCTTACTACGTGCGATTCTAGGGAATGCGAACTGGTGTGACCGTCCAACTGAACCCGACTGACCGTAAACGCTTGCAGGCGATCATTGATGGCCGCAACAG
>CANGTC010000093.1 GCA_947456505.1 Beijerinckiaceae bacterium
CAAGGGCTCGCGCGGCGGCATCTCCTGCTTCATCGTGGACATGAACACCCCCGGCGTGAAGCTGACCGCCCAATACGAGACCATGATGGGCGACAAGCCCTGGGAGATCGTGCTCGACAATGTGCGGGTTCCCGTCTCCCATCGCGTGGGCGAAGAGGGCAAGGGCTTCGGCCTCGCGCAGAAGTGGCTGGGGGCAGGGCGCGTCAAGCACGGCTCGCGGGCCCTGGGCGTCGCCGAGCGCTCGCTCGAAATGGCGGTGAAATATTCCTACCAGCGCTCCACCTTCGGCAAGCCTCTCGCCGAGCGGCAGGGCATCCAGTGGCAACTTACGGACATCTGGATGAACCTCGATGTGGCGACCCTGCTGGTGCGCCGCGCCGCCTCGCTCATCGACGATGGGCAGGAAGCGCGCGTCGAGGCCTATCACTGCAAGTATTTCGCCGACGAAATGGCTTTTTCCGCCATCGACCGCTGCATGCAGATCCACGGTGGAATCGCCCTGACCACGGATCTGCCCATCGAGCGCATGTGGCGCCAGCAGCGCAGCTATCGCATCACCGAGGGCGCCAGCGAAGTCATGCGCACGGTGATCGCGCGCCATGTGATGAAGGCCTATGCCTGACCGGCGGGCGCGGGGCGGGGGAGCAACCTGAATGCGCCCCAGCCTCGTCATGGCGCTTGCTCTGGCCTTGGCCGTGCTCGTGGGCAGCGTTGGCTTTTTCGTGGCGCGCGTGATCTTCGCGCCAGCGCCCATCGTTGATTCCGACTCGGTCTTGCGCGAAGCCGCCTGGCCCTTTCTGCGTGACGCCTGGCCAGCCGGACGCGCCTTTCGCTGCGACGCCGCCCATTGCGGTGAGGAGGTCATGGTCTACGCCCGCGTCAAAATGGGCATGTGCGACTGTGTGGCGGGGGTCGCCGACGATGAAGATCTGGCGCGTGTGAGCGATGCGGCGCTTTTGACCCCTCGTATGACCCCGGAAGGTCCCGGCGAATCCACTGAGATAGCTGGGCTCAAGACGCGTATGCGCCATTACAGGATGGAAGGCGGCGGCGCGCTGGCTGTTCTGGCGGGTGGGCGAAATTGCAACGCCTTTGTCGCCATGGCGACGGCGCGCCATGGGCTGAGTCCCGAGGCCATGGAGGTGGTGCGGGCCTTGATTGGCGCGCCAGCCATGAGCCGCTGGGTGGCGAAGCAGGGCGGCTGATGCTGGCTTGGGGGGCTTTTGAGGCCTGCAGGCGTCGCCGGAGGGCGTTTAGATGATTCGTCCACAAGCGCTTACCTAGGGTCCTATTGGACAGGTTCCGGCTAATGCTATGGTTAATGAGTGATTCCCCGGTCGGGGTGAATCGATTCGCATAACGATGCGCCGAGGCGGGAAGCTTCGGTAATTTTGGGGGCTGACTTCGTGGGCAGCAATGATTTAACCGGTCAGATGGATGGCGCCGAAGCCACTCAGACGGCGTCAGAAGAAACGCCCTTGGACCTCATTGAGGTCTCGGGACGCATCAAATGGTTTGATGTGTCCAAGGGCTATGGCTTCGTAGTGCCTGACGAAGGCGGTAACGACATCTTGCTCCATGTCACGATTTTGCGTCGCGACGGGTTCCAGACGGCGCCTGAGGGCGCGCGTATCGTCTGCGAGGCCCTGAACCGTTCGAAGGGCATGCAGGTATTCCGCGTCATTTCGCTCGATGAATCGACTGCGACTCATCCGGCCATGCATCCGGCGCGAACCCATGTGCAGGTGGTGCCCACCAGCGGCTATGAGATCGCCATCGTGAAATGGTTCAACCGCGTGCGCGGTTTCGGTTTTCTGACGCGCGGTCAGGGCACTGAAGACATCTTCGTGCACATGGAGACCCTGCGGAAGTTCGGCCTCGCCGAATTGAAGCCGGGAGACAGCCTGCTCGTGCGCTTTGGGCCCGGATCCAAAGGACTTATGGCCGCCGAGGTTCGGCCCCTCGAAACAACCTTGCCCTCCTCGCACTGAGGGCGACCCCCAGGGGGCTGTGGCTTGCTCCGGCCCCCGCGAAGAGGCATGGTTGCGCCTCTTCCTCCGGCGGGGTTCGAGCATGCGCATTTTGAGATCACTGACTTTCGTCTTCAGCCTCACTCTGGCCCTTGCGGGCGCTGTAGCCCTCATTGGCCCCGCCCGCGCTCAATCAGCGCCCCAGTCCCAGCCCACCACCACAGAGCCCCTCGAGATCGTGACTGCCAGCGGTCGGCACAAATTCGCCATCGAGGTGATGCGTACCGATGAGGAACGGGCCCGCGGCCTGATGTTCCGCCGCTTCATGCCCGCCGACCGGGGCATGCTGTTCGACTTCAAGACCGAACAGCCCGTCCTCATGTGGATGAAGAACACCTACATCCCCCTTGACATGATCTTCATCAGTCGCAACGGAACCGTGACCAGCGTGGCCGCCAATACGGAGGCCATGTCCGAGCGCACCATCTCCTCCGGCCCCCCGGCTTTCGCTGTGCTGGAGGTGAACGCTGGCGTGGCCGCGAAGATCGGGCTGAAGCCGGGGGATCGGGTGGCCCATGGGTTGTTTGGGAAGTAAAAGTAGGAGAAGGCTCCTTGTTGCTATGATCATGCTGAGTTAGCATTTGATCCCTCTGATGAGGGTCGCAGTGGTGGGTTTCAAAGAGCTGATCGATTGGGTGAAGAGCGATGGGCTTCCTTCCGCCCTTATCCTGATCTTGGTTTGGCAATCCCCCAAATATCTGGAAACAGCACGAAAGTGGAGGATCAATACTCTTTCGTATGAGCTGAAACGTAGAAAGCTTGACGCTCAGCGTGATGGTGATCACTCTCATATTCGGTCCGAGGTAAAAAAGCGCAAGGAGGCGAGGCAATGAGCTGGCTCTGGATAATCGCGCTCTCTTGTTTTTGGATTGTCTGCGTAATGAGCGTTTTGGCTCGGCATTCTGCTATTCGGCTTGAAAATCTGGAGAGAGGCGCTGATTGGCAGAACCGCTTCTCCAGTGCCGCCCATCAATTATTTCAGCACGAAACTTCGCCTAGCCTGTTGGATGCGATGACTTTCTGGAACGATCTTGTCGTTGATCAGAAGGGCGCCCTGAAGTTGGCGGCAAGTCTTTGGCAAACAGAGAAGGGGAAGAAAGAGGATTTGTCCGTCGGGCGTCTTAGGTTTGTCGGCAACCCTGAACTCATTGCCAGCTTTCTGGACTTCGCCATCGCCGCAATCATGACCATTAGCTATCGACACATGCTTTTCGGGTGGTTTATTCGCGCGCAATTGTCCGACATGATCGCCGCGCATGAGCCTGCGCAGATTATTCAATTCAGCGCCAGTTCCGCTGAGCGCATCAGCCCGCGCCCGGTCGCCTATGGTGTTTAGAGTTGGACGCCGCACCTGAGGCTGTCGCCTCCTTTAGAGCAGTGCGCCTGGTCGGCTCCACGGGAAGACACAGCGAAATAGAAAGCTTTTAATTTGGTCGGGGCAGCAGGATTCGAACCTGCGACCCTCTGCTCCCAAAGCAGATGCGCTACCAGACTGCGCCATACCCCGACTCAGGGCCCCGCAGGGCCGCACCGGCGCGCGAGCGCCAGCACCAGTGACATAGCCTGCCGGGCGCCCGGGCGCAACACGGCTGGCGTTATGGTCCCAAGTTATGGGGTGGAACCTCCGGCTTGGGCGCCCCGATGATATCTTGCGCATCATGGCGCCCATCTCGTCGCTTTTGCGGCTTCCTCTGGGCTCTCGGCGCTGGCATGGCTCCTGCTAGAGCGAACCTGAGCCAACATACCCCAAGGAGCCGCTGATGGACGCGCAGGCCACATTCAACGTCGTCGAGGCGACCATCGCCGACATTCACGCCGCCTATCTGGATCGTCGCCTGACCGCGCGGCGGCTGGTGGAGACCTATTTCGAGCGCATCGCCGCCTATGACAAGGCGGGCCCTACCATCAACGCGGTCATCTCAACCAACCCGAAGGCGCTGGAGGAGGCCGACGCGCTGGACGCGGCCCTGACCCAGGGCGGGCTGGTGGGGCCTCTGCATGGCATCCCCCTCATCATGAAGGATCAGGCCGACGTGAAGGACATGCCAACCACCATGGGCTCGGTCATGTTCAAAGACCATTATCCCGACCGCGATTGTTTCGCGGCGGCGAAACTCAAGGCGGCGGGCGCGATCTTCATTGGCAAGTCCACCCTTGGGGAGCTGGGGGCGGGCGACACCCATGGGTCGCTCTTCGGCTCCACGCGCAATGTCTATGACCTTGAGCGTACGGCGGGCGGGTCTTCTGGCGGGTCGGGCGCAGCGGTTTCTGCGAATTTCTGCGCGGTGGCCATCGGTCAGGAGGGTTTCGCCTCCATCCGCCGCCCCTCCATCTGGAACGGTGTCGCGGGCATGCGCCCCACGGCGGGGCTTGTGAGCCGGGGCGGCGTCTATGCGGGCTGGCCGACCATCATCGGCTCGCTGGGCCCCATGGCGCGCACGGTGGAGGATCTCGCCCGGGTGCTGGACTGCATGGTGGGCTTTGACCCCCAGGATCCCGTGACGGCGCTGGGTCATGGCAAGGCGGGCCATGGCTTCTTCTGCCAGCTCGACAAGGGCGCGCTGAAGGGCGCGCGCATCGGCGTCCTGCGCGAGCCCATGGGCTTCCACACCGACGCATCCGACCCCGATTTCGACCGTGTGACGGAAGTCTTCGACGCCGCCATCGCAGATATGGCGGCCGCAGGCGCCGTGATCGTCGATCCCATCGTGATCGCGGACTTGAAAGCCCTGCTGGCCACCCGCGCGCGCGTCGATGCGGATGACGAAGCCTCCTTTGATCTCTATGTGAGCGGCAGCGCCGCCTCGCCTTTCGCTAATCGGCAGGAGGCCATGGCTTCGCCCCTGTTCGATCAGACCATGCGCGGGGTCAAGCAGCGCTGGCTGCACACCAACACGCTGGAGCAGCACCACACCTATCTGCGCGCCCGCGAAACTCTGATGATGAATCTGCACGCGGTCATGGCGGAGCATGGCCTCGACGCCATCGTTCACAAGGCTGTGGAGCATACGCCCACCCTGATCCGCGACGGGGTGAACCCGCCCTATGTGGACCAGCGCGGCGCGCCGCACCTCAACACCTTCCTGACTTTCGTGCCGTCCGTGGTTGTGCCAGCGGGCTTCACCAGCACCGGGCTGCCTGCTGGCGTCACGTTCCTCGGCCGCCCCTATGAAGACGGCGCCATGCTGCGCCTCGCCTATGGCTATGAACAGGTGACGAAAAAGCGCGTGCCTCCGAAGTTGACGCCGTAAAGGGGCGGGGTGCATCCCCGCCTAACCTGACCTCCCCCGCAGCCGACGCTTGCCTTGGCGCCCGGCCTCCGCTAGCCCTTTTGGCGACACAATATGAGGCGGATCATGCAGGCGCAGGCGCAGGTGACGATTGGAACGGGTGCGGGGGCGGTGGCTTTCGGCAACGCCTTGCCGCTGGCCTTCATCGCGGGGCCCTGCGCGCTGGAGAGCCGGGAGCATGGCCTGACCATGGCGGCGGCGCTCAAGGAGATCGCGGGGCGGCTTGGGGTGGGGATCGTCTATAAGTCCTCCTTCGACAAGGCCAACCGCACCTCGCTCACGGGCCGCCGTGGGCTTGGCCTGAAGGAGGCGCTGCCGGTCTTCGCCGAGATCAAGGGGCGGTTCGGCTTCCCGATTCTCACCGATGTCCACGAGAACGACCAATGCGCCATCGCCGCCGAGGTAGTGGACGTGCTGCAGATTCCCGCCTTCCTCTGCCGCCAGACCGATCTGCTGCTGGCGGCGGCGGCGACTGGCAAGCCTGTTAACGTGAAAAAGGGCCAGTTCCTCGCCCCCTGGGACATGAAGAACGTGGTCGCCAAGGTCACGGGCGCGGGCAATCCACAGGTGCTGGTCACCGAGCGCGGGGCCAGCTTTGGCTACAATACCCTCGTGTCCGACATGCGCTCCCTCCCCATTATGGCCGAGCAGACCGGGGCGCCTGTGATCTTCGACGCCACCCATTCGGTCCAGCAGCCCGGCGGGCAGGGGACCTCTTCGGGCGGCCAGCGTGAATTCGTGCCGGTTCTGGCCCGCGCCGCCGTGGCGGTGGGCGTAGCGGGTATCTTCATCGAGACCCACGACAATCCGGCCGAGGCCTTCTCGGATGGCCCCAATCAGGTGCCGCTCGGCGAGCTTGAGGCGCTGCTCGCCCGCCTCATGGCCTTTGATCGCCTCGCCAAGGGTTACTAACGGGCTGTCGCGAACCCGTCACATCAGTGTCGTAACCGGCTCGCCATGGACGAAAGCGCCTTCACCTACGCGGACCCCGCCGACCCCCTGCTGAAGCGTCTCGCCATCAATGTGCTGGAGGTCGCCACCGGGCGCAACCGGCTGCGCAGCCTCTATTTCCAGCATCAGGCGAGTGGCTGGGAGGGGGCGAGCTTCTTCGATGTCGCCATCAAGGCCCTCTCCCTTGACCTTCGCTATGATGCGGAGCGGTTGGCGGCCCTGCCGAAACAAGGCCCGCTCGTGGTCGTGTCCAACCATCCTTTCGGGGTGCTCGACGGCATCGTGATGTGCGCTTTGATGCGCCGGGCGCGGCCTGATTTTCTGGTTCTGACCAATGCGGTGCTCCTGCGGGCCCCTGAAATGCGCGACCACATGCTGCCCATCGATTTCACCGAGACCATCGAGGCCCAGCGCGCGAATGTTGCGTCCCGCGCCAAGGCGCTGGCCCATGTGCAGAGCGGCGGCTGCCTGGTGATTTTCCCCGCCGGCGCCATTTCGACCTCGCCCGACCGGCTGGGGAGGCGCCCCGCCATCGACCCGCCCTGGACGCCCTATCTGGCGCGCCTCGTCCAGAGCGCAAAGGCCCCGGTGGCGCCGATCTATTTTCGCGGGCAGAATTCCCGCCTGTTTCAGATCGTCAGCCATATCAGCCCCACGCTCAGGCTCGCGCTTTTCTTCCATGAACTGCGCCGCAGAATCGGGACGCGCTGCGAGGTTGAGATCGGCGCGCCCATCGCTTTTGAGCGATTGACTGGGTTCAAGGACCGTCAGTCCCTGGTGGCCTGCCTGCGCGAGGCGACCTATTCCCTAAGCGAATCAAGTCGCTTGGCCTGAGACTTGCTGCGTCTTTCGAGTGACGCTTGAACTTGCGAGTTAAAAATGCATTAACTCCGCAAATGTCCACCAACGGGGGCAGGGGTGATCTTACGTGCGTGCATAGTCGCGGGCTTCGTTCTGGCTGGTAGCCTGAGCGCTCAGGCCCAGCAGAGCCCTCAGGCTGGGAAGCCTGCGGAGGCTGGCTACATCGACACGGGCATCGCCCTTCTGAACAGCGCCACCGGTCGTCTGGGAGCCTTCATCGCTGACCAGACCCAGGACACGAAGCTGAGCGTTTATGGCTGCCTGAACGGGTCCTCGGGGACCATTTGCAGTTCCGGCGACAAATCGGGGCATATCTTTCTGCGTCAGCAACCGGGCGTCACCAACAGCGTCGGCGCCGTGGGCCTTGGCGGCGATTTACAGGTGCGTGAGCGCATCCGGGTGTCCGGCGAACTGGTCTGGCAGCCCTATATGATGGCGAGGGCCAATGACGCCGCGTGGACCGTGAATAATCTGCCTGGCGTGCGAGAGCCGGCCGCCGGTGGGACAGGCTTCATGACGCAATGGATGCTATCTTACGACTTCACCAACGCCTTCAGCGCCGGGTTGCGGGGCACCTATTCTTTGGCGACGCCGGAACTGGTTGACAGCCGCTATGGCGCATTGACGGCGCCACGGGCCGACCAGCGCAGCTATGGCGCCTTCTTCCAGCTGCAATACCGCTTTGGTCAGGATCAGGCGCCAAAGACAAGGTAGGGGCCTTCAAGCCTGAAGCTCTGGACAGCAGCCAGAAGTCATCCACGGCCGCGATAGGACGCGACGCCCTGATCGGGAACCCACAAGCCCTCGGGAACCGTTCCGCTCTGCCAGAAGACATCGATTGGAATGCCCCCGCGCGGATACCAGTAGCCGCCGATGCGCAGCCAGCGGGGCGCGAGCAGGCCCACCAGATCCCGACCTATCCGCACCGTGCAATCCTCATGGAAGGCGCCGTGGTTGCGGAAGGAGCCGAGATAGAGCTTCAGCGACTTCGACTCCACCAGCCACTGGTCCGGCACATAATCGATCACGATATGGGCGAAGTCAGGCTGCCCCGTGACCGGGCACAGGGAGGTGAACTCCGGCACCGTGAAACGAGCCAGATAATTCGTGTCGGGATGTGGATTGGGCACGCGGTCGAGTTCCGCATCTTCGGGAGAGGCGGGCAGGGGCGCGTGCTGGCCCAAAAGGGTGGGGCTGTCTGATTGCTTGACCATGTGGGTCGAGATAGATGGCTGCGTCGCCAGAATCAATCAGGGAATGCAGCTCAGGCGGGGCGAATTGTCCCATCTCAGGCTCTTTTTGCGCCTCAGACGAAAGCTGCGGGGTGGTTTCGCTGCAAGAGCCTTCCCCCACGGCGAAAATCGCCGTAAAAGGCGGCGACTTTTTCAGCAGATCAAGAAGAGGCAAGCCATGACCGTCATCGTCGACATCCACGCCCGCGAAATTCTGGACAGCCGCGGCAATCCCACCATCGAAGTGGATGTGACCCTCGAAGACGGCGCCTTTGGCCGCGCGGCCGTGCCCTCGGGCGCTTCCACGGGCGCCCATGAGGCGGTGGAGTTGCGCGATGGCGACAAAAGCCGTTATGGCGGCAAGGGCGTGCTCAAGGCGGTTGAGAGCGTCAACACCGACATCATGGAAGCTCTGGTCGGCCACGACGCCGAGGATCAGGTTCGCATCGACGAAATCATGATCGCCCTTGATGGCACCCATAACAAGGCCAAGCTCGGCGCCAACGCCATTCTCGGCGTTTCGCTCGCCAACGCCAAGGCGGCGGCCGAATGCTCGGGCCTGCCGCTCTATCGCTATGTCGGCGGAACCCAGGCGCGCGTCCTGCCCGTGCCCATGATGAACATCGTCAATGGCGGCGCACATGCGGACAATCCCATCGACTTCCAGGAATTCATGATCATGCCGGTTGGCGCTGGCTCCATCGCGGAAGCCGTGCGCTGGGGCGCCGAAGTCTTCCAGGTGCTCAAGGCTGGCCTCAAGAAGGCTGGTCACAACACCAACGTGGGCGACGAAGGCGGCTTCGCACCAAACCTGCCGAGCGCCGAAGCGGCGCTGGACTTCTGCATGAAGGCGATAGAGCAGGCGGGCTTCAAGCCCGGCGTCGACATGTATCTGGGCCTTGATTGCGCCGCGACCGAGTTCTTCAAGGATGGCGCCTATCACTATGAGGGCGAGGGTGTGGTTCGCACCATCGAGCAGCAGGTGGCCTATCTCGCCAAGCTGACCAAGGCCTATCCCATCGCCACCATTGAGGACGGCATGTCAGAGGATGACTGGGCGGGTTGGAAGGCGCTCACGGAGGCCATCGGCAAGTCCTGCCAGCTGGTGGGCGACGATCTCTTCGTCACCAATGTGGCGCGCCTGTCCCAGGGCATCCAGAGCCACACCGCCAATTCCATTCTGGTGAAGGTGAACCAGATCGGCTCCCTCACCGAGACCCTCGCAGCCGTCGATATGGCGCACCGCGCGGGCTATACGGCTGTCATGTCGCACCGCTCGGGCGAGACCGAGGACGCGACCATCGCGGATCTCGCGGTCGCCACCAACTGCGGACAGATCAAGACAGGTTCTCTCGCCCGCTCCGACCGGTTGGCCAAGTACAACCAGCTCATCCGCATCGAGGAAGAGCTCGGCACGCAGGCGCGCTACGCCGGCCGCGCGGCGCTGAAGGCTCTGGCGTAAGCAGGATTTCGAACAAGGAAGTTGAGAAGGCCGGCGGGGACGTCGGCCTTTTTCTTTAGCTCGACGGGCGGGTGGTGATTAGGCTAGCATCCGGTCGAATTTCATCATCAACGACGAGACAATCATGACCTCCCTTTTCGACCCGCTCGCCCTCGGCCCCATCACTCTCGCCAATCGCCTGATCATGGCGCCCATGACCCGTTCGCGGGCGGATGCGGATGGCGTACCCACAGATCTGATGGCGACCTATTACGCCCAGCGCGCCAGTGCGGGGCTTATGATCACCGACGCCACCTATGTCTCGCCCAACGCCAAGGGCTATTCGCGCACGCCAGGTCTGCATACCGCCGCGCAGGTGGCGGGTTGGCGCAAGGTGACCGATGCCGTGCATGCGAAGGGCGGGCGGATCTTCGTGCAGCTCTATCATACGGGCCGCGTCTCGGTGCCGCCCTTGTTGCCGGAAGGCATGCAGCCTGTGGCCCCCTCGGCAGTGGCCATCAAGGGCAAGAATTACACGGATTTGGGCCCCCTGGACTTCGTCACGCCCCGCGCGCTCGAACTCAGCGAGATCGCCGGGGTTGCTGCGGAGTTTGGCGCCGCCGCGCGCAATGCGCTCGAGGCCGGTTTCGATGGCGTGGAGCTTCACGCCGCCTCCGGCTATCTGGTGCATCAGTTCCTCGACTCCTCCATCAACCACCGTACGGACGCCTATGGTGGGTCGGTCGCAAACCGGGTGCGCTTCGCCCTTGAGGCGCTGGATTCGATCATCGCGGCAGTTGGCGCCGAGCGCACGGGCGTCAAGATTTCGCCACGCATCAAGTTCAACGACGTGACGGACCCGGATGCGGAGGAGGTCTATCCGCACCTCGCCGGGGAACTCAGCGCGCGCAAAATCGCCTATCTGCATGGCGGCCTGCAGGGCGCCTATCCCGTGCATGACGCCATTCGCCCCGTCTTCAAGGGCCGCTATTTCGCTGGCGCCGGGCTTGATCAGGCCAAGGGCGCGGCCATGCTGGAGCAGGGGGCTGCGGACGCCATCGTCTATGGCAAGCTGTTCATCAGCAATCCCGACCTGCCGCGTCGCTTCCGCGATGGCCTGCCTCTGGCGGCGGATGATCCCAAGACCCATTACGCCAAGGGCCCCGAAGGCTACACGGATTATCCCGAGGCCTGATTGCGCCGATGAAAGATCGCCTCCCTTGAATCCGCAGGGGTTCAAGGGAGACTTTTTTCGAGGGAGCCGCACGCAGCACTCCTGCGTTCTGGCGAAGCTGAATGCGCGCCGTTTGGTTGCGTGATCGATTCAAATTTGTTACTTTTATTGAAATAATATCTTCGTTTCGTTATTTAAAACAAAAGGTGTTTCTATGTGGCGCGTGAAATACCTTCCGGCGGCCTTGGCGTTTGTGTTGCTTGGATCATGGGGCGCAGCGCCTTTTGCTCAAGTGAGTTCGGCGACTGCAGGGCACACCATCGGTATGGGTAAATGGTGGCCATGGCCCACCGGCTCGAAGGCGTCAGGCGTTACTTTGCTCAAGAATCTGGACACGTTCATTACGCCGCACACTGACCCCGGCCCCAATTCGGATATTTACTACTTCAGTCAGATCACCAGCAGCCTCGGCGGATATACTGGCCTCCAGACGCCTGTATTGTTCGGGGTCAATCCCGTCGCGACCAGAAAGGCCTTTTATACCGGCGGGGACTCCTTTGATCCGCAATGGCGGATGATTGGCCGACCCTTTGCTGACGAAGGTGTTGGCAAACAATTTTTGTTTTCCTTATGGGGTGACAATTTAATGGCTTTCGCCGGCACGCCTGCGACAGCGCGCATTGGCGGAGGCAGCTTTTGCAATTCTGGCAATACCGGGGTCGTGGATGGATCAGGGGGGGCGCAGTGCCGCTATCGGTACGACTGGACGCCCGGGCACACCTATCGGTTTCGGGTCACACAGGCGCCGGATCAGGTGGGCACGGATTACAACAAATCGCCCATGACCTATCACCAGTGCTTTCAATCTGAAGTCACGGATATGGGAGCCAATTGGTCCAAGGATGCGCCCGCGATCGAGGGGATCAAGTTTGTCATTGGCGTCATCTGCATGGATAAGCACAACAACTGGAGCCAGAAGAGCGCCCGTGGGGTGCCGACGAATTGGACGAAGAACGGGGCGGTTGAAGGTGGATCCGTTTACACCCCGACTGAATATTGGGACAAGAATCCCCGGGCGACCTGCACCACGCCAGCCTATTCAAGCGTGACTTTTCACGTCGAAGCCACTGCCTTGAATGGCAGTCTGGCTAATCAAAGGTTTGAATTGAACGCCTCAGAACCGGCGCCCTTTGTAAAAGATGGGTTTTGCAGCGGCATCGGCCAGGTTAGCGTCAATCAGGCTTCCAATTCAGTTACCGAGATTGGTGGCCTCAGCCAGTCGGCGCGCGGACTTTTCATGGCCGCCAGTGCATCCGGATTGGGGTGCCTTTCCGGTAATTTCAAAGACGACAGCCCGGCCGCCATGAATCCGGCCTTTCTCGATTCCTGTCCGACGGCGGCGAACCTGCGCACCGCAAGCTATGCCTCACGCATGTGGGTTAAGGCCGCCGATCAAAGCATCGCCTCGCATAACAGCTATTGCATCACAGCCAGGTCAAGCGAGGTGGGCAGCCCTGTGGTGATCACAACCTGCAGGCCCAACGAGCCTTTGCAACGATGGAGCACCTTGGCGGCGACGGCCAGAAGCAACATTCAATTGGCGACCGGACCCAATCTGTGTATCGCGCCTGCGGCGAACAGAGGCGGGCTGGTTCTGGCTCCATGCTCATCAATCACAAGCATCTGGACCGTGCCAGGCAAGACCTATGTCAATCCGCCGTAATTGCCCCATTGGGGACCCGGGCGACGCGCTCGATTAATCGAAAATTAACCCCGGCGCCTGACCATGAACCTATGGTCATTCGCACTCGTTTCCGCTCCATCTTCATCCCGGTCGTTCTCTTCCTGTTATCGGGGGCGTCAGGGTATTATTTTGTCTGGCACGCATTGAATGGCGAACGCGGTTTGAACGCCAAAGTCGCCTATAAGGCGAGAATCGCCGATCTGTCCGCCGAGCTTAAAGGTCTGGTCGCGGTGCGTGAGCGCCTTGAGCGGCGCGTGGCCATGATGCAGACCGATCAGGTGGAGCGCGATATTCTCGAGGAAGAGGCGCGTCTCGTTCTTGGCCGCGTGGGCAAGACCGATTTGATCATCCTGACCTCCCCGGAGTGAGTTAACCGGAAATCAGTTGATTTTTCTGCATAACCAAAATTCGGTTATTTTTTCAAATACGAATAAATTCAATGGCTTGGCATTGAAATTATTGCGCTGCGCAGATCTCGCCATAATGCTCATGTTCGTCTAAAGTTTGAACCTCTTCTGCGCCCCGCCGGGGCGGCCCCTCAGAGGTTCAAAATGGCAGCTGCCGCATCCGCTCGTACAAAGTCCGCGCCCGCCAAGAGCGCAGCTAAATCCACACCGTCAGCCACTCCCAATGTTCCCGCCTTCACCAGGGATCAGGAGCTTTCCGCCTATCGCGAAATGCTGCTGATCCGCCGCTTCGAGGAGAAGGCAGGCCAGTTGTATGGCATGGGCCTCATCGGCGGCTTCTGCCATCTCTACATCGGCCAGGAAGCCGTGGTGATCGGCATGCAGATGGCCCTCAAGGAGGGCGACCAGATCATCACCGGCTATCGTGACCACGGCCACATGCTGGCCTGCGGCATGGACGCCAAGGGCGTCATGGCCGAATTGACGGGCCGTCGCGGCGGCCTGTCGCGGGGCAAGGGCGGCTCCATGCACATGTTCTCGAAAGAGAAGCATTTCTATGGCGGCCACGGCATCGTCGGCGGTCAGGTGTCGCTGGGCACCGGGCTCGCCTTCGCCAATCATTACCGGAACAATGGCTCGGTCTCGACGATCTATTTCGGCGACGGCGCGGGCAATCAGGGCCAGGTCTACGAGAGCTTCAACATGGCCGAGCTGTGGAAGCTTCCGGCCGTCTATATCATCGAGAACAACCGCTACGCCATGGGCACCGCCGTCTCGCGGTCCTCGGCGCAGCAGGACTTCTCGAAGCGCGGCGTTTCCTTCAACATCCCCGGCGAGCAGGTGGATGGCATGGATGTGCGCGCCGTCGCAGCCGCCGGCGCCAAGGCGCTGGAATGGGCGCGCTCGGGCAATGGGCCCTACATCCTGGAGATGCAGACCTATCGCTATCGCGGGCACTCCATGTCCGACCCCGCGAAATATCGCTCCAAGGAAGAAGTGCAGAAGATGCGCGAGGAGCATGATCCCATCGATCAGGTGCGCGGTCGTTTGCTGCGTGACAAGCTCGCGAGCGAGGACGATCTGAAGGACATCGACGCCAAGGTGCGCGCCATCGTCGCCGAGGCCGCCGAATTCGCCTCGAACGATCCTGAGCCCGATCCCTCCGAGCTCTGGACCGACATCACCCTTTGACGCTGCTTTGAACCCTTGGGCGCGCTCGCGGGTGCGCCTTTCGCTGGAATGAACCCCGGGGCCCCGCGCCCCATCGGTGAGGACCACTATGGCCACCAATATCCTCATGCCCGCCCTGTCTCCCACCATGGAGCAAGGCAAGCTCTCCAAATGGCTGAAGAAGGAAGGCGACCGCATCAAGTCCGGCGACGTCATCGCCGAGATCGAGACCGACAAGGCGACCATGGAGGTCGAGGCGGTCGATGAAGGCACGCTTGGCCGCATTTTGGTTCCGGCAGGAACTGAAGCGGTAGCGGTTAACGCGCCGATCGCGCTGTTGCTGAACGAAGGCGAAAAACCCGCGGACCTCGATGCGGCTGCGGCAAAATTGAAAGCTGCACCGACACCTCAACCCGCTGCTTCAGCCCCAAAGCCGACACCTGC
>CANGTC010000094.1 GCA_947456505.1 Beijerinckiaceae bacterium
TAGGAATTGAGCGAGCCGCCGTCGATCTCGATCACCTTGGTGACGATGCGGTTCATGAAGGCGCGGTCATGGGAGGTCATGAGCAGGGCGCCCTCGTAGCCCCGCAGAAAATCCTCCAGCCAGATGAGGCTTTCGAGATCCAGATGGTTGCTGGGCTCGTCGAGCAGCATGCAGTCGGGCCGCATGAGCAGGATGCGGGCGAGGGCCACGCGCATCTTCCAACCGCCGGAAAGGGCGCCCACGTCCCCGTCCATCATTTCCTCGGTGAAGCTCAGGCCCGCCAGCACTTCGCGGGCGCGGCCCTCCAGCGCATAGCCGCCCAGCTCTTCGAAGCGGCCCTGCGCCTCCCCATAGCGCTCGATGATCTCGTCCATATTGTCGGCCTGGTCGGGATCGCCCATGGCGACCTCCAGCTCGCGCAGCTCGGCTGCGACCTCGCTCACGGGGCCCGCGCCGTCCATGACTTCGGCGGCGGCGCTGCGGCCGGACATTTCGCCCACATCCTGGCTGAAGTAACCGATGGTCACCCCGCGATCGACGCCCACCTGGCCCTCATCGGGCAATTCCTCGCCGGTGATCATGCGAAACAGGGTGGTCTTTCCTGAGCCATTGGGGCCGACGAGGCCGATCTTCTCGCCCCGCTGCAGCGCGGCGGAGGCCTCGATGAAGAGAATCTGATGGCCGTTCTGCTTGGAAATGTTGTCGAGGCGGATCATGGGCGGCGGGAGCCTTGGGCGAGGGAGAAAGCGGTTCGGGGTCCATACGCCATGTTGCGCCTGCGAGAAAGGGCGGCGTGACCACAGGTGGGTTTCCAGCGCGCGCAGCTCGTTCCGCACGTGGACGATATGGTTCGATCAGTTACGCTCAAGTATTGACTCAAATTGCTGGTTTCGATACGAAAAGTGAATTGAGAACAGATACAGTCCCAATCTTTTTTAACCGCGCTTCGAGGGGTTATAGTTATGGCGAACCCGATCACTGTTTCCGGGAAATCGACTTTTGACTTCTCTGAACTCGGCCGAGAGCGCATCGCAACTCAATGTCTTTGCTGCGGCGGTCGAAATCTCAAATCAACGCCTGCTGTCTTGATGCCATTTGTGTCTCATCGGGTTTTTGGTTGGGAGCCCGTCATCATAGATGAGAGCTGGGGCCTCCAGACCGTCAAAACCGGAAACGCCTACAGTATCTGCAAATCTCTGGCTTGCTCCGACTGCGATTTTTTGTTTCTCGATATTCGATTTTCTCCCTCCGAGATGGAGAAGTTGTATCAAGACTATCGTGGCGACGATTACACCTCCCTTAGAGAATTGTACGAGCCGGGTTATGCGCTCAGAAACGAGAATTTGAACGCTGGCATTGATTATATGGGGCAGGTGGAGAGCTTTCTGGAACCCTATTTGACCTTTCCGCTCACTGTTCTTGATTGGGGCGGCGATACCGGCAAAAATACGCCCTTTAAGGGTCGGAGCGATGTGTTTGATATTTACGACATCAGCAGCAAGCCGGTGATCGACGGTGCGCGGATCGTAAGCAAAGAGGTCGCTTTTTCAAACCAGTATAAACTGATCGTATGCAGCAATGTTCTGGAGCATGTTTCCTATCCATCCGATATGATTTTTGAAATCAAAAACGCCATGGACAAGGGCTCAATTCTGTATATTGAGGTCCCGCTTGAGAATGTCCAAATAAACGCAGGTCCTGATTCCTATCTGAAGAAAAAGCATTGGCATGAGCATATAAATTTCTTCACCGAGACGTCTCTGAGACGTCTGGCTATGAATGCCGGGCTTGAGGTTGTTGAACTCAGGGAATTGGTTTTGCAATTCGCGGGAAAAACACTTGTCATGTTCCAGATGGCCTGCAGGCTCCAATAGAGCTCGAACGTCGGGATCTGGCGGATGTCCTGTCTGAGAGCGTCAGGCCGCCGCAGCCTCGCATGCCGCCGGGGCCTGCGCGGCCAGTGAATGCGCCGGGCTTCGCAAAAGCTCACCTTCCCCGATGACCCGAGGCCCTGTCCGGGCCCAACAGGCTATCCCGTTGACTTGGCGCAGGGCTGCGCCATCTCGCATCTGCGGGATTTGGGCCCGCCTTTAATGACATCGGTAGCGCAAGGAGTGGTCATGCTGCGTCCTTCGATCTTTTTGCTCGCCGCCACCATCGCGGCAGCGCCCGTCATGGCGGCTGCGCCCCTCACCAAGCAGCCAACGGAGGCGCGGCAGATTGCGGCGGAGGCCTATCTTTATCTTTATCCCCTCGTGACCATGGACCTGACGCGCCGCGTCACCACCAATCTGCCGCCCGGACAGGTCCCGGGCTTTGGCCCGGCCAACGCCTTCTCCCACATGACCGCCTATCCCGACGCCTCCTTCCGTACGGTGGTGCGGCCCAATTTCGACACGCTCTATTCCTCCGGCTGGCTCGATCTGGCGCAGGGGCCGGTGATTCTCAGCCTGCCCGACATGAAGGACCGCTATTACCTGATGCCCATGCTCGACATGTGGTCGAATGTCTTCGCGGCGCCGGGCACGCGCACCAGCGGGGGCGGGGTTGCCCATTTCGCAGTGACGCCACCGGGCTGGAGCGGCGCCTTGCCCGAGGGGGTGCAAGCCATCACGGCCCCTACACCCTATGTGTGGATCATTGGCCGCACCCAGACCAATGGTCCCGCTGATTATCCAGCGGTCCGCGCCTTGCAGACAGGCTACAAGCTCACAAGGCTCATTGATTGGGGCAAGCCGCCCGTGGCGCCCCCGGTCACGATCAACCCCGCCATCGACATGAAGACCCCGCCCAAGGCGCAGGTCGACGCCATGAAGCCTGCGGATTTCTTCCGCCGCGGCGTGGACCTGTTGGCGGAAAACCCGCCGCAGGTCACCGACTGGTCGCAGCTGCGGCGCCTGGAGCGAATCGGCGTCGAGCGGGGCAAATCCTATGATCTCGCCGCCCTCGACCCCGCCATCCGCGCCGCAGTGGAGGAGGGCGCGGCGGATGGGCTGAAGCTGATGGAGGAGCGCGGCGACGCCATCGGCAAGATGGTCAATGGCTGGCAGATCAACACGAATCTGGGCGTCTACGGCAACGACTATTTCGCCCGCGCCGTGGTCGCCCAGCGCGGGCTTGGCGCCAACCAGCCGCAGGACGCGGTCTATCCGCTGAACCTGCTGGACGCCGAGGGCAAGCCCGTGATGGGCGAGAACCACTATGTCGTCAGCTTCAAGAAAGGCGAGCTCCCCCCCGCCGACGCCTTCTGGTCCCTGACCATGTATGACGCCGAGGGCTTCCCCGTGGCCAATCCCATCAACCGCTATGCGCTGGGCGACCGCGACGCTCTGGCCTTTAATGGGGATGGGTCCCTCGACATCATCGTCCAGAACGAGGACCCCGGCCCGCAGCAGCGCGCCAACTGGCTGCCCGGCCCCGCCCACGGGCCGATCACCATGACCCTGCGGATCTATGCGCCCCGGCCCGAGGCGCTGGATGGCAGCTGGATGCCGCCGCCGGTCGTGCGGAGGTGATCGTCAGGCGCAACGCTGACGCGCCTGAAGGAACTCACGCCGCCCCCTTCTTAACCGCGAGGCGAAGTGCTTCATTGATGCGTGACTGCCAGCCTTGGCCAGTGGCGCGGAACGCCTCCAGGACATCAGCATCAAGCCGGATCGTCGTTGAAATTTTCGGCTCCGCTGCTTTGGGGCGTCCGCGCCGCGGTGACGTTGCTGCGAATTTCGCCTGATATTCGGGCGTCGACAGGTCGGGTGCGTCGTCGTCGTCAATCCAGTCTATGTCTGTAGAGCGCTTGTTCCCGGTCATTGGCTTTCCTCAAGCTGATGATGCGACGCCCGGCGCCGCGCGGCGTCCAGACCAGAACGATCATGCGTCCGGTCAACCATCCAATGGTGATGTATCGTGGCTCGCCATAATCTTTGCGGTCGTCAGCGATGGTCAGAGTTGTGTGTTCGAAAATCTCGCCCGCTTGCGCCATGTCCAGCCCCCGATGTTCGAGGGTGAGTTGGCGCTTGGCAGGGTCGAATTCGATCTTCATTTTTGTTACTACATAAAATAATGGGTTGCAAGTTTTTGTCGTTACAGAAATTCGATCCGAAAGTAACCCTACCTCTCCGCATGCCAGAACAGCAGCCCTGCGCGCACCATGGTCATGGCTTTTACAAAGAGCCAGCCGACGAGGGAAATCTCGATGATGCCGGCGAAGACCCCGCGCGAATCGGCCATGCGGGAGGCCTGGATCATGGCGCCGCCCATGCCGTAGCCGCCCATCATCATCTCCGCCACCACGGCCACGATCAGCGCGATGGGCAGGGCCACCTGCAGGCCCGTGAGGATCTGCGGGGAGGCGGCGGGCAGCAGGATCTGCCAGAGCAGATCCCGTTCCCGCGCCCCCAGATTGCGCGCCGACCAGATCAGCTCCTTCTCCACGCTGCGCACTCCTGCAATGGTGGCGGTGAGGATGGGGAAGATGGCGTCGAAGACGACCATGCTGATCTTGGCGGTGTCATAGAAGCCCAGCCACAGTACGATCACCGGCAGGAAGGTGATCTTGGGCATGGGAAAGCCCACGGAGATCACGGGATCCAGAAACCAGCGCAGGCCCGCGTTGCGGGTCATCACCAGCCCGATGCTGACGCCCAGCACGGCGGCGATGAGAAAGCCCGCCAGCGCCCGGTAGATGGTCAGCGCCATGTTGATGAAGAGATCGCCCGAAGCGCCATCCCGCCAGATGCGCTCCAGCACGCTTTGTGGCGAGGGCAGCATGAAGGGCGTGAAGGTGCGGGTGCGCGTCAGCAGCTCCCAGGCCACGAAAAGCGCGATGACCAGCGACCAGCGCAGGGCCAGCTGGCCCGCGCGGGCGCTGAAAGAGGGGGTGGGGGCGCTCATTCCCGCCATGCCAGGGTCCTGCGAACGAAGGCCTCGTAGAGCCGATCCGCCAGAAAGCCGATGAAGGCCACGGTCAGCACCACCGCGAACATGGCCTCATAGGTTCCGTTGGAGCCCAGAAAGCCGATCAGATAGCCGAGCCCCTCCCGTGAGACGATCAGCTCCGAACTGACCAGCAGCACGAAAGACAGGGCCAAGGCTGTGCGGATTCCGTTCAGCAATTCGGGCACGGCGCTGGGCAGCACCACATCCCACATGCTGCGCAAGCGGCTGGCGCCCAGGCTGCGGGCGGACCAGAGCAGGGTGCGGTCGGCGGAGAGGGCGCCGTTGAAGGCGCCCAGCGTCACCGGCAACATGCAGCCCATGCAGATCAGCAGGATCTTCGACCCGTCGCCAAAACCCAGCCACAGGGCCGTGATGGGGATGAGGGCGGATTTGGGCAGGGGGTAGAACAGCTCCACCACAGGACTCAGGGCCGTCTCCGCTCCCCGCCAGAAGGCCATGACGAAGCCCAGCGCTCCGCCGATGATGATCGCCAGCCCCAGCCCCGCGCCGGTGCGCCAGAGGGAGGCCATGGTGTTTTTCGTCAGGTCCCCATTGCCCGCCAGATCAAGCCAGGCCGCCGCGATCTTGCTGATGGGCGGCAGGGCCGAGGAGGCGACGAGCCCGCTACGCGCCACAGCCTCCCAGGCCAGCGCCAGAATCAGCAAGGGCGAGTAGCGCAGGAAAGCGCCGCTGATCGCGTTCATGGCCCCACGCCCGCCTGGGCCTTGATGGCCTCGTCGCGCACCAGCGACCACACATGGTCGCTCATGTCGGCAAAGGCGCGGCTGCGGGTCAGCTCAGGGTCCGCCTTGTCGAGGCCAACCGTGACGATCTCCTTGATCCGCCCTGGCCGGGCTGACATCACCACCACCCGCTCCGCCAGATAGACGGCTTCCTGCACGTCATGGGTGACAAAGATCACGGTCTTGGGGGAGCGGCGCCAGATGGCGAGCAATTCGGTCTGCATGAGGTGGCGGGTCTGGGCGTCGAGCGCCCCAAAGGGCTCGTCCATGAGCAGCACCTTTGGGTCGATGGCGAGGGTGCGTGCGATGGCGGCGCGCTGCTTCATGCCGCCGGAGAGCTGGGAGGGATAATTGTTCTCGAAGCCCGACAGGCCCACCATCTTGATGAAGGCATGGGCGCGGGCCTCGCGCTCGGCCCGCTCGAGGGGCTGGCGCTCCAGCCCGTAGAGCACATTCTGCAGCACGGTCTTCCAGGGGAAGAGGGCGAAATGCTGGAACACGATGCCGCGATCTGGCCCGGGCCCGGCCACGGGCGCCCCATCCATGGTGATGACGCCACTCTCCACTGGCAGAAAGCCGCCCATGAGATAGAGAAGCGTGGATTTTCCGCAGCCGGAGGGCCCTAGCAGGGCGATGAACTCCTGATCGCCCACGCTCAGGTTCACATCCTCCAGCGCCAGCACCGGCGCGCCGCGCTTGGGCCTGTAGAGATGCCGCAGCCCCTCGACGACAATTCTGCTCATGCCAAAACCCGTTCCCTCCCGCTCCCGTGAGTTCAGGAGGGTGATCCGGGGAGAGTCGATCATGTGGGGGGGCTTCGGTCAAGGCGGGGTGTGGGTGCTTACGCCTTCAAAGCGAGCGGGTGATCGGCCAGCGCCCGATCCACCGTCGCCAGCACCAGATTTTCAACCTGACATATCGCCAGCAAAAGCCGGTCGAAGGGATCGCGCGTGGCCGGGATTGGAGTGAGGTGTGCGACCACGTGGTTAGCTTCGATGGATAGGATCACCAGCCCCAGCGCCTCAAGATAACCGACGATTTCCTCCAGCGGCAGGCCGGGGTCTAGCTTTCCCAGCCGCGTCTTGAGGGCGACTTCCCACAGGCTAGCCACACTGACAAAACCGATGGTTGCGGGATCAGCTAGTTGGTGGGCAATGGCCGGATATCGCTGCGTTATGTCTCTTCGCAGCAAGCTCAACATGACATGGGTGTCGAGCAGGACTTTCATGCGTCAGGCAATGGCCGCAGCAGAAAATCCTCCGGCAGCGGCGCGTCGAAGTCATCGGCTATGAAAGGTACGGGGTTGGTGATCCCCCTCGCCGCCAGATAGGCCTCGCCTGCAGCGAAATCCAACCCGCCGCGCTTGCGGTGAGGGACCAGATCGAACACCGGACGGCCATTGCGCGTGACAACAATGGTCTCTCCCGCCTCGACTTCGCGGGCGAGTTCGGTCAGGCGGTTTTTCGCATCCCGGATGGAAACGGACTTCATAGGTCAAAATCTAGCCATAGCTCGCCAGTCCTGCAAGGCGAGCGCCCCCAAAGATTGCATTTCCCTCCCATGTCCGCTCTATTCCCCCGGAGCGGCCGCAACCGACGGCCCCGGTTGGAGGAATTATGGCTCACGGCGTCTATCTCGTTGGCAGCGTGCCCATGGCGAGCGCCAGCGATGTCTTTTGCGCCGTCTGCGACGCGCTGGGGCCGCATCTGCGCTGGTTGCCCGATGGGGAGACCGGCGAGCGGCTGGATTGGGTGGCGGGCATGGAGGGGGTTTTCGCCTCCAATCCGGCCCTGCAGCCCTCGGGCCGCGAATTTCGCCTGCATCCCACCGCCCCGCCGCGCACCCGCTACACCCTCAAGCCCGGCAAGACCGTTTCGGACATTACCTTTGGCGACCTGGGCTATCTGCGCCACGCCCGCGAATCCTTTGCGGAGTTTCAGGCGCTGAAGGCGCAGGGGCGCATTCCCGCGCATGTGAGGTTTCAGGTCGATCTCGTCCCCGCCCATTCCGTGCTCTGGCTCTTTCTGGAGGATGACCTCCACGCCGCCGTCGACCCCATCTACAACGCCGCCGTCATGGGCGAGCTGGACGCCATCGCCGCCCTCATTCCCCATGATCAGCTCGCCATCCAGTTCGACGTGGCCTCCGCCGTCTTTGCGCGGCTGGAGCGGGCGGAAGCCAGCAGCTATGGCGGCACCAAGGAGGAGATGCAGGCCACCTTCAGCCGCATCCTCATCGCCTTCTGCAATCGCGTGCCCGCCGATGTCGATCTGCTGCTGCACTTTTGCTATGGCGACTCCAACCACAAACATGTGGTCGATCCCACCGACATGGGCGATATGGTGGAATTCGCAAATCGCGTCACGGCGGGAACCACGCGCGACATTCAGCTGATCCATTTTCCCGTGCCGCGCGACCGCACGGACGACGCCTATTTCGCTCCGCTGGACAGGCTCGCCCTGCGGCCTGCGACGGAGATCTGCCTCGGCCTCGTTCATCATACCGATGGGCTCATCGGCACGCGGGCGCGGCTGGCGAGCGCGCGCCGCCACATCCAGGATTTCATGATTGGAACCGAATGCGGCTTTGGCCGCAGGCGGCCCGACACCATTCCGGAGCTTCTGCGCATTCACGCGCAGGCGGCTTCGGCCCCCTGAAAGACCTGTTCAACGGAATAACCAAGGGAGATGCAGATGCGTTTGGGACACTTTCTGACGGGAGCCGTGGCCGCCGCCGCCATGCTCGCCTCTACTCTGGCGGCCAACGCCGAGCCTTTGAAAATTCGCATCGCCTGGATCATCCCGGCGGCGAATATCGCGCCCACCCTCTTCGCCAAGGCTGGCGTCGCCAAGAACCTTGGCAAGACCTATGTGCTGGAGCCCGTGCGCTTCCAGGGCACGCCGCCCATGATCACCGCGCTGGCGGTGAACGAGATTGACGTGGGCTTGCTCGGCTTCACCACCATGGGTCTCGCCATCCAGAACGCGGGCATGGACGATCTGCGCATCTTCGCCAACGAATTTGTCGATGGCGCCCAAGGCTATCACAGCAACGAGTTCATGGTGCGCGCCGACAGCGGCATCAAGACCGTGGCTGACCTGAAGGGCAAGGTGCTCGCCACCAATGCGGCCGGCAGCGCGGTGGACGTCGCCATGCGCGCCATGCTGAACAAGGCGGGCCTGCAGGACAAGCGTGATTACACCGTGGTGGAGGCAGGCTTCGGCGCCATGAAGGCCATGTTGCTGGAAAAGAAAGTGGATCTGATTCCCGCCGCGCCGCCCTTCCACAATGACGCTGAGTTGCGCAAGAACGCCACCGTGCTCTTCACCCAGCGCGACGCCATGGGCCAATCAGCGCTGGGCGTCTGGGTTGCCCATGCGGACTTCCTGAAAAAGAACCGCGCCGCGATGGTGGATTTCCTCGCCGACGCCATGGCGGCGACGCGCTGGTATCTCGACCCGAAGAACCAGGAAGAAGCGGCGAAAATCGCCTCCGACTTCGCCAAAGCGCCGCCCGCGCTCTTCGCTGGCTGGCTCTATTCCCAGAAGGACTATTACCGCGACCCTACCCTCAAGGTCGATGTTCCCGCCTTTCAGGCCAATATGGATCTGCAAAAGGAACTGGGCTTCCTGAAGGACAAGATCGAGATCGGCAAATATGTCGACGCCAGCCTGATTGAAGAGGCGGCCAAGCGGTAGCCCTGACCATCCTGGATCGTGCGCGAATTATCCCTCGCGCACGGTCCAGCGCTCGATGTCTTTCTCCTCGCCAATAAGCGCCAACCCGTAGGCGATGGACAGAAGCTGGTCTCCGGTCTCCAATCGCTCCTCGCCAAAGCGCGTGGCGAAGCGTGCTCGCACGGCGGGCACGAAGGAGGTGCCGCCGGTGAGGAAGACCTTGTCGACCTCGCCCGCCGCCAGCCCCGCCTGTTCCAGCGCCGCCTCCACCGCCTGATCGATTCGCAGCAGGTCCGGTTCGATCCAGCGTTCGAAGTCTTCGCGTTCGACCGTCGCCTCAATGACGATGCCTTCGCTTTTGAAGCAGAGCAGCGCTTGCTCATTGTGGGAAAGCGCCAGCTTGGTATCCGACACCGCTTTATAGAGCGGATAGCCCAGATCCTCCTCGATGATGGTGATGAGCATCTCGATCTCGTCGGGCGCGTCGCTCGCCTTGGCGAGCTGGCGCAGTTCGCGCAGGGTGGGGCCCGCCTTCATGATGGCGAGCTGATGCCAGGCGGCGAAATTCGTGAAGTAATGGGTCGGGAAGTCGAGCATCTTGTCGAAGCTCTTGTAGCGGCTGCCCTTGCCGAGCTTCGGCGAGACGACATTGTCGATGATGCGAAAATCGAACCGGTCGCCCGCCAGGCCCACGCCGGTCTTTGCCATGGGGATGGCGCGCAGGCCCTCCTCGCCCAGTGAAAAGCGCACGATGGAGAAGTCGCTGGTGCCGCCGCCGAAATCGGCGACCAGCACCGTGGCGTCGCGCTCGAGCCTTTGGGCGAAATAGAAGGCCGCCGCCACCGGCTCATAGACGAAATGCACGTCCTCGACGCCGCATCTGGCAAGCGCCGCCAGATAGCGTGTCTGGGCCAGCGTAGCGTCGGGCGCGTGGCCCGCATAGGTGACGGGCCGTCCTATGACGAGCCTGCGCGCGGCCTGGGTCAGGGGCGGCTCGGACTGAGCCAGCATCTTCTCAAGAAAGGCGGCCATGAGCTCTTCGTAGCGCCATGCCTTGCCATGGATGGCCGTGGACTGGAACGAACTGCTGGCCGCGAAGGTCTTGAAAGACTGCAGAAAGCGGCAGCCCATGGGATCCGCCAGATAGCGATCCACCGCCCAGGGACCGACCTCCGTGAGGGTGGTCCCCTTCGTGTTGAAAAAGCTGATGGCGGAGCGGCAGACCGCTTCGGTCACGCCCGCATGGGGAAAGCGTGCGGTCTCGACGGAGCCGTCGGGCCGCACGAGGGCCGCCACGGAATTGGTGGTGCCGAAATCAAGGCCGAGAGAGCCCGCCGCATCCGATGTGCGGGCTGAGAAATCGTCTGGCATGGGGACTCATGGCTGGGTCATCGCGCGGCGATGCGGGAGCGGGACCCTAGCCACAATGACCGGCAGGTCAAGAACTCATGCGGCCCCGACCGCCTCACTCCCCCTTGATATTATTCGCCTTGATCACCGCGCCCCAGCGCTCGCTGTCCTGTTTGAAGATGCGGCCGGCCTCCGCCGGAGTGTTGAGCACGGCGGTGGCGCGCAGGTCCGCGAGGCGTTTGGCGGCGTCTGGCGCCTGGAAGGCGGTGCGGATGCCCGCCGACAGTTTCTCGGCGATCTCGCGGGGCGTGTCGGGCGGGGCGACCACGGCGAACCAGGTGGTGGAGACGAGGTCGGACCACATTTCGCTCAGCGCAGGCACATCCGGCAGGCTCGGGTCGCGCTTTTCCGAGCCGATTGCCAGCGCCCGCATGCCGCCGGAGCTGATGTGCGGCCAGGCGTCCAGCAGATTGGCGAAGGCGAAGTCGATGCGCCCGGCCAGCAATTCATTCATCACCTCGCCCGTGCCCTTGAAGGGCACATGCACGAGATCGGCGCCGGTCTTGGCCCGGATGATCTCGGCGGTCAGATGCAGGGTGCTTCCAGCGCCGGTCGAGGCGTAGGTGAGACCGCCGGATTTGCGGGCCAGCGCAACGAATTCCGCCAGATTGGCGGCGGGCAGGGTGTTGCGCACCAGCAGCACATTGGGAACGCTGCAGATCACCGTGACGGGGGTGAACTTGTCCTGATCATACTTCAGGTTGGGAAAGAGATATTTGTTCAGCGCGATCGGCGGCGGCGGCGCTGTCAGCAGGGTGTAGCCATCGGGCGCGGCGCGGGCCACCTGCTCGGCGCCCACATTCTGGGCGGCGCCGGGCTTGTTCTCGACGATGACGGTCTGGCCCCATTGCTGCTGGAACGAGGCGCTGATGATGCGCGAGAGAAAATCTGGCGCGCTGCCCGGCGGCAGGGGCACCACGATCTTCATGGACTGGCTGGGGAAATCGGCGGCCTTGGCGGGCGCCGTCAGGCACAGCCCGAGGCCAAGGGCGGCGGCGAGGCGCAGCGCGGTGATCTGTCTCATCTGTTTCTCCCAGGGGCGCGGCATGGGGGCTGCGCCAGTGGGGGCACTTTCGCCTGATTGGGGGGCGGAAACAAGGTGTGGGCGGGGTCTAAGCCTTTCGGTCAGGCCAAGCTGCAACGATGCCGCCCCCGCCGCGTTCACCCCTGCGTCCGGCAGGCGGGCGAGGAGCGAGGCGATCATGGCCAATGCCAATCACAAGAAGCTCGGCGAGGGCGTTCATCACAAGGGGTCAGGCGCGGGCGCCATGACCGAGGTCCCCGGAAGCAAGATCGGCGACAACGAGGTTCTGTCCAACCGCGACAAGAGCCGCCGTCCGGATTCTCAGGGGCTCGATGGTCGGGAGATCCAGAACGAGCAGTTGCAGGATCAGGTCCATAATCAGCAATCGGGGGAACGGTAGACTTACCCAGGCAGCAACGCCCCAAGCTTGCGGCGGGCCAGCACCAGCAGCAGGCCCGCCGCAGCCGACACCCCCGCGACGATCAGAAAGAACACTCCGTGGGGCAGGCGCGACCACAGGCTCCCCAGCCACCCCGCCGACAGATTGCCGGTGAAGGTGGAGGCCATCCACAGGCCCATGACCAGCGAGCGCGAGGCTCTGGGCGCCATGCGCGAGACCAGCGAGAGGCCGATGGGCGAGAAATAGAGTTCGGCGAAGGTGATGACGACGAAATAGGCCAGCAGCCAGAGCCAGTTGGCCTGCGCGCCTTCGCTCATGACCGCGCCGACCGCCAGCACCAGATAGCCCGCCGAAAGGCCGAAGCAGCCGGCCCAGAGCTTGGCGAGGGTGGAGGGTTCGCGTCCGCGCCGCGCCATGCGCGCCCACACGCCCACCACCAGCGGGGTAAACGCGAAAATCATCAGGGGGTTGAAGGCCTGGAACCAGGTCACGGGAATATCCACGCTCCAGGCGCCAAAACCGATGGAGCGATCCGCCCCCTGCGCGAAGAGGGCGATGGTGTTGCCCTGCTGCTCATAGGCGGCCCAGAAGAGGGCGGAGGGCAGAAACAGAAGCGCGAGCCCCAGCAGCGCGCGCCGCAGACCGCCTTCATCCTGCGGAGGTTCGGCCATGTCTGGCGGCGCATCATGGGCGGGCAGGGATTTGGCGCCCGCGAGGTAAATGGCGAGGCCAACCGCCATGCCCACCCCCGCGCTGGCGAAGCCATAGTGCCAGCCGATGGTCTCGCCCAGGGTTCCGCAGACCAGCGGCGAGAAGAAGGCGCCGATGTTGATGCCCACATAGAAGATCGAATAGGCCCGGTCCCGCCGCGCATCCTGCGACCCATAGAGCGCGCCCACCTGCGTCACGATATTGGGCTTGAAGGCGCCCGAGCCCAGAATCAGCAGGATCAGCGCCAGCAGGAAGAAGCGCTCGGACGCCATCAGGAAATGCCCGGCCACCATCAGCCCCGCGCCCAAGGCCACGGTTCGACGGCGCCCCAGCCAGCGATCCGCGAGCCAGCCGCCGAGAATGGGGGTGAGATAAACGAGGCCCGAATAGAGCCCATAGATTTGCGAGGCGAAGGGCTGGACGGCGAGCGGGCCGGAGATGGTCTCAAGCCCTTGCCGCAGGGTTGCGAGGCCCAGCACCTGCTCCGCGCTGCCGGGTTGCAGAAGGTGATCGACCATGTAGAGCACCAGCAGCGCCCGCATGCCGTAGTAGGAAAAGCGCTCCCACATCTCCGTGCCGAAGAGAAAGGTCAGGCCACGCGGATGGCCGAACCAGTCGCCGCCTCGTGCTGTCTGTGCGTTCCCGGCCATTCTGTCTCCGCCCGTCATTTTCAAACAAAAAACGGCGCGGGACCAGCCCGCGCCGTCAGGATAGTCCAGCCTTGTGTCGAAAGCCTATTCCACCCCATGCCCGGCGATGGCGGGCTTGTCGATCAGTTTGGGCTTGCGGATGCGCACATAGATCTGGCCGAGGATGAGCAGGGCGCAGAAGCCCATGAACACACCGGCGATGGGCCGCTCGATGAAGGTCATGAGATCGCCGCGCGAGATGATCAGCGCGCGCCGGAAGTTTTCTTCAAAGCGCGGACCGAGCACGAAGCCCAGAAGGATAGGCGCGGGTTCGAATTTCAGCAGCATCAGCAGATAGCCGAAGATGCCGAGCGCCAGCGTCGCGCCCACGTCGAAGAGCGAGTTGCGGGCGGCGAACACGCCGATGCAGATGAAGAACAGCGCGCTGGGATAGAGATACTTGTAAGGGATCATCAGCATCTTCACCCAGATGCCGATCATCGGCACGTTGAGGATGATGAGGATCAGGTTACCCACCCAGAAGCTGGCGATCAGGCCCCAGAAGAGGTCCGGATGCTCCACGATCAGGCGTGGGCCCGGCGTGATGCCATGGATGATCAGCGCGCCCAGCAGCAGCGCCATGACGGCGTCGCCGGGAATGCCCAGGCTCATGGTGGGGATGAAATCGCCCTGCACGGAGGAGTGGGTCGATGCCTCGGGAGCGGCGACGCCCTCGATGGCGCCGTGCCCGAAACGCTCGGGCGTTTTCGACACCTTCTTTTCGGTGGCGTAGGCGACGAAGGAGGCGATGGTCGGGCCGGTGCCGGGGATGCAGGAGCACAGGCTGCCGACCAGCGTGCCGCGCAGAACAGGCATGGCGGAGCGCTTCAGATCATCCTTGGTCGGGATCATGTCCGCGACCTTGATATTCGTATAGGCGAGGTTCAGGGGCGCGGTGTTGTTCACCGAGCGCAGGAACTCCGCGATGCCGAACAGGCCCAGCGAGAGCGCCACCAGTTCGAGGCCGTCAGACAGATCGACGACGCCGAAGGTGAACCGCTCCACGCCCGTGTTGACGTCCGTGCCCATGATGCCGAGCATCAGGCCCAGCATGGTCATGGCCACGCCCTTGAGGGGCGAGCCCTTGGCCAGCGTCGAGCCCGCCAGCAGGCCCAGCAGCATCAGCGCGCAGATCTCGGGCGCCCCGAA
>CANGTC010000095.1 GCA_947456505.1 Beijerinckiaceae bacterium
CGCCATGTTGACGCGCTGGCGCATGCCCACGGACAATTGCTCGGGATAATGGCTGGCGAAGGAGGCCATGCCGACGGCTTTGAGCGCGCGCATGGCCCGGTCATCCCACTCCGCCTGGGCGATGCCCTGAAACTTGAGCGCGATGCGGAAATTCTCGATCACCGTGTACCAGGGAAACAGCGTGCTTTCCTGAAACACGAAGGCGACCTTGTCGGGATGGGGCTCGCCATCCACAAGCCGTCCATTGACCGTGCAGGTTCCACTGGTGGGCTTGAACAAACCGCCGACGATATTGAGCAGGGTGCTCTTGCCGCAGCCGGAGGGACCCAGAAGGCAAACGAATTCGCCTCTTTTGATGTCGAGCGACACATCGTCCAGCGCCAGCACGGCGTCGGACTGATCCGCTGCGCCATAGCGCTGCGTGATGTTTTTGATCGAAATCACCGTATCGCTCATAAGTCGAAGGCCCCAGGGTTCGAGGCGCCCCATCAGAAGCGCCCGATCCAATCCATTCTCAGAGTTTCACCGGCGCGAAGCCCGGCAAGAAAAGTTCGTTGGCGTCAGGGATCCGGTCGAGGATTTCGAGATCCTTGAGGGACTTGCGAATGATCTCGATGGCCTTGGGGTTGAAGGCGCCGTCCATGGAGAGCATCTGCATCTCGTAATCGTAGCTCTTGTCGACCACGCTGACCGGAAGGCTCATGGTCGCCGCGATGATCTTCACGGTCTCCTCGCGATTGTCCTTCATGAACTTCGCGGTGGTGAACCAGGCATGCAGGAAGCGCTTCACCAGATCGGGATTGCTCTTGATCAGGTTGCGATGGGCATAGATCACATGGGTATGGAAATCGGGCACGGCGTCGCCGAAGGTGGCGAGCAGGCGGCCTTCGCCGTTCTCCACGAGGTTCCAGGTTTCCTGGATGGAATTGACGCTGCCAGCGAGCTCCCCGGACTTCATCGCGGCTAGGCGGGTGCGCATTTCGCCCATGGCGGTCACGTCGATGCCAGAGGGGCCCCAGCCCTTGCTCTCGGAGAGGCGCCGGGTGAGCCAATCGGTGAGGGACCCTGCGGTGGTGACGCCGACGCGCTTGCCCTTGAGATCGTCGATGGACTGGATAGGGCCGTTCTTCATCACGACCAGCGACATGTTGCGGGGCTCGCTCGCCATGGCGGCCACCGCGATGGCGGGCACGCCCTTGGCCGCATAGCCCATGCTGGGACCAGAGCCGAAGCCGATGTCGATGACGCCAGCGGCGAGCGCCTGCTGCATCTGCCCGTCCCCGCGGAAGACCGAGATTTCGGCGTCGATGCCGTCAGCGGCGAAAATGCCCCTGGCCTTGGCGAGATCCGCGCCAGAAAAGGGGAAGGAGGAGCCGATGGATTTGCCGACGCGGAGTTTATCGGCTGCGAAGGCAGGACCGGTCGTCCATGCCATGCCTGTCATCGCCGCAAGGGCGAGCGCGTTTCGACGCGTGACCTTCATCTTCGCTTCTCCCATCCCGCTGTGGTGGCGGGGCTCTCAACGGCGGGGCCGATCTGGCCCGCCTGGCGGGACTATAGCCCTGACAGGCCCAGTCCATAGATCACGAAGCATTGAAGCAAGGCGTCCGCAGGCTTTGTTCAATATAGTATTCAGGCTATAAGTCCTCATGATATCTTTGAGCAGTCGCGCACTTCAGGTTTTCGTCGCCATCGTCGATGCAGGCTCCTTCGCGGGGGCGGCGCGGCGGCTCGGCATCGCCCAGCCCTCCATCAGCGCCCATGTGCAGGGGCTGGAGCGGGAGACCGGCGCGCGCCTCTTCGAGCGCACCAGCGGCCGCCAGGCGACGCTTACCGAGGCCGGGCGGAGCCTTCTGGTCCATGCGCGCGACCAGTTGGAGCGCAACGCCCGGCTGGAGCAGGAGCTGGCTGGCGGGGCGGAGAGCGGGCAGGCCAGCGTCGCCTTCGCGTGCCAGCGCTCCCTCGCCCTGACCATCCTGCGCGCCCCCATCGCCGACTACGCCCGCACCCGGCGCGATACGCGGCTCTCCCTGCGAATCGCCTTTCAGGAGGAGGTGATGGCAGCCGTACGCATGGGGGCCACTGATCTTGGCTGCCTGATCTCGAATGAGGAGCCGCAGGACATCCCCTCCCTCATCATCGGCCGCCAGCGCTTCGTGGTCTTCGCCGCGCCCGACCACCCGCTGGCCGGGCGCAAGCGCATTCCGCCGCGCGATCTCTCCGATCACGATTTCATCGGGCCGGTGGCCTCGTCCCTGTTTGGCCGCACGCAAAAGAAGCTGCTGGCGGGCATCGGCGTCGAGCGCATACGCGTCATCGCCGAAGGCACCGAATTTTCGCTAGTGCGCGATCTAGCGGCGGCGGGGCTGGGGCTGGGGTGCTCGCTCCACGCCTCAGTGGAGCCCGACCTTGCGGCCGGACGCCTCGCCCTGATCGACCTCGACGGCCCGCCGCTCTATCTGGACGTGCGCCTGCTCATGAACCCGCAGCGGCGGCTGGCGAAACCCGTGCGGGACTTCACGGATTTTCTCCGCGAAGCCTTTGCGGCGGCGGGTTAGCGCCCGAAGGCGGAGCGCACCGGACCGAGCGACGGGTGGCGGTTCACATCCTTGTAGAGCAGATAGCGGAAGCGTCCGGGCCCGCCCGCATAGCAGGCCTGGGGGCAGAAGGCGCGCAGCCACATGAAATCGCCTGCCTCCACCTCGACCCAGTCCTGATTGAGCCGATAAACCGCCTTGCCCTCCAGCACATAGAGCCCATGCTCCATCACATGGGTCTCGGCGAAGGGGATGACGCCGCCGGGCTCGAAGGTGACGATATTCACATGCATGTCGAAGCGGATGTCGTCCGGATCGATGAAGCGCGTGGTGGCCCAGACGCCATTCACATCGGGCATGAAGGCGGGCGCCACGGTCTGGTCGCTGGAGACGAAGGAGGCGGGCGCAGGCACGCCCCGGATCGGCTCATAGGCCTTGCGGATCCAGTGGAACCTGGCGGGGCCAGCGCCCGTGTTGAGAAGGGTCCAGCGGGAACCCGGGGCGAGCCAGGCGAAGCCGCCAGCGTTGAGCACATGGGTCTTGCCGGCGACCGCGAGGGTCAACTCGCCCTCGACCACGAAGAGCGCGCCCTGGGCCGTGGGATCAGGCTCGGGGTCCACGCTGCCGCCGCCGGGCGCCACCTCCATCACATATTGTGCGAAGGTCTCGGCGAAACCCGAGAGCGGGCGGGCGATGATCCAGGCGCGGGTCTTGTCCCAGAAGGGCAGGTTGCTGGTGACGATGTCGCGCATCACCCCCTTGGGGATGACCGCATAGGCCTCCGTAAAAACCGCCCGCCCGGTGAGCAGTTCGGTCTGCGGGGGATGGCCGCCGGGGATGGTGAAATAGCTGTTGGCGCTCATGGCGGACTCCGGTGTTTCAGGGCGCGAGTTCGAGCTGCTCGCCTGCGTCGAGCCAGACCTCGTCGAGATTATGCCCCGCCCCGCCGCGATCCACGATGATGAACCGGCTGTCAGGGTCGAGCACGAGCAGAGGATGGTGCCAGCAGTTGCGGGCGTAATTGACGCCTTGCCGCCCAGTGGCTGCAAAGGCGCGATAGCTGGAGGCGTCCTTCGGGTCCGTGCAGACCAGAACCAGCCAGGGGCGGTCCTGCAGGGGGTAGAAGAGCTGCGTTCCCAGGGGGTGGCGCTCCATGATCTCGACGCGAATCGGCAGGGGGCGAGGCTGGGCGACGAAGAGGCTGATGTTCAGCACGCCTCCCTTTGCGCCCACATCGACACCAGCCAGCCCATCGCAGCGGGTGGCGAAACCCTGATTGATCGCCTTCACCAGAGCCCCATCGGCCTCGACGACCTCGCCGAAGGGGGCGAAGGCCGATTTGGTGAGGGGGGCGATGGGGAGCCGGAGCATGGGGAAACCTTTACTTGATCGAATCGGAGCAGGCGCCCGCGCGGAGGATACGAGGCGACGCCTTTCTCTAGCATCTTTAACGCGCCTCAGGCCCCTGCTTCAACAAGCAGAAGAAACAGGCCTGACGCGCCGCCTTGCCGCTGAGAGGCCAGACAGGCTAAATGACGCCGAGACAAACCTCGGGGAAACGCCGCACATGAAGCCGGACGCCAAAAAGCGCTATGACGTAGACCTTGCGACCACCCAGGCGGGGACGCCCGGCGGCATATTCATGCGCCAGTTCTGGATTGCCGTGCACGACAGCGATGATCTGCCCGTTGGCCGCGCCAAGCCGATCCGCATCATGGGCGACGACTATGTGGTCTTCCGCACCGAATCCGGCGTGGCGCAGGTGACGGCGCAGCGCTGCCCCCATCGCGGGGCGCCCATGCATCTGGGTTGGGTGGAAGGCGAGGAGATCCGCTGCGTCTATCACGGCTGGAAATTCGACTGCTCCGGGCGCTGCACCGAGCAGCCCGCCGAAGAGCCCGGCTATAACGAGAAAGTCCGCATCAAGACCTATCCCACCGGCGAGCACATGGGCCTCATCTTCGCCTATTTCGGCGAGGGCGAGCCGCCCCATTTCCCGCCCTTCCCCGAACCCGAGGGCGAGGGCGTCATCGAGATCCGCCCCTCTACCGAGGCGCCCTGCAATTACCTCCAGTGCTTCGAGAACAGCATGGATGAGGTGCATGTGGCCTTCACCCATGCGCCCGGCGGCACCCATACGAAGATCGCCCAGGACCTGCCCATCATCTCCGCCGAGGAAACGGATTGGGGCATGATGCGCTACGGTCGCCGCAAGACCGGAGAAGTACGCCACACCCTGCATTACGCCTTCGCGGCGGTGCATGTCTTCGTGCCGCCGGTCTTCGGCATGGATGGCGTTGGCGGCTGGCCGGAGATGATCCTGCTCTTCACCCCCGTGGACGACCACAACTGCCGCTGGTTCGCCACCAGCAAGGTCCATGTGAGCGGAGCGGAAGCCGAGAAATACTGGGCCAAGCGCAGCGAGATGCTCTCGAAAACCGAAGAGTTCGTGCCCGTGCTGGATGTGGTCAAGGACATCTGGAGCGGCAAGCTCCTCTATCAGGACGTGCGCCATCCGCTTCTCGCCCGCGTGCAGGATATCGCGGTCCAGGCGGGGCAAGGCAGCATCGCCGACCGGGAAAACGAGTTCCTTGGCCGCTCGGACGCAGGCATCGTCGCTTGGCGGCGCATTCTGCAGCGAGAGCTGCGCGCCATCGCCAATGGCAAGCCCATGAAGAAGTGGGCGACGCCCTCCGGCGACGTGAAGCCCGTGATGGGCGCCTGACGCCGTGAGCCGGGAGAACAACATGTTGAAATCCATCAGCCGCTTAAGTGCGGTGGCGGCCGTTTGCGCCGCCCTCGGCATCATGGGCGCGGCGGCGCAGGCGCAGACCTATCCGACCCGCCAGATCCAGATGATCCTGGGCTTTCCGCCCGGCCCGGTCGACATCGTCGGTCGTCCCGTCGCGGCGAAGCTGCAGGAGGCGCTTGGCCAGACCGTGGTCTTCGAGAACCGGCCGGGCGCCAATGGCGCCATCGCCACCGAACAGGTCACCCGCGCCGCGCCGGACGGCTATACGGTCCTGCTGGCGACCTCGGGCACCCATGTGACTGCCGTGCATCTGACCAAGAACCTGCGCTACAACCCGGTCAAGGATTTCGAGCCCATCATCGCAGCCGTGGAGCCCGTGACCTGCCTGGTGGTGCATCCCTCCGTGCCGGCCAATACGGTTCAGGAGCTGATCGCCTGGATCAACGCCAATCCCGGCAAGGTCTCCTATGGCACCTCGGGCAATGGCTCGGTGTTCCATCTGACCGGCGAGCTCTTCAAGCAGACGACCGGCGTGCAGATGGCCCATGTGCCCTACCGGGGGCTTGATCCCGCGATGAGCGACCTCATCGCTGGCCATATCCCCGTGCTCTTCACCGCCATGTCCACGGCGGCGCCGCAGGTGGATGGGGGCAAGGCCAAGCTCATCGCCATGCTGGAGCCTGACCGCTTCGCGCGCCGCCCCGATACGCCCTCGATCACCGAGGCGATCCCCGCCTTCCGCAAGCCGCCGACCTGGTTCGGCTTCTTCGCGCCCAAGGGCACGCCCGAGCCGATCATCGCCAAACTCAATACCGAGATCGCCAAGATCCTCGCGACGCCGGACATGCAGGCGCGTTTTCAGGACGCAGGCTACGCCATGCTGGGCGGGCCGCCCCAGCGGCTGCATGACATGATGGTGGATGGCATCGACCGCTTCGGCGCCATCATCAAGTCCGTCGGCATCGAGCCGGAATAGGGGGCGCGCCGGGCGCCCCCGCCCCATTTTCAGGTGTTCAGGCGCGGGATCAGCCGCAGGGCGTTGCCCCGGTCGACGGCGGCGCGGACCTCGGGGGTCAGGGTACGCTCCGCCATGTATTTCACCGCCTTCTGCACCGTGCCGAAGGGGGCGTCGGAGCCGAAGAGGATCTGCTTCGAAGTCGCCATGATCGTCAGCGCCGCCAGAGAGGCTTCGGAATTGGCGCTGGCCGTGTCGTAATAGATCTTGCGCAACTCGGGCATCAGACCCTCCGGGAAATATTCGGCGTATTTCTTGTTCTTGCCGATATTGTCCTCGAGCCGCCCCGCCAGCATGGGCGTGGCGCCGCCGCCATGGGAGAAGACCCACTTGATGTCCTTGTAGCGATGCACCGCCCCATTGATCATCAGGCTGACGATGGCGCGGGTGGAATCGAAGGGATATTCCTCGGTCTGCGGCGGCAGGTCGGGAATCACATTGCCGCAGCAGGGCGAGAGCGTGGGATGGAAGAAGACCACCGCCTTGCGCCGGTTCAACTCGTCGAACACTGGCTTGAAGGCCGCGTCCCCGGGATATTTGCCATCGTAATTGCTGAGCAGGCCGATGCCGTCGGCTTTCAGCACGTCCAGCGCATATTCGATCTCCTTCAGGCTGCCCTCGATATCGGGCAGGGGCAGCACGGCGAAGAGGCCGAAACGACCGGGCCAGGTCTTGATCTGCTCGGCCGCGTAATCATTCCACATGCGCGCCAGACGCCGCCCCGCCGCCACATCCCCATACCAGACGCCAGGGGTCGAGATGGAGGCGATGGCGGTCTCCACGCCCGCCTCGTCCATCTGCTCCAGCGTGCGCTCGGGCGTCCAGGCCATGAGGGCGTCGGGCGGCAGGTTGTGAGCGAAGTTCAGCCGGTCATGCTCTTCCTTGATATATTTGGGCGGCATGAAATGGTGGTGGATGTCGATGCGGCGCGCCTTGGGCTGGGCCACCTTGTCCTGAGCAAAGGCGCCGCCAGGAAAGGCGCCGAGGCCCGCACAGGCGATGGAGCCCGACAGGAACGAGCGCCGCGAGCGCAGGACGCCGCCCCCGTGATGCAATGGCTCCGCGCAAGCGCAATCCGGCCGCAGAATGGTCATGTGTTTCCCCCTTGTTGGTCGCCCCATCATCGCCGGATGCGGGCCATCTCGCAAGCGGGGGGCTCGCTCAATAATGGGGGGGCGGAGGCTCCGGCCCTTCGCGCTGGGGGCCGCTGTTCTGCACCTCCTCGCGCAGATGGGCGAGCTGGCGCTCCAGCACGGTGATCTTGGCCCATTGGGCCGTGATGACCTCGTTCAACTCGGCCGTCATCTGGTCCTGATGGGCGATTCGCACCTCGAGATCGTCCAGCCTCGCCAGGGCCTCCGCCAATTTGTCGCTCATTGCTGGGTTCCGCGCGCTGCCTGCTGAAAAGATCGACCATCATACAGGGATCGCCTACCATCGGGGAAGCAATCGACGAAAGGCGCCGGAAGAACCGATGGACGAAACCACTGACAAAGGCCCGATCCTCATCATGATCGACGCCGACGCCTGCCCGGTGAAGGACGAGACCTACAAGGTGGCCGACCGCCATGACGTGAAAACCTTCGTCATCGCCAACAGCTGGATCAACGTGCCGCGCAGCCCGATGATCGAGCGCGTGGTGGTGCCCGCCGGGCCCGATGTCGCCGATGACTGGATCGTGGAGCGGGCGCGCCCGGGCGTGGTGGTGATAACTGCCGATGTGCCGTTGGCGGCCCGCTGCATGAAGGCGGGCGCCAATGTCATCGCCCCCAATGGCCGCGCCTTCACCGATCAGTCCATGGGCATGGCGCTGGCGACGCGCAATCTGATGGATCAGTTGCGCTCGCAGGGGGAGACCACGCGAGGCCCGGCGCCCTTCTCGCCCAGGCAGCGCTCGGAATTTCTGTCGGCGCTTGATCTTGCGCTGGTGCGGCTGGAGCGGACGGGTTTCGCGAAGCGCTAGACGCCCCCATCACTGCGCTTCCAGACGCAATTGCGCGAGCTTGTCCGCAAGCTCGTCATAGCTGAAGGGTTTGCGCAAAAACGGATGGTCGCGGAACTGCGGCGGCACGTCGAGCACGTCGCCGCCTGTGCAGAAGATGAATGGCGTTCCCTGCGCGACAAGCGCCTGCGCCACCGCCTCGCTCGTCTCGCCATTCAGATTCATGTCGAGCAAGGCGGCGTCGAAGGACTGCGTGGCGATCAGTTCAAGCGCCTGCCGCGATGTGGCGGCGGAGGCGGCGACCTCGCAGCCAAGGTCCGCCAGCATGTCCTCGATCATGAGAAGCACCATCATTTCATCTTCCACCACGAGGAAGCGAAGGCGTTTGGCGCCATTATCCATTCTGAGGGTCCGGCGCGGGAATATGCATGGTGCAAATCAGTCCTTCCGGTCGATAGTCGAGATGGCCGGTCCCCTTGAGTTCATGGGCGAGGCCCCGTTCGATCACACGCGTGCCAAAGCCGCGATGCGTGGGCGCCTTCACCGCAGGCCCGCCAAGTTCACGCCATGTCACCACGAGTTGCGCCCCCTGCGGGCCCGGCTCAAGCTTCCAGTCGATATGAACAGCACCTCCCACCCGTGAGAGCGCGCCATATTTCAGCGCGTTGGTGGCGAGCTCGTTGAACACGATGCAAAGATCCAGCGCAGCCTTGGGCGCAAACCGAATAGGCTCGCCCGTGATGACGAAGCGCTGCTTCTCCCCTTCACTGGATCTGAAGGGCGCGAGCGTTTCACTGACGATTTCGTGCAGGCCCGCGCTTTTCCATTTCTCCCGCGTCAACAGATCATGGGATCGCGACAGGGCCGAGAGACGCGACTTGATCATCTGGCGCAAGGTCGGTCGATCCGCATCCGTGCGCAAGGCCTGGCGCACAATCGCCTGAACTGTGGCAAGGGTGTTCTTCACACGGTGGTTCATCTCGTCGATCAGCATCTTCGCCTGCGCTTGCGCCTGCTTGTGCCTGGTGAGATCGAAGAAAGAGACGAAATGTTGAATGATCTGTCCTTCCTTGTCGAAAACCGGATTGACGAAAAGCGCGGCCCAGAAGGGGCCGCCATCCTTGCGGCGGCATTTCACTTCGCAATCAACGCCCGATCCGCCCTGGAACCCGCGTTTGATGGCGGCGACCACGCCTGCATCGGCATCCTGCGCAATCAGCGCGTAAATACTCTCCCCCAGCAATTCGTCGCGATGATGGCCAGTCAGCGATAACAGGCTGTCATTGGCGAAGATGATGGGGCAGGCGGGATCGCGCGCATTGGTGAAGACGATGGGCATGCGCGTCAATTCGCCCGCGACCACAAATGGTCCAAGGCCACGCTGGAAGACGCCAACTTCAGCTTCAGCGCTTGTTTGCGCGTCGGATTTCCTGGCCATCGGCAAAGGTCCAGTCTCTTGCGCCCGGCGATGAACGCCTTGCTGATGAGACCTCAACCGTTCACAGACTCCAGCCCTGCAATGGAGGTAGACTTGAGCCTTGCGCGGCCGCTTTCATTTTCCGTCAGGAATGAGCTTCAAGGCCTCAAGCTCCAAAGGCCATGTCGCGCGCCATGCCGCCTTGAGGCCCGGCTCCACCCCCAGCAGGCTCACATAGGTGGTTTGCGGACGGCCATGCACGCCGAAGGGTTTGCGCGCCAGCATGCGCGACACGGGAATGCCGCCGGTTTCCCCCCGTCCGCAGGCCAGCGGGATGCACTGACAGGACAGGGCCAGCCGATAGAAGGCCGCTGGCGTCCAGGGACGCAGATGGGTGGGATCGTCCCAGAAGCTTACAAAGGCTTGATCTGAGGGATCATCCGAGGCGCGCGGCATGGCGGAGAGTTCGCTGGGGGCCTCGATCCAGATCAGCCCGCCTGGCGCCGTCACCCGCGCCAGCTCCGCGAAGAAAGCGACGGGCTGATCGATATGCTCCAGCACGTGGCTGGCGACCGTCAATTGACCCTGGTCATTTTCAAGCTCGAGCTGATGCCCGTCCATGCGCGCAAAACCTGCGCTGGCCGGGCGGCCTGGCGGCTCCGTGCGGTCGAGGCCGATCATGGGATGACCCTTGTCCGCGCAGGCCTGCGCAAGGCGCCAGCCGAAACAGCCGATGTCGAGCACCAGGCTTTGCGAGGGAAGATCAGCGATGGTCTGGGCGACATCGGGCGCGCTGGTGATCATGGACGCATGTTCCTCAATGGACGGACGCGCCTACCGACGACGTCGAGCGCAGGCGAATCGCCGGCCACCAAATGGGCCGACGACCCCTGATTTATTCTAGTCCGTGACAATGTGCGAGGACGCGCCTCTTCACGTGGCCCCAGCGGCGCGCCGACGCTTCGTCGCTAACCCGCGACGAGCCCCGTCTCCCGCATGATGGACAGTGCGGGCGCCTCGCGCAAAAAGGCCAGGAATCGCTGGGCCTCGGCGGGACGCTCCGCCTGTTTGCCGGCCGCCGCCACGAAAGGCGTGCCAAGGCCCATGGCGTCGGGGATGAGCCCCGTGAAGGTGACGCCATCGACCGTGATGATCTCGCTCACCAGCGTGATCACCGCATCCGGATGGCCCTTGGCCACGGCGGCCGAAACGACCGATCCCGGACCATCCACGAAATGGACCCGTGACTTCAGATCCTCGCCGAACCCGAGGCGGGTCGCGGCGTTGATGATGTCATCGCCAAGATTTGTGCCCGCCTTGGGATCGGACAGGCCAACCGACGGCAAATCGCGGATCAGCGCCGAAAAACCCTCGACCGTATCGATGGCGCGCGGCGCAAGGCCGGCGCGCAGGCCCATGCCGACAGGGCTTTTCGCGACGATGAAACGCGTGGCCCCGTCCAGCTGCGCCGAGGCCTCCTCATTGAGGCTACCGAGGGTGACGACGGCGGCGTCAAATCCCGCGCCTGCGGACACCAGTTCCCGCGTTTTGGCGGGCGCGCCAAAGGTCAGCGCGACGGCTACGCCCGTCGTCTGCGTGAACATGGGCGCAATCTGCTCCATCGCGGCCCGGAAACCGCCAGCGCAGATGACGCGAAGCGTCGTTTGATCCGAAGACATGTGTTTCCTCACCCGGGTTTCAGCCGCATGCGCGTGAGCCGGATCGCGGATCGGCCCATCTGAACAAAATGATTGAACATTTCCTGTCATTTTGCAAATGACCAAGCTCGCCTTGCAGGGGGGGCGCGTATATGGTCTGTCTACAAAAAAGATCGTCTGACGGCTCCTTGCGCACGCCTGGACCAGACGCGGTTACCGGAGGATGAATGAAGCCCGCTCCCTTCAGATATCATGACCCCGCAACCATTGCGGATGCGGTTTCCCTGCTGGCGCAGCATGAAAACGCCCGCCCCCTGGCTGGCGGCCAGTCTCTCGTGCCCATGATGAACTTTCGCTACGCGGCGCCCGACCATCTCGTGGACCTCAATGGCGTGGAGGCGCTGCGCGGCCTTGAAGCGGGCGCGCGCCTGTCCTTCGGCGCCATGACGCGCCAGCGGGATGTGGAGTTTTCCTCTGACGTCGCGCGGGCCTGCCCCATCCTCATCGAGGCCCTGCGCCATGTGGGACACCGCCAGACGCGCAATCGCGGCACCATCGGCGGATCCCTGTGCCATCTCGACCCCGCCGCAGAGACACCCGCCATCATGATGCTGCATGATGCGGTGCTCACCACGCAGTCCTCCACGGGATCGCGCGATCTGCCCATGAGCGACTTCGCGCTGGGCTTCATGACCAGCGCGCTGGAGCCCGATGAATTGCTCACCCGCGTCTCCTTCGACGCATGGCCGCAGGGGCATGGCTGGGGCTTCGAGGAATATGCGCGCCGCCACGGCGATTTCGCGATCGCCTCCGCAGGCGTGCTGCTGACCCTTGACGCGCGCGGCGCCATCGAGAGGTTCGCCATGGTGATCGGCGGCCTTGGGCCAACTGCCCTGCGCCTGCATGAATTCGAAGCGCAGGCGCTCGGCGCCGCCCCCGATGACGATTTCATCAAGGCGGCCTCAAACGCCGCAGGGAGCGTGGAGGCGATGGACGACGCCCACGTGAGCGCGCGCTATCGCCAGCACCTCGCCTCCGTCCTGTCCGCCCGCGCCCTGCGCCGGGCCCTCGCCTGCGCGGCGCAGAGGAGCCTTCAACATGCCTGACATCCGCAAGATTTCCGTCACCGTGAATGGCAGGCGCCATGAGGCGGAGGTCGAGAGCCGCCTGCTGCTCGCCGATTTCCTGCGCAACACGCTTGACCTCACCGGCACTCATGTGGGCTGCGAGCATGGCGTCTGCGGCGCCTGCACCGTCATGGTGGACGATCACTCCGCCCGTTCCTGCCTCATGTTCGCCGTGCAGGCCAATGGCAAGTCGATCACCACCATCGAGGGCCTCGCCGAGGCCGATGGATCCCTATCGATCCTGCAGAACGCCTTTCAGCAGAATCACGGCTTGCAATGCGGCTTCTGCACCCCGGGCATGCTGATCACCTTGACGGAACATCTGCGCGACAATCCCGATCCCACGGAAGAGGAATTGCGCGAGGTGCTGACCGGCAATCTGTGCCGTTGCACGGGCTATCAGGCCATCGTGGCGGCTGGCCTCGACGCCGCCGCGAAGATGCGCGCCAGCAAAGCGGAGCATGCGTGATGGGGATGAAATTCTTCGGCGCCAGCGTTCTGCGCAAGGAAGACCCGGCCCTGCTCACCGGCAAGGGCCGATATGTGGATGACGTGAAGCTGCCGGGTATGCTGCATGCGGCCTTCGTGCGCAGCACCTACGCCCATGCGCTCATCAAGAGCATAGACAAGAGCGCGGCGCTGGCCCTGCCCGGCGTCGTCGCCGTGCTCACCCACGACGATCTGCCCGAGCCCATGCGCTCACGTCGCCTGCCGCTCTATGTGCCCCACCCCGCCATCAAGCAGACCTTCATGCCCTGGGTGCTGGCCAAGGACGAGGCCTGTTTCGCGGGTGAAGCCATCGCCATCGTCGTCGCCGAGAGCCGCTATGTCGCGGAAGACGCGGCGGCGCTGGTGGAGGTCGATTACGAGGTGCTGCAAGCGGCCATCGATCCGCGCGAGGCCATCCTCGCAGGCGCGCCGCTCGCCCAGCATGGCGCCACGAGCAATATCGTGACGCAGGTTCCCGTCAAGATCGGCGACACCGACAAGGCCTTCGCCAACGCCCCGCACATATTCCGTGAACAATTCGCCCTGCATCGCGGCGGGCCCTTCTTCATCGAATGTCGCGGCGTCGTGGCCGATTGGGACGCAGGCGTGGAGCAACTGACGGTACATGCCTCATCCCAGGGCTCCCACCGCTTCAAGCGCACCTTCATCGATCTGCTGGATCTCGCCGACAATCAGGTGCGCGTCATCACCAATGATGTGGGCGGCGGCTTCGGGCCCAAGGGCTCGTTCTATGTGGAATACGCCGCGCTGGCGGCCGCCACCATGGCGGTCGGAAAACCCGTCAAATGGATCGAGGACCGACGCGAGAATTTCGTCTCGACCCAACAGGAGCGCGACCAATATTGGGACATGGAAGTCGCGGTTGACGAGCAGGGCAAGCTGCTGGGCTTGCGCGGTCGCCTCGTGCATGATGGCGGCGCTTACGTGACATGGGGGCTTGTGTTGCCATGGATCGCCGCGACCTCGGTCATCGGCCCCTATGTGCTGCCCAACTACCAGGTCGAGCTCATCGTCGCCATGACGAACAAGATCACCTGCAGCCCCGTGCGCGGCGCCGGGCGCCCGCAGGGCTGTTTCGTCATGGAACGGATGATGGACCGCATTGCGCAGGAATTGGGTGTCGACCGGGGCGAGGTGCGCCGTCGCAATTTCATCCAGCCCGACCAGTTCCCCTACAAGGTCGGCCTCATCTTCAGGGATGGGCGCCCTGTGACCTATGACAGCGGCGACTATCCCAAGAGCCAGCAGATGGCGCTGGATCACATGGATTGGGAGAACTTCCGCGCCAGGCAGGAGGCGGCGCTGAAGCAGGGCCGCTATATCGGCATCGGCCTCAGTAACGCGGTGGAAGGAACCGGGCTCGGCCCTTATGAAGGCGCGACCATCCGCATCTCCCCCAGCGGCAAGATCGTGGTCTTCACCGGCGCCAC
>CANGTC010000096.1 GCA_947456505.1 Beijerinckiaceae bacterium
CTGCGCCTCGAAGCCCGCCCGCCAGGCGCCGAGCATGCGCGCGCGCGCCCGCAGAAAGGGCCTGCGGTCGGCATGGACATGGGGCGTCCACCAGGAAGAGGGGGTGGGGGGTGTTGTCATTCGTGCCGTGCTTTGCCATAGGAATGGCGCTTCGCCGAGAGAATTATGGTACAGGCCGCTCAAGAACGCCCTGAATAGGCTGCGCAAGGCCTGCCATCAACCAAGGATACCCACCGTGAAAGTCATCGCCAGTTCGGTTCGCAAGGGCAATATCATCGAGCACGAGGATGGCCAGCTCTACGCTGTGCTCTCCGCCGAGAGCTTTCACCCGGGCAAGGGCACGCCCACGACCCAGATCGACATGCGCCGCCTGTCGGACGGTGTGAAGACCAGCGTGCGCTACAAGACCACCGAGCAGGTCGAGCGCGCCTTTGTGGAAGACATGGAATTCAGCTATCTCTATTCCGATGGCGACGGCAATCACTTCATGAACGCCGAGAACTACGACCAGCTGAATGTGCCCGACGACGTCATCGGCGACCAGAAGGTGTTCCTGCAGGAAGGCCAGAAGATTATTCTGAGCATCTTCAATGGTGTAGCCGTGGGTATCCAGCTTCCCGCCCGTGTCACCCTCGAGGTCGTCGAGACCGAGCCGGCCATGAAGGGCCAGACCGCCTCCTCCTCCTTCAAGCCCGCCATCCTGTCGAACGGCGCCCGCACCATGGTGCCCCCCCACATTCAGGTCGGCACCCGCATCGTGGTCCAGACCGAAGACGGCTCCTATGTGGAGCGCGCCAAGGATTGATCAGGGTTTGCTGTCCAGCCGGACCGCGATCTTGCGCAGCAGACGGGAAAATTCATCCGGCGTCGCCTGCTGCGTCGCCGGATAGAGAAGATTGAGCTGGCGGGTGAATCGCTCGCGCTGGCGCTTGTCTCCAAAGGGGTTCGCTGGCTGTGGCGAATCGGTCGGAGGCGTCGGGGCGGGGCCTTCCTCGGCGCGGGAATCCCTCAGGCTCGTTTCGGACAATTGCGGCAAGGCACGGCTCCAGCTTTGGGTTCAGCTTGAGCATAATGCTCCGGGGACGGCTTGGTTCCCGCTATCGGTGGAAATTTTGACGCTACGGAAGGGTCTCCCGCCCATCGGCGATGACGCAGCCCTCCGGGGCCTCCACCCCATCCAGCACGGCCACTACGGTTCTGGCGATGATCATATTGGTGCGCGCCAGGCCCTCGCGGGTCGAGGCCGCCGAATGGGGCGTGCCCACCACGTTGGGGAGAGCCAGCAGCGCCTGCGCCACCGGCTTCCGCTCCGGGTCCGCCTCGCCCTCAAAGACGTCGAGCCCGGCGCCGCCGAGATGGCCGCTGCGCAGGGCTTCCAGCAGGGCCCGGTCATCGACCAGCCCGCCGCGCGCGGTGTTGATGAGGATCGCGCCGGGCTTCATGGCCGCCAGCTCCGCCGCGCCGATGAGATGGCGGGTGTGAGGCGTCAGGGGCGCGTGGATGCTCACATAGTCGCTTTCCCGCAAAAGCGTCGCCAGATCGGTGAAGGCGACGCCCTGCGTTTCGGCCCATGCAAGGTTCGGATGAGGAGTCACGCCAAGTAGTATCGCCTCGAAACCTTTCAGCCGCTGGACCAGAGCCCGCCCCGAGCGGCCCATGCCGATGATCCCGACGGTCTTGCGGTAAAGATCCGTGCTAACACGAATCGACCAATCCCCGGAAAGCATGGCGTTTTGCTGCTCGCGCATGCGCCGCCCCACCGCCAGCATGAGGCCGACCGCCGCATCAGCCACCGAGGCGTCGTTGCCGCCCGTGGCGATGGCGGCCACGCGGCCCGCCGCTTTGATGGCTACCGTATCGAGTCGCTCATATCCCACGCCCCGCCGTGCGAAAACCCGGCATTCCGGCAAGGCGGCGACGAGATCGCGGGTCACATGGGGGGCTGGGCCGATGATCCAGCCCTCTGCGCCCGCCAGCAGCGCTCGCAGGTCCTCGTCCGAATGCTGCGCCTCCGGCTTTTCGGGCAGCACGGGCGCGCAGCCATGGGCGCGCAGATAGGCCAGCGCCGCCTCGTCGAAATTCGGCGGGGTGACGACGACCTTGCGCAGTGCGCTCATGTCAGCGCCGCAGCAGCGAGGCGCCTGTCATTTCGGGCGGCTTGGGCAGGCCCATCATGTCGAGCATGGTGGGGGCGAGATCGGCGAGGCGCCCATTGGCCAAGGCGGCCGCGCCCGTCCCCATGGCGATGACCGGCACCGGATTGGTGGTGTGGGCGGTGTGTGGCCCGCCCGTCTCGGGATCGCGCATCATTTCGCAATTGCCGTGGTCGGCGGTGACGAGCAGGGCGCCGCCAGACCGGTTCAGGGCCTCCACGATGCGCCCGAGTCCGGCGTCCACCGTCTCCACCGCCTTGATGGCGGCGGAGAGCACGCCGGTATGGCCGACCATGTCGGGATTGGCGAAATTCAGCACGATCATGTCGTATTTGCCGGAATCAATCGCGTCCACGGCCTTCTGGGTCAGTTCAGGAGCGGACATTTCGGGCTGCAGGTCATAGGTCGCCACCTTGGGCGAGGGGACCATGATGCGGTCTTCGCCCGCATAGGGCGTCTCCTCGCCACCGTTGAGGAAATAGGTGACGTGGGGATATTTCTCGGTCTCGGCCATGCGCAGCTGGGTCCGGCCCGCATCGGCCACCACCTTGCCCAGCACATTATCGAGGCTCTGGGGGGCGAAGAGGGTGGTCATAAGGCGGTCGAGGTCTGTGCTGTATTGGGTGAGGCCAGCGGCGGCGGCGAAATGCACCACTTTCTTGCGCTCGAAGCCCTTGAAGGCGGGGTCGAGCATGGCGCCGAGCAATTCGCGCACCCGGTCGGCGCGGAAGTTGAAGCAGAGCACCCCGTCCCCATCCTTCATGCCCTGATAATCGCCGACCACGGCGGGCTCGATGAATTCGTCGCTCTTGTCATGGGCATAGGCGTCAGCGACCACGGCCAGCGGATCGGGGAAGCGGGGGCCCTCCGCGCTCACCAGCAGATCATAGGCCCGCGACACCCGCTCCCAGCGATTGTCGCGATCCATGGCGTAGTAGCGCCCGCAGACCGTGGCCACGGTGACGGAGGGCGGCAGCGCCGCCAAGAGGCGCTTGAGGTCTTCGTCGCTGGAGCGGGGCGGGGTGTCGCGGCCATCGGTGAAGGCGTGGAGATAGGTGCGCACCCCTGCCGAGGCCACATAGGCCGCCAGCGCCGCCGCATGGTCCTGATGGGAATGAACGCCGCCAGGCGAGACCAGCCCCAGCAGATGGCAGGCGCCGCCGGACTTGCGCAGGGCCTCGATGAAGGCGTTGAGCTGAGGGATCTGCGCCAGCCCGCCGCTCTCCACCGTATCGGAGACGCGCGGCAGATCCTGCATCACCACCCGGCCCGCGCCGATGTTGAGATGTCCCACCTCGGAATTGCCCATCTGCCCCTTGGGCAGGCCCACATCCTTGCCTGACGTGTCGAGGAAAGCGTGGGGGCTATTGGCCCAGAGCGCGTCGAAGGTGGGTGTCTTCGCCTGCCGCACTGCATTGTCGGCGACGTCCTCGCGCCAGCCCCAACCATCGAGAACGACAAGCATGACCGGACGATGCTTCTGCATGGGGGAATCCTCTGGGGGGTGAGCGCGGGCGCGTTCTAGCGGGGAATGGGGGCTGGTTCAACAGATGGGTATCCCCAGCGGGAATTACCCGTCAGACCAACCCCGCCACATAGCTCCCGATCGCCAGCGACGACGTCAGTCCCGGCGATTCGATCCCGAACAGGTTCACCAGGCCCGCCACCCCATGGTCGCGCGGGCCTTCGATGACGAAATCCTGGCCTGGCGCACCCGGGGGGACGATCTTGGGGCGGATGCCGGAATAGGCGGGTTGCAGGGCCTCATCCGGCAGGTCCGGCCAGTAGCGGCGGATGGCCGCGTAGAAGCTGTCGCCCCGGCGCGGGTCCACCTGATAGTCGATCTCCTCCACCCATTCCACATCCGGACCGAAGCGGGCCTGCCCCGCCAGATCCAGCGTCAGATGGGTGCCCAGCCCCCCCGGCACGGGAACGGGATAGATGAGTCTGGCGAAGGGCGAGCGGCCCGTCAGGGTGAAATAATTGCCCTTGGCCCACCAGGTTCCGGGGATGCGGGCGGGCGGCATGCCCTCGATGCGCCTGGCCAGAGCTGGCGCGCCCAGGCCCGCCGCATTGATGAAGAGTTTGCAGCGCAGCGCCATGGGCTCGGCCCCGCCCGCTTCGATCTCGACGCCCCCAGCCGTCACGCGCCCGCCCAGCACGGGCGTCTCGCAGACGAGGGTCGCCCCATGGGCCTCCGCATCGCCCAGCAGGCTCAGCATATAGGCGTGGCTGTCGATGACGCCCGTCGATGGGGAAAGCAGGGCGCCGGTGCAGGAGAGCGCGGGCTCCAGCGCCTGCGCTTCAGCGGCGCTCAGCAGCTCCATGTCCTCGACGCCATTCACGGCGGCGCGGGCGCGGATGCCTGCGAGCTTCTCCAGCTCAGCCGCGTCGGTGGCGACGATCAACTTGCCGCAGCGCTTGTGCGGCAGGCCGCGCTCGCCGAGATAGGCGTAGAGCGCCTTTCGCCCCTCCACGCAAAAGCGGGCCATGAGGCTGCCATGGGGATAATAGATGCCCGCGTGGATGACCTCGCTGTTGCGGGCGGAGGTCTCCGTGCCGAAGCTCTCGGCCTTGTCGAGGATCAGCACCTCGCGTCCGGCCAGCGCCAGCGCACGGGCCACCGCCAGCCCCACCACGCCCGCGCCCGTGACGATGCAATCGACCTCTTCCAAGCGGGACTCCCTCTTCAGAGCGAACCCATTTTCCCGGCGCGGTAATCGGCCATGGCCTGGCGGATCTCGTCCTGGCTGTTCATGACGAAGGGGCCATAGGCGACCACCGGCTCGTCGATGGGCTCGCCGCCCAGCAGCAGCAGGATGGCGTCGTCCTGCGCCTCGATCTCGATGGTGGCGCCCGCATGGCTGAACATGACGAAGCGGGAGGCGGCGACTTCGGTCTCTCCGTTGATCTTCACCTTGCCCGCCAGCACCGGCAGCAGGGCCGTGTCGCCCTCGTTGAGGGTGAGGGTGGTGCGGTCGCCCGCCTTCAGGCGCATGTCCCAGACCTGCACGGGGGTGAAGGTGGAGGCGGGGCCGCGCGCGCCGCCAAACTCGCCCGCGATCACCCGCACCACGCCCCCGCCCACGGAAACGTCGGGGATCTGCTCCTTGCGGATGTCCTGATAATGGGGCTTGGCCGACTTGTCGCGTCTCGGCAGGTTCACCCAGAGCTGGGACATGGAGACCACGCCGCCGCGCTTGGCCGCCGCACGCGAGTGGAACTCCTCATGGACGAGGCCCGAGCCCGCCGTCATCCATTGGACGTCGCCGGGACCAATGCAGCCGATGGCTCCGGTGGAATCGCGATGCTCCACCTCGCCGTCATAGACGATGGTGACGGTCTCGAAGCCCTTGTGCGGGTGCGGCCCCACCCCCGGAGGCTTGTCCGAGGGACGGAACATGGCGGGGGCGGCGTAATCGAGCATCAGGAAGGGGCTGATCTCGCGCTGGAAGGCGAGATCGGCGAAAAGCGGGCGCACCAGAAAGCCATCGCCCACCCAATGGGGCTGGGGCGAGTCTATGATGCGCGTGATGGTCTTGTGCTGCGAGGACATGGGGTTCAACCTTGGTGAAGGGGATGGGCCGTCATGCCCTCGCAGATAGGCGCGATCTCAGGCTTCGTCCACAATGGGGTTGCGGAGCAGGCCGACATTCTCGATCTCGACCTCGACCACATCGCCCTTTTTCATCCAGAGCTGGGGCTTACGGCCATGGCCGACGCCCGCAGGCGTGCCCATGACCAGCAGATCGCCCGGCTCAAGGGTGATGCCCTTGGTGATATAGACGAGGGTGTCGACCACGTTGAAGGACATGTTCTTGGTGTTGTCGATCTGCACGGTCTGGCCGTTGAGGCGGCACTCGATCTTCAGGCCCGAGGCGCCCGGGGGCAGCTCGTCGGAGCTGACGAAGGCCGGGCCGAAGCTGCCAGACTTGTCGAAGTTCTTGCCCATGGTCCACTGGATCGTGTGGCGCTGGAAATCGCGGATCGAGCCATCGTTGAAGACCGAATAGCCCGCGACGCAATCAAGGGCGTTCTCGGCGGTCAGATGGCGCGCGCGGGTTCCGATGATGGCGACCAGCTCCGCCTCGTAGTCGAACTGGATGGAGGTTGTGGGGCGCACGAGCCCGTCATTGGCGGCCACCAGCGAGGTCATGCCGCGCATGAACAGGGTGGGGTAATCGGGCCGCTGGAAGGGGCCTTCGTTCACATGCTCGATGTAGTTGAGGCCCAGGCAGATGATCTTGCCGGGGGTCTCGACGGGCATGCGCAGGGTGATGGCCGAGAGCTTCACATGATGGGCGGGCGTGGCGCGGTCGCCGATGGTTTTCAGCGCGCCAAGGCCGGGGCCGCGCAGCACGGCGCCCAGTTCACGCGGAGCGCTGGCGTCCACGGCGCTGAGGTCGATGACGTCATCGCCAACGAGAATGCCAAGGCCCGGTCCGTCCGCGCGGTCGAATGCAACGATTTTCATGTGAGCTCCCTCTCTTTGATGGGAGGGAGGAATAACGGGCGGGCGCGTGGGGTCAAGCCTGCAGATGGTGCATGGGCCTGAAATCAGATCCTTTGAAAACCGTTTCGCATTTTTGGCAGGTTCAGGTGCCCCCAGCATTTTTGCGAAAGTGCGCTACCCGAGGGTGGGAAAGCCCCGTGAACCACCTTGATGCCTTTGGTCTGCAAGAATTCCGCGACGGGAACAAAATCTCTATCTGATGAAACCAGAACTGCGCAGTTGAATCCATTGGCCCAAGCGAGACTGACAATATCAGTAGCTATTCTCGTATCTACGCCCTTTTCCTCAGTCCCTCGCATATCGCCGCCGCACGCATCACAAATTCTGGCTTCGGCCTGGCAAGACGGGCATCTCGGGTACCCCCTTTTGCGTTGGCGCTCTTGGAGGACTACGCTCACACCCGCCATTTTGTCCAAAGTATTGATAAACCAATTTTTTAGCTTGGAATCCTTGGGTTTATTCGGATCATAGGAACCATAAACATGAATACCTTCATATGTGATTGAAGAAGATGAATCCACAATAGCGCCCGCTTCCTTGGCGAGAAACGAACCTAATGTTTGCCAATTCACCTTGAATTCAGGATCGACGCGCTGAAGCGACATACTGAAATTCCAAAAATCGACAAAAACCCGGACTCGCAATTGTGATAAAGGGTTCGCTGGTTGGGCTTCCGCCATGATGCCCCCTGAAATGAATACGGGGACGCTTGCGCGTCCCCGGGGTCGAAATGCTCGGTTCGCCGTATCCGGACAAGCCGGGGGTTCCCCGAGGGGTTTTAATAACTTCAAATATGTACCTTCCGAAGCGAAGGTCAAGTGAATTTTCGCGCGCCCTATTCCGCCGCCAGCTTGCCCGCCGCATGGTCGAAATCGCGCCAGTCGATGGACTTGGGCACGATGCGCTCCCAGGACGCCAGCTTCAGGCGCTCTTCCTCGGACAAGCCCAGCGCAGGCGGCTGCTTCTTGTTCGCCATGAAGTCGCGCACGGCCTTCACCATCACCCGGCGGAACTCCACGATGGCCAGATCGCTGGCGCCCAGCTTCTCGTGGGAGCGGTCGGCGATGGCGCCCATGCTCTCCTGCATGGCGATGTCCTGATTGGGAAAGCCGCGAATGCCGGTGAAGCTGCCGAGCTTCATGGCCGAGCGGTCCTGGCCGTAATTGACCGCAGCATTGTTGATCTTGCGATAGGTGGGATCGAGGTCGATGCCCAGTTGCGCGCCCGTGAACTTGCGCCAGGCCTCCTGATCGACGCCCTCGCCCGTGTCGGTCCAGGCGGTGAGGTAGATGATGTTGTGGGTGTCGTCCACGGGCACGCTCATCTGGTGCACGTTGTAGACATTATTGGGGGGAATCAACACGTTGAAGGGCGCCACGAAGAGCGTCACGCGCACATAGTCGCTGTTGGCGGCGTTCTGGATCGGTCGGCGCAGGGCGGCGTAGCGGAAGCCATAGTCGGTCTCCTGCGCCTGCAGGCGGGGCGACTTGTCGGTCGAGGGGCGCTGCCAGGCTGTGCCGGTGGCGGTGGAGCTGTTGACCCGGGCCGCCGGCATATCCGTGGAATGGAGGCTGGAGGAATGGGCGGAATCGATGGCGCCCTCGAGCCCCTGCGCCCAATTGCAGTCGATCACCACCTTCAGATGGGAGACGCGGGTGGTGTCGCTGGGCGCGAAGATCGGCCGCTGGAAGGCGGGCATCTCGTCCGCCGGGCCCATGTAGGTCCAGACCACGCCGCCGCATTCCTCAACCGGATAGGCCCGGTGCTTCACCTTTTCGCAAAGGGTGCTGCCCGCAGGCTCCGAGGACATGTTAACGCAATTGCCTTCCACGTCGAATTTCCAGCCGTGATAGAGGCAGCGCAATCCGCCCTCCTCATTGCGCCCGAAGAAGAGCGAGGCCTTGCGATGGGGGCATTGCTCGGCCATGAGGCCCACCCGCCCATCGGAATCACGGAAGGCGACGAGGTTCTCGCCCAGCAGCCGCACCCGCACGGGATCGCAATCGGGCTCCGGCACCTCCTCGATCAAGCAGGCGGGCAGCCAGTAGCGACGCATCATCTGGCCCATGGGCGCGTCGCCCTCGACGCGGCACAGCAGGTCATTTTCTTCAGGGGTCAGCATGGCGTGCTCCCGATGGACGACTTAGCGATCTAAAATGATGATATCGCCAGTTCCAGCCGAAGTCGAGCGCGCCTTGCTGTAAAACACCGCCGCAGCGGTCCGGGCCTACCGGCAGCCTTCCAGCTTGCTGGCGGCGTTCTCCACCGTGAAGGGGCCGAGCTTTTCGGTGGCGTAGTCCACATATTCGTTGTTCACGAGGAGGTCGGCGCTGAGCTCCTTCGTGGCGAGGCCCTCGCTGATGTAATATTTCTGCATGTCGAGCAGGCTTGGCATATTGATGCGGCCATTCACGTTGCGGGCGGGCCAGGGGGTGTTCTCGATGATGTCCGGGCGCTCCTCAAGGCCGGTGCGGATGATCATGTCGATGATGTCCTGCCGGTTCTTGCCGCCGTGATAGGCTTGGCAATATTCGCGCACAGCCTTGGTGTAACCCAGGTAGTAACGGCGCATCAGCTCCTTGTTTTTGCCTGCCCAGTCCGTGTTCACCATGTTGACGGCGATGGTCATGGGCCGGGGATCGGCATAGTCGTCGGGGTCGGCGAAGAGCTTGGCGATGCCCCTGTCCACATATTGGGAGGCCCAGGGCTGGATCACCAGCGCGGCGTCGACAGCCTTGTTGGTGAGGCCCATGCCCATGTTGACGAAGGAGAGGATCTTCACATCCACATCCTTCACCCCCACCCCGTCCTTGCGCAGGATCTGGGCGACCTCATAGGTGGTGACCGAGCCCGGCCCGTTGGAGGCGATGCTGCGCCCCTTCAGGTCGCCGGGCCTCTTGATGACATCGGCGAGATCGGCGCGGATCAACAGCTTGTGATTGAGGGGCGTCGAGACGCGGTCGGAGACGATGGTGATCGGCAGGCCGCGCTCGATGGCGTTGAAATAGCCGACGGAGATGCCGCCCTCGATGATTTGCAGCTGGCCCTGGGCCAGCAGCGTCATCACATTGGCGGAGGAATCGAGGTTTTCCAACTCGACGCGCACGCCCGCTTCCTTGAAATAGCCCTTCACGACCGCCAGCATGGTGGCGGCGGTGCCCAGCCCCTTGGCCACGCCCACCTTGACGACCACTTCTTGCGCCTGCGAAGCGGTGGCGGCGAAAAGGAGCGCCAACAGACCGGCTCCCGCTGATTTCAGCCTGGACATGCGATTCCCCCCTCCACGAGCGCAGCTCTGCGCGCTTTATCGGATGTTCAGAAATTAACGTGCTGTATCCGCTGGCACAAGACGGGGCTGTCGGGTGTTGTGGCGCTGCGTCCCAACAAAAAGCCCAGCCGCGAGGGGCCGGGCTTGATTGAACGCGGGAAGCTGGGGGCCTACCGGCAGCCCTCCAGCTTGCTGGCGGCGTTCTCCACCGTGAAGGGGCCGAGCTTTTCCATGGCCGCGTCCACATATTCGTTGTTTACGAGCTGGTCGACGGTCAGCTCCTTCGTGGCGAGGCCTTCCTTGATGTAGTATTTCTGCATATCGAGCAGCACCGGAATGTTCATGCGGCCATTCACGTTGCGGGCGGGCCATGGGGTGTTGGCGAGAATCTCGGGGCGCTCTTCAAGGCCGGTGCGCACGATGATGTCGATCACGTCCTGCCGGTTCTTGCCGCCGTGATAGGCTTGGCAATAGTCGCGCACGCCGCGCGAATAGGCGAGGTAGTAGCGGCGCATCAATTCCTTGTTCTTCGCGGCCCAATCGGTGTTCACCATGTTGACGGCGATGGTGAGAGGCTTGGGGTCGGCGTAATCGTCGGGATCGGCGAAGACCTTGGCGATGCCCCTCTCCACATATTGGGAAGCCCAGGGCTGGATCACCAGCGCGGCGTCCACCGCCTTGTTGGTGAGCGCAATGCCCATGTTCACGAAGGAGAGGACCTTGATGTCCACATCCTTGATGCTCACCCCGTCCTTGCTGAGGATCTTGGCGACTTCATAGGTGGTCACCGAGCCCGGGCCATTAGAGGCGATGATCTTGCCCTTGAGATCGCCGGGGGTCTTGATCTTGTCCGCCAGATCCGGACGAATCAATAGCTTGTGGCTGAGGGGCGTGGAGACGCGGTCGGAGACGATGGTGATCGGCAGGCCCCGCTCAATGGCGTTGAAATAGCCGACGGAGATGCCGCCCTCGATGATCTGCAACTGGCCCTGGGCCAGCAGCGCCATCACATTGGCGGAGGAGTCGAGCTCCTCGATGTCAACCTTGACGCCCGCTTCCTTGAAGTAGCCCTTCTCGATAGCGATCATGGTGGCTGCGGTGGCGAGCGCCTTGGCGATGCCGACCTTGACGGTGACTTCCTGGGCCTGCGTTGTGGTCGCGGCGCAAAGGAGCGCCAGAAGGCCGGCGCCAGCGGATTTCAATGAGGACATGCGGTTGCTCCTGACGCGGCAGTCTGCGCGCTTGCGACATGAAGGTCGGCAAAGTGCATAACGAGCGCTTTCAAAACGCACAAGACGCGGAGATGACGGGCGCTCCATCGTCAGGGCGTTTCCACTGACGCCCGCCTGTTATAGAAGGGGCGTGCTCGCCCTGCGCCCGCGTCCAGAAGGGGGACGTTGATGCAGGCGGCCAGCAAAAGGACTTGTGGGGGGAACGCCAGGTGCCGATGGAGCGACAGAAAATCGTGGGCGATGGCGGGCCATGGATCGGGCGGCCCCTGCCGCGATTCGAGGATTTTCGGCTGCTGTGTGGCGCAGGCCGTTTTACCGACGATGTGACCCTGCCCGGCGAGGTCTTCGCAGCCTTCGTGCGCTCGCCCCACGCCCATGCCCTGATCAGGGGCGTCGATGCGGCGGCAGCCCGCGCCATGCCCGGCGTGCTGGCGGTGCTGACGGGCGCGGATTATGCGGCGGCCGGTTTTGGCGGCTTCATTCAGGGCGCCGTCTCGGCGGACGCGGTGGAGTGGACCCGCCCCGCCTTCATGGCGAGCATGGGCCATCTGGTGCATGATAAGCCCCACATGCCCTTCGCCATCGACAAGGCGCGCTTTCCCGGCGAGCCCGTCGCCATGGTGGTGGCGGAAACGCGCGAGCAGGCCCGCGACGCCGCCGAAGCCGTGGAGGTGGCCTACGAGGTTCTGCCCGCTGTCGTCGATGGCCCCAAGGCTCTGGAGCCCGGCGCGCCGCAAATCTGGGACGATGTGCCCGGCAATCTCGCTATCGAAGCCGATGTGAACGACCGCACCGGCCTTGCGGAGGCTTTCGTAGGCGCCGCCCATGTGGTCGAGGGGATCTTCCGCAGCCAGCGCACGGTGACCGCTCAGATGGAGCCGCGCGCGGCGCTGGGCCAATATGATCCGGCGACGGGCGACTATCTCCTGATCTCCGGCTGTCAGGGCGTGCATCGCTTGCGCAGCGGCATCTGCGCGGCGATGAACCTGCCCCTCGAGCGCCTGCGCGTCGTCACCCCCGATGTGGGCGGCGGCTTTGGCACGCGCATCAACAGTTACACCGAGCAACTGGGCGTGCTCTGGGCTGCGAAGATCGTGGGCCGTCCGGTGAAATGGACGGGCGAGCGCAACGAATGTTGTCTCGCCGATTATCAGGGCCGGGACAGCGTAACGAAGGGCAGGCTCGCCCTCGACGCAACGGGCCGGATTCTCGCCTATGACGTGGAGATCGTCAGCAACATCGGCGCCCATATGCTCACCTTCACGCCCCTGCATAACAGCTGGCGGGTGGGCACCACGGTCTATGACATCCCAAGGGCTGGCGTGCGTCTGCGCGGCGCCATGAGCAACACCGTGCCCATTGCGCCCTATCGCGGCGCGGGGCGGCCCGAGGCGACGCTGGTGATCGAGCGCCTCCTCGACATGGCCGCGCAGGACATGGGGATTGACCGCATTGCATTGCGCCGCCGCAACCTGATCGCCCGCTCGGCGCTGCCCTACCGAACGGCGTCGGGCCTCACCTATGACAGCGGCGATTTCGCGGGCAATCTGGACCTTGCGCTTGAGCTCGCGGACTGGAGCGGCTTTGAGGCGCGGCGGGCGGCGGCCGCCAAGCGCGGCAAGCTCCTGGGCATCGGCCTCGCCAATTCCATGGAGACGCCGGTGGGCGCGCCCCATGAGCGGGTGGAGCTGGCGGTCAATCCCGAAGGGCGGGTGGATCTGGTGGTGGGCACCCAGTCGTCGGGTCAGGGCCATGAGACGAGCTTCGCCCAGGTGGTGGCGGATATGCTGGGCGTCACGCCCTGGGATGTGCGGCTCATGGGCGGCGACACCGCGCTGGTGGAATCAGGCGGCGGCACCCATTCGGATCGCTCCATGCGTCTGGCGGGCGCCCTGATGGTTGAGGCCAGCGAGGCCATCGTCGCACAGGGCAAGCTGGTTGCGGCGGCGCTGATGGAGGTTCCGGCCTCCGAGGTCGGTTTCAAGGACGGCTTCTTCCAGACCATCCGCAACAACCAGCGCTTCGATATTTTCGATCTCGCCAAGGCCATCGCGGATAACGCCTCGCTCCCTGATGATCTGCGCGCGCCGCTGGCCGCCAAGAAGACCCTCAATGGTCGCATCCCCGCCTATCCGACGAGTTGCGCGATCTGCGAGGTCGAAGTTGATCCTGACACCGGCGAAATCGAGATCATCCAGTACGCGACGGCTGACGATGCGGGCCAGCCGGTGAATCCGCTGATCCTGCATGGCCAGGTGCATGGGGGCATCGCCCAGGGCGCGGGCCCGGCCCTCATCGAGGGCGTCGCCTATGATCCCGGCTCCGGCCAGGTGCTGACCGGCAGTTTCATGGATTACGCCGTGCCCCGCGCCGACATGTTCCCCATGTTCAAGGTGGCCGCGACCGAGGACCCCACGCTCGGCAATGTGCTGCGCGTCAAGGGCGGCGGGGAGGGGGGCACGACGCCCGCCTCCGCCGTCATCATCAACGCGGTGCTGCACGCTCTGGCGCCGCTGGGGGTTCGCCATCTCGACATGCCCGCCACCCCCCAGCGGGTCTGGGCGGCGATCCAGGCGGTAAAAGCATGACAACAGGCCCGTTTGCCCGGCGTTTCCCGCCGTGCTAGCGATTTCCCGCATTCACAAAGGCAGGTTTCACCATGAAGCGCAGCACTGATCGCATTCTCACCACCCATGTCGGCAGCCTGATCCGTCCCGAGCCTCTGCGGGCCTTCATCCGCGCCCGCCAGACCCGCCAGCCCTATGACGAGGCCGCCTACAAGGCGTGCCTGGCGTCGAGCGTGGCCGAGGTGGTGCGCCAGCAGAAGGCGGCGGGCGTCGATGTGCCCAGCGATGGCGAGTTCGGCAAGTCGATCAGCTGGTCGCAATATGCCCTCACCCGCCTCAGCGGCTTCGAGCGTCGCCCCTTCAACGGCGTGAACCCCTTCGCCACCGGCGCCGACCGCACGCGCTTCGCAGGCTTCTACGCCGAGATGGACTCGCGCGATCCGCCC
>CANGTC010000097.1 GCA_947456505.1 Beijerinckiaceae bacterium
ACAGCGATCAGTGAAATTGAAGGGGCAATCGAAGACGAAGCGCGGATTGTCGATGAGGTTCATGATGTTCGGCGCCGTGGTGCCGCACAGCACGACGGCGGGCGTATTTGTGGCGTTCACGAAGCGATGATGGGCGTTGAGCGGAATGGAGAAGAGCGAGCCCTTCTGCCATTCGAAGGTCTGCTTCTTCGCCTGTCCCTCCTGCCACACTTCCGTGGAGCCGCGCCCTTCAATCACGAGGCACATTTTCTCGTAGACATGGCGCTCGACGTTCAGGGCGCCGCCTGCGGGCACCTCCACCACATACATGCCCCAGAGCCCTTCCGTGCCATAAAGCTGGAGATAGGTGCCCCGTCCGCCCAGCCGCTTCCAAGGCGCCATGGGCAGGTCCAGCACGGTGCGGCAGCCGATGCTGCGATAGACCGGGATTCCCTCCGCCTCCATGAAGCGATCATAGGGCATGGCGGGGCGCTTGAATTTGCCATGGCCAGCGTTTTCGCCCGCCTTGGGCTCGTGCCAATGGGTGGCGACTTCATCATGCGGCATAGGGCTCTCCCTTGTTGGGATCTCTTTTAGGGGACGCGCAGCCCGCTCACAACCCGCGCGGCGCGGCGGCGCGGGCGAGCCGGTCGTTGATGGCCTCGCCGAGGCCGCCCATGGGAATGGGGGCGACCAGAATGCGCGCGGCGCCGCTGGCGTCCAGAATCCGAAGGGCGTCGAAGAGGCGGGCGGCGGCTTCCATGAGGTCGCCAGTCGGCGAGATGTCAAGGCGCGTCACGCAGGGCTCGCCTGCAAGCTGGCCGTGGAAGTCCAGAAGGGCGGCGTCGGGGTCGCCCTTGGTCGCTGCAAGCTCCACCGCGCATTGGGGCGCGTAGTGGCTTTGCAGCATGCCCGGAGCGATCACGGCGCCTGCGCCTTCCTCCTGGGGCAGGGCGCGGCCAAGCACGGCCTCGATGGCCTCCCGCGCCACGCCGCCGGGCCGCAGCAGGCGGGGGCCATCGGGCAGGCAGGCGACGATGGTGGATTCCACCCCCACCTGCGTGGCGCCGCCGTCAAGGATCGCCTCGATCCGGCCCGCCAGATCCGCCGCCACATGGTCGGCGCGGGTGGGGCTCACCCGGCCCGAGCGATTGGCCGAGGGGGCCGCCACGGGCTTGCCGAAGGCCGCCAGCAGGGCCAGCGCCACCGGGTGGGCGGGCACCCGCAGGCCGATGCTGTCGAGCCCTGCGCGGGCCAGGGTCGAGACCGAGCAGGTGGGGGCGACAGGCACGACCAGCGTCAGCGGCCCCGGCCAGAAAGCCTGCGCCAGCGCCCGGGCCTCGGCGTTGAAGATCCCTTCGCGCTCGGCGGCCTGCAAATCGGTCACATGGGCGATGAGCGGGTTGAAGGAGGGCCGCCCCTTGGCCGCATAGATCCGCGCCACCGCCTCGCCGCTGGTGGCGTCCGCCCCCAGCCCATAGACCGTCTCGGTGGGGAAGGCGACGAGCCCGCCTGCGGCGAGCAGGCGCGCGGCCTCTTTGAGGCCTGCTGGCGCGGACAGATGGCGGGTGTCGATGTTAGACGGCAGTTGCATTGCGGCGCGGCGGCCTTTGCACGAGAATTGGATCAGATGAGCGTCGCGCCCTTCATAGCTGCAAGCGAGGGTGTGGGCGATGGACTTTTGGAGCTTGAGATGACTTTTCGCGCCCCCGTGGATGATCTGCTCTTCGTGATGACCCATGGCGCGGGCCTTGGGGAGGGTGTGGAGAGCGGCCTCTATCCGGATCTTGACGACGGCATGGCCGCCACCCTGCTGGCGGAGGCCGGTAAATTCGCCGAATCGGTCATCGCGCCCATCAACCGTGCGGGCGACGCCCATGGCGCCTCGCTGGCGAACGGGGTGGTCACCACCGCCCCCGGTTGGGTGGAGGCCTATGGCCATTGGCGCGAGGGCGGCTGGAACGGCGTCTGCGCCCCCCTCGAGCATGGGGGCATGGGCTTGCCCCATCTGCTTCAGGCCGCCTGCCTCGACCTGTGGAACGGGGCCAACATGGCCTTCACCCTCGCACCCCTGCTCACCTTCGGCGCCATCGACGCGCTGGCGGAGCATGGCTCGCCCGCGTTGCAGGAGCGTTGGCTGGGCAAGCTCGTCAGCGGCGAATGGACCGCCACCATGAATCTCACCGAGCCCCAGGCGGGCTCGGATCTCGCCGCCCTGCGCGCGCGGGCCGAGCGGGCTGCTGACGGGACCTATCGCGTCTTCGGCCAGAAGATCTACATCACCTACGGCGAGCATGACATGACGGACAATATCGTCCATCTCGTGCTGGCCCGCCTGCCGGACGCGCCTGCGGGCACGCGGGGCATCTCGCTCTTTCTCGTGCCGAAGTTTCTGCCGGGCGAGGGCGGGTCCCCGGGCGCGCGCAACGATCTGCGCTGCACGGGGCTTGAACACAAGATGGGCATCCACGGTTCGCCCACCTGCTCCATGTCCTTTGGCGACAACGAGGGCGCCATTGGCTGGCTCATCGGCGAGGAAAACAAGGGCCTCGCCTGCATGTTCACCATGATGAACGCGGCGCGCCTCGCAGTCGCCCTGCAGGGCGTGGGGATTGGCGAGCGCGCCTTCCAGCAGGCGCTGGCCTTCGCCATGGAGCGGCGACAGGGCAAGTCGGCGCGCCACACGGGCGCAGGCATGGCGCCCATCGCCCATCATCCCGATGTCCGGCGCATGCTGATGACCATGAAGGCCCTGACGCAAGCCGCCCGCGTGATCTGCTACATGACCGCCAATTCCATCGACCTCTCCCACCGCCTGACAGACCCCGATGCGCGGCAGGCCGCCAGCGAACGCGCGGGCCTTCTGACGCCCGTCGCGAAAGCTTTCGCCACCGACATCGGCAGCGAGGTCGCATCCCTTGGCGTGCAGATCCATGGCGGGATGGGTTACATCGAGGAGACCGGCGCGGCCCAGCATCTGCGCGACGCGCGCATCGCGGCCATCTATGAGGGCACGAACGGGATTCAGGCCATGGATCTGGTGACCCGCAAGCTGGGTCTGTCCGGCGGCGCCGCCATGGCCCGCGAAGTCGCTGATATGCGTCAGGTGATCGCCCAGGCGCATGCGGCGGGCGCGCGCTTTACGGATATGGCGGCGCGGTTGGGTGAAGCGCTCGACGCGCTACAGCGCGCGGCGACCTTCCTCGGCGCTGCGCCATCAGAGGCGGCGCTGGCGGGCGCCACGCCCTTCCTGCGCCTCTTCGCACTGGCGCGGGGTGGAACCGGTCTTGCGGCGCTCGCGTTGGCGGCGCAGCGCGAGGATCCCGCCGATCCCGCCGGGCGCATCATCCTCGCGCAATTCTTTGCGCAGAACATCGCTTGCGGGGCTGGAGCGCTGGAAAGGTCTATTGTGCAAGGCCATGAATCGGTGCTTGAATCCGACGCCGCGCTGGGGATCGCATCGTAAGCCTTCCCGCGGCGGGGCGCGGCCTTGCTGCTAGGGGATAGGTGCATGAACGAGACTGTGAGCGACGAGGCTTCGAGCCCTGCGACCTTGAACGGCAAGACGCTGTTCATTACGGGCGCCACGCGCGGCGTCGGGCTCGCCATCGCCCTGCGGGCGGCGCGCGATGGCGCCAATGTGGTCGTCGCCGGTCGCAGCATCGAGCATAATCCCAAATTGCCCGGCACCATTTTCACCGCCGCCGCTGAGGTCGAGCAGGCCGGCGGCGTCGCTTTGCCGCTGCGGGTTGATCTGCGCGACGAACAGCAGGTGCGCGCAGCTCTGGCGGAGGCCGCCAAGCGCTTTGGCGGCGTCGACATCGTCGTGAACAACGCGGCCTCCATGACGCTCGCCGACACGCGCCATATCGATATGGCGCGTTTTGACATGATGCATCAGGTGAATGTGCGCGGCGCCTTCATGGTGTCGAAATTCGCGCTGCCCTTTCTGGAGCGCGCGTCCAATCCGCATATTCTGATGATCTCGCCTCCGCTTGATCTGCGCGAGACATTCTTCGCCGCGCACACCGCGTTTTCGTTGTCGAAATTCGGCATGAGCATGATGGCTTTGGGCCTCGCCGCCGAGTTGCGCGGCAAGGGCGTTGGCGTCAACGCCCTGTGGCCGCGCACCTTCATCTCCACGCCCGGCATTCCCCATTGGCCGGAGGGACGGGACAATCTGCGTCTTTCACGCAAACCCGACATCATGGCCGACGCCGCCCATGTGATTCTCACGCAGGAGGCGCAGGCCTATACGGGCAAGTTTCTGATCGATGAAGCCGTGCTCACCGAGCAGGGCGAAACCGAGTTCGAAAAATACGCCATCGACGACAACGAACCCGTGGCCAGCGGTTTTCTCCATGGCCCGCCCCGGCCGTCCCAGGCGCGTATGCCCAGGCCCGTCGCGGCGGAAGTCTGACCTTGCCAAGGCGGCGCGCAGGATCCATTTGAAGGCCATGTGTGGACGCCTCGCCATCACCCTGCCGCCCCAGGCCATTCGCGCCCTCTTCGCCTATGCGGAGCAGCCGAATTTTCCGCCGCGTTACAACGTGGCGCCCACCCAGCCTGTGCCGGTGGTGCGCATGGAGCGCGAGCCCGGCGGCGCGCGCAAGCAGCGGCATTTCGTGCTGGTGCGCTGGGGCTTTTTGCCGGGCTTTGTGAAGGACCCGAAGGACTATCCGCTGGTCATCAACGCGCGGGCGGAAACGCTGGCTGAAAAGCCCAGCTTCCGCAACGCGCTCAAGCGTCGCCGCTGCATCTTCATCGCTGACGCCTTCTATGAATGGCGCAGGCCGCCCGAGGGCGCGCGCAAGGGGGCGCCGCCCGCCCAACCCTTCCTTTTCCGCCGCCGCGATGGCGCGCCCATGGCCATTGGCGGCCTCTGGGAGACCTGGACCGGACCCAATGGCGAAGAGGTCGACACCGCCTGCATCGTCACCACCCACGCCAATGGCCCAATCAGCGCCATCCATCACCGCATGCCCGTGATTCTGGAGCCCGAAGATTTCGACACCTGGCTCGATTGCGAGGCCCACGACGCCGACGAGGCCTCGCTTCTCATGCGCCCCGCCGAGGATGACGTGCTGGAATTCTGGCCCATCTCCACCGCTGTGAATAAAGTGGTGAATGATGGGCCCGAATTGATGGAGCCTGTGGGCGAGATCGAGCTGGCGGAGCCAAAGCCGAAGAAGGTGGCCAAGCCATCGGCGCAGGGGGATTTGTTTGGTTAGGGCAGTTGCGGGCGAGACAATTTTTTAGTCATTTAGGCCCGACGCCTGCAGCTTCTCTCCCCCTCGTGGGGAGAGATTAGAGAGTGGGGGGCGCGCGATCTCTGAATTTGGCGCCTGTCGCAACTGCGCTCCCGATCAGCCGCGCGCACCCCCCACCCCGTCTGCTTCGCAGCCGACCCTCCCCACGAGGGAAGGGTCAAATACACGCTTTATTTCAGTGGTTTACGTGCGCGAACGCTTCAGTTCAGCGTCATCGGCAGCGCGATGGGGCTGCGGAAGTTTGACGAGGAATTCCACGCGACCTTGTTCACGCTGAGATGGAAATCCGGGACGCGCTCCAGGAAGCGGCGCATGGTCGCCTCCGTCACCAGACGCGCCATCTGGCTGCCCAGACAGAAATGCTTGCCAGCGCCAAAGCCCAGATGTCCCTGCGGGCGCCGCTCGATGTCGTAGACATCGGGATTGCGGAACTTGCGCCAGTCGCGATTGCCCGAGCCATAGGCCAGCACCACCTTGTCGCCGACGCGCAGGGTCTGCCCATGCAACTGCGTCTCCTTCGCCACCACGCGCTTGAAGCGTTGCGCCGAGGTGTTGAAGCGCAGTGATTCCTCCATCGCCTGCGTGATCAGCGACGGGTCCGCCACGATGCGGCGGCGCGCGTCGGGGAAGTCGTGCAGGTTCAGCGCGAACATGCTCATGAAGCTGGAGAGCGACTCCACGCCCGCCATCACGAAGGTCGCCGAGGTCAGCACCACTTCGCGCTCGCTCAAGCGGTCGCCATCAATCTCTGCTTCCGCCAGATGGGTGATGAGATCGTCCTTCGGATCAGCGCGGCGCTTGGTCACTTCCGTGGTGATGAAATCGGACAGGAACTTGAAGGCGTCGAGATGCTCTTGGGTGCGGCCCTTGGCGGCCTTGTCGGTGGAGACGGCTAGGATCACCTTGCGGCGAATTTCCGCGTGATCCATCACCGGCAGGCCCATGGTCTTGAACAAGAGGCCCACCGTGATCTGGCTCGAATAATCCTCGACGAAATCAAATTCGCCGCGCGCCAGAATGCGGTCCAGCGAAGCGTCGGCGATGGCCAGCGCAGGCTCCGTCAGATTCGCCAGATTCTTGCGCGAGAAGGCGGCCATGCTGAGCGCGCGCAGCCGGTCGTGGCGTGGCGGGTCGGTGGTGCCCAGCGTCGCGCCCGCGCGGCCGGGAATCTCGTCGATGAGATTGCCTTGCGATGACGAGAACGTTTCCCAATCCTGCGCGGCGCGGGAAATGTCCTCGTAGCGCGAGAGGATCCACAAGCCAGCGCTCTCGCTCCAGTAACAAGGATGCTCTTCCCGAAGCCTTTCGTAAAAGGGGAAGGGATCCGCGTCGATGGCGGGCGAATAAAGGTCGAAGGGCTCTGTCAATTGCATCTCCTGCGGGCGCGGCGCGCCCAATCAGAGCACCTTGCCGGGGTTCAGGATGTTCTTGGGGTCCAGCGTCGCCTTGATCATGTGCATCACGTTCAGCGCCACCGGATCCTTCACGCCCGGCAACAGATCGCGCTTGAGCACGCCGATGCCATGTTCGGCCGAGATGGAGCCGTTGTATTTGGTGACGATGGCGTGGACACCCTCGTTGATCTCCACCCAGCGCGACAGGAACTCTTCCTTGTCAGCGCCCACGGGCTGGCTGAGATTGGTGTGGATGTTGCCGTCGCCCAGATGGCCGAAGGGCACGAGGCGTGAGCCCGGAACCATCTTTTCGCAGACCACGAAGGCTTCATCGAGGAAGTCGGCGACCTTGGACACGGGCACGCAGATGTCATGCTTGATGGAGCCGCCCTCGAGCTTGGGCACATCGGCCAGCGCCTCGCGCAGCTTCCAGAAATAGGCGCGCTGGTCGAGGGAGGCGGCGACCGAGGCGTCCTCGATCACTTCCTCTTCGGCGGCGCGCTCGAGCAGGGAGAGCATGGTCTCGCTGATGCCAGTGTCGAGCTGGGAGGCGAGTTCGATCAGCACATACCATTTGTGCTTGTCGTTCAGCGGTTCGCGGGCGCCCGCCATGTGTTTCATGATGAAGTCCATGCCAATGCGCGGCATCAGCTCGAAGGTCTTCACATCGCTGCCGGCCATTTCCTGCGCCATGTTCAGGAAATGGGTCGCCTTGTGCGGATCGGCGAGGCCAACGATGGCCGTCGCGCGCGCGCGGGGCTTGGGATAGAGCTTAACGACGGCGGCGGTGATGATGCCCAGCGTGCCTTCCGAGCCCATGAAGAGGTGCTTCAGGTCGTAACCCGTATTGTCCTTCTTCAGCTTGGACAGGGTGGACATGATGCGCCCGTCGGCCAGCACCACTTCAAGGCCGGTGACGAGATCGCGCGCATTGCCATAGGTGATGACCTGGGTGCCGCCCGCATTGGTGGCGAGGTTGCCGCCGATGGTGCAGGAGCCTTCCGAGGCGAGGGAGAGGGGGAAGAGGCGGTCGGCGCCGTCAGCGGCCTCCTGCACCTTGATGAGCTGCAGGCCAGCCTCCACCGTCATGGTGTTGGAGGCGGTGTCGATCTCGCGCACCTTGTTCATGCGCCCCAGCGACAGCACCACCTGGGTCCCGCTGCGGTCTGGCGTCTGGCCGCCCACCAGACCGGTATTGCCGCCCTGGGGCACCACGGGGGTGTTGGTTTCGTGGCAGATCTTCATGATCGCCGCGACCTCTTCGGTGGAGCCTGGCCTCAGGATGCAGGGCGAGAGCCCATGCCACAGGTCCCGTTCCTCCTTGAGGAAGGGCTGCATGTCCAGCGCGTCGGTCAGCACATGGCGTTCCCCGATCACTTCAGCGAAGCGGGCGAGGAGGGCGGAATGGTCGGAGGGGGGAGGCAGATCTGTCAGCATTGGCGGAATTTAATGGAGATGCGCGGATTTTGCGAGCCCCCATCTTGAACTCAGCCCAAAAGTCGCCCGCGACGTTTCGTCTTGCTGGGTTCGCGATGAAACACAGCCACCACTTCGATATGGGCGGAATGGCGGAACTGGTCCACCGGGGTGATCCGCTCCACGCGGAAACCGCCGTCCACAAGTATTTTCGCGTCCCGGGCGAAGGTCTGGGCGTTGCAGGACACCGCCACGGCGACTTTCACCTTGGACGCGGCGATGGCCCGGGCCTGCTCCTCGGCGCCCGAGCGGGGGGGATCGAAGACCACGGCGTCGAAGGGGTCGAGCTCATGGGGTAGCAGAGGGCGGCGGAAGAGATCGCGCTTTTCGGTTGAGACCGTGCGCAACCCCTGCGTGAAATGGGCGGCCTTTTCGAGGGAGGTCAGCGCAGGGCCCTCCGTCTCCACCGCCAGAACGGTGGCCTTTCCCGCGAGGCGCAGAGCGAAAGTGCCGACCCCGCAGAAGAGGTCCAGCACCTTGCGGCTCTTGCCGACGCCCTCGGAGACGAGCCGCGCGAGGGTTTCTTCGCCCAGATCCGTGGCCTGCAGGAAGGCGCCCGGCGGGGGCGCGACCCTGGCGGCGCCCATCTGGATGAGGGGCGGGCGGCGTTCGATCAGAATGTCCCCGTGGTTGGAGATGCGCGCCAGATCGAGCTTCGCGGCAAGGCCGATCAGGGCCTGGGCGATCTCGAAGGAGAGCTTGCCCGTGCCGCGCACGTCCACATCCAGCCCCTCGAGGCTTGCGGTGATGACGATGTCGAGGGGCTTGCCGAGCTGGTTCAGCATCTGCGCCACGGCGCGGGCGGCAGGCAGGGCGCCGGCGAGACCGGGGGCCAGAATGGGGCAATTGTCCAGCGCCACGATATCGTGGCTTCGGGCGCGCATGAAGCCCACCACGGTCTGCACCCGGCCGAGCGCATCGCGGTCGAAGCGTGCGTGGAAGGTGACGCGGCGGCGGCCCTCGCCATGGGCGTCGATCATGGGCTCCACCTCGACGCGCAGGCCCGCATGGTCCAGCGCCGAGGTCAGCAGGCCGCGCTTCCACTGCGCATAGGCTGCGGGGGCGAGGGTCTGCACCGCGCAGCCGCCGCAGGTGGTGTAATGGGGGCAGAAGGCGGCGATGCGGTCGGGGCTGGGCTTTGTGACTTCCACCAGCGTACCGCGCTCGCCATCGACTTCCGCGAGGATGGTTTCGCCCGCCAGCGCGTAGGGCACGAAGACTGAGCCTTCGTCCGACCGCGCGACGCCTTCGCCCCTTTGGCCGAGACGCTCGATGGTGAGGGGCATGCGCAGGTTCATGGGAGCTCTCCGCGCGTCGCCGCGATCAGGAATTCGCGGTTGCCGTCGCCGCCTTCGATGGGGGAGGGAATGAGCCCGCGCACGCGCCAGCCCAGCCCCTCTATAAATCCGCAGATGTCCTCGCAGACCTCCGCGTGAACGTCCGCATCGCGCACGATGCCTTTCTTGACTCGCGCCGGTCCCGCCTCGAATTGAGGCTTGATGAGCGCGATCAGATCGGCTTGCTCCGCCGCCAAATAAAGCGGCGTGGAGAGCACCAGACGCAGCGAGATGAAACTGGCGTCGCAGACCACGAGCGAGGGCGCCTGCGGAACAAGGGCGCGGGTGAGGCTGCGCGCGTCCGTGCTTTCCATGACGCTGATGCGGGGGTCCCTGCGGAGGGAGGCGTGCAATTGGTCGCGGCCCACATCCACCGCATAAACATGCGCGGCGCCGCGAGACAAAAGCACCTGCGTGAAACCGCCTGTCGAGGAGCCCACATCCATGCAGATGCGGTCCTGTGCAGACACCTCGAAATGATCGAGCCCGGCGACGAGTTTGAGCCCCGCGCGCGACACCCAGGGATGGGGCGCGCTGGCTTCCAGCGTCGCATCATCGCTGATGGGTTCTGACGGCTTGCGGACGGCCACGCCATCGACTTGCACCAGCCCCGCCTCGATGGCGGCGCGGGCCTTTGCGCGGCTCTCGAAGAAGCCGCGGTCTACGAGAGCGATGTCGGCGCGCTGGGACATGAAGGCCAGGCTCAGGCGATCTTGTCGCGGCGGGCGTTGGCGCTCTGGCCTATAGTGTCGAGCGCCTTGCGAACGATGCTTTTCGCGTCGAGCGCGGCGGTCTCATACATGCGCTCGGGCTTGTCGTGCTCTTGAAAGACGTCTGGCAGGGTCATGGCGCGGACCTTCACGCCGCCCTTGTCGAGCGCGCCAGCCTCGGACAGCAAGGTGAGCACGGCGGCGCCAAAGCCGCCGCTGGAGCCTTCCTCCAGCGTGATGAGAACGTCATGGCTTGCGGCGAGGCGCAGCAGCATCTCTTCGTCGAGCGGCTTGGCGAAACGGGCGTCCGCGACCGTGGTGGAGACGCCCTGCGCGGAGAGTTCTTCGGCGGCCTTCAGCGCCTCGCCGAGCCTCGTGCCGAAGGAGACGAGCGCGACCTGATGGCCCTCGCGCAGAATGCGGCCCTTGCCGATGGGCAGGGGAACGCCGCGCGCGGGCATATCGACGCCCACGCCCTCGCCGCGCGGATAGCGGAAGGCGATGGGGCCGTTGTCATGGGCCGCGGCGGTCGCCACCATATGCGCGAGTTCAGCCTCATCGGCCGCCGCCATGACCACCATGTTCGGCAGGCAGGCGAGATAGGCCACATCGAAGGCGCCCGCATGGGTCGCGCCATCGGCGCCAACGAGGCCCGCGCGATCAATGGCGAAGCGCACGGGCAGATTCTGCAAGGCGACGTCATGGACGAGCTGGTCGTAGCCTCGTTGCAGGAAGGTCGAATAGATCGCGCAGAAGGGTTTGAAGCCTTCGGTGGCGAGCCCCGCCGCGAAGGTCACCGCATGCTGCTCGGCGATGCCCACATCGAAGCTGCGCTCGGGAAAGGCCTTCTCGAACAGATCCAGCCCCGTGCCCGAGGGCATGGCCGCCGTGATGGCGACGATCTTGTCGTCGCGCTTGGCTTCCTCGATCAGGCTTTGCGCGAAGACGCGGGTATAGGCGGGCGCGTTGGCCTTGGGCTTCACCTGCGCGCCGGTCACGACATCGAAGGTATTGACCCCATGGTATTTGTCGGCGGAGGCCTCGGCGGGGCCATAGCCCTTGCCCTTTTGCGTCACCACATGCACCAGCACCGGGCCGGTCTGCATGTCCCGCACATTTTTCAGCACGGGCAGGAGATGGTCGAGGTTATGGCCATCGACGGGGCCGACGTAATAGAAGCCCAGCTCCTCGAAAAGCGTGCCGCCAGTCCAGAAGCCGCGCGAATATTCCTCGGTCTTCTTGGCCTTGTCGTAGAAGAATTTCGGCAGGCGCTTGGCGAGCTGTTTGGCGGTCTCGCGCAGGGACCGGTAGGTGTGGCTCGAGACGAGCCGCGCCAGGTAGGCGGACATGGCGCCGGTGGGGGGCGCGATGGACATGTCGTTGTCGTTGAGGATCACGATCAGCCGCGAGTGGCGCGCGCCAGCGTTGTTCATGGCCTCATAGGCCATGCCCGCCGACATGGCCCCGTCGCCGATGACGGCGATGACATTGTTGCGCCCGCCCTTGAGGTCGCGCCCCACGGCCATGCCCAGACCCGCCGAGATGGAGGTGGAGGAATGGGCGGCGCCGAAGGGGTCGTAGTCGCTCTCGCTGCGCCGCGTGAAGCCGGAGAGCCCCTCCGCCTGGCGCAGGGTGCGGATGCGGTCGCGCCGCCCCGTGAGGATCTTGTGGGGATAGGCCTGATGGCCCACGTCCCAGATCAATCGGTCCCTGGGCGTGTCGAAGACATAGTGTAACGCCATCGTCAGTTCGACCACGCCCAGACCCGCGCCCAGATGCCCGCCGGTGACCGAGACGGCGTCGATCGTCTCGGCGCGCAACTCATCCGCCACCTGTTTCAGGTCGCGCTCGGGCAGCTTGCGAAGCTCGGGGGGAGTCGGCGCGCGGTCGAGGAGGGGCGTTTTGGGTGGAGACACGGATCTTCCAGAAAAGGCGGGCGGGGGGGCAAAAAGGTCCGGCGAGGCTTACACCCGCCCCGGCCCCGTCGCAAATCATATGGGGGCGCTGCGGCCGTTCGTCACCCATCACGTCGGGTCCTCCCCAAAAGGGGCTACTGGCCGCAGCCGGAGAAAGGCCTATGTCCTTGAAGCTGCGGGAGGCGCGTATCGGACTTTTCGATGGAGTGAACCCATGTTCCAACATCCTACGCAAGCCACGCCCTCGCTTGCCGAGGCCCTCGGCCGCCTAGGCGACCGTTGGGGCATGATCGCCGCTTTCGGCGTCGTCATGCTTCTGCTGGGCTTCATGGCCCTTGGCCTCGTCCTGTCGGCCACCATTGCGACCGTGCTGGTGATCGGCGCCTTCATGATCGCCACCGGTGTTCTGGAGATCGTCATGGGCTTCTCCGCCCAGACCTGGGGGCGTTTCTTCATCTGGATCATCGCCGGGCTGCTCTACGTGGCGGCGGGCGTCATCGCCATCTCCCAACCGCTTCTGGCGGCGTCCATTTTCACGCTTATGCTGGGGGCGGGGCTGCTGGCGACCGGCATTGTGCGGATTGTGCTGGCCTTCCAGTTGCCGCCGGAGCAGTCGAAATGGCTTGTGCTGCTGTCCGGGGTGATCACCATGCTCGTGGGTTTCGCCATCATCGAGGGCTGGCCGGACAACAGCTTCTTCATTCTGGGCGTTTTTCTCGCCATTGACCTCATTTTCTACGGGGTGGGCTGGATTTCTTTTGGTCTGGCGTTGCGTCAGCGCCGTAATACGGCCCAAAGCGGAATTTCCACTCAGGGGACGTAAGCTGAACCAGAGGCGGATTGATCCGACCGGCGTTTTCCGTCATGGAAGACGCCGGTTTCAGTCGTCTGCGGTCCAGGGGCCTTTTGGAGGCCGGGCGCCCGCGTTCAAGGGGTTCAGCATGGCCAAGTGGGTCTATACATTCGGCGACGGCAAGGCCGAGGGCGCAACGCATATGCGCGATCTGCTCGGCGGCAAGGGCGCGAATCTGGCGGAAATGGCGAACCTCGGTCTGCCCGTGCCCCCCGGCTTCACTATCACCACCGAGGTCTGCACCTGGTTTTACGCCCACGACAGCCAATATCCCCAAGAGCTTGGCGATCAGGTCGAGGCGGCTCTGACCTATATCGGCGGCATCGCCGGTCACGTGTTTGGCGACGAGGCCAATCCGCTGCTGGTCTCCGTGCGCTCCGGCGCCCGCGCCTCCATGCCCGGCATGATGGACACGGTGCTAAACCTTGGCCTGAATGACAAGACCGTCGTCGCCGTGGCCAAATCATCCGGCGACGAGCGTTTCGCCTGGGACAGCTATCGCCGCTTCATCCAGATGTATTCCAACGTGGTGCTCGATCTCGGTCACCATAATTTCGAGGAGATCCTCGAAGAATACAAGGATATGCATGGCCACATGCTCGACACTGACCTCGACGCGACCGATTGGCGCGAGATCGTCACGCGCTACAAGGCCTGCGTCGAGGAGAAGAGCGGCAAGCCCTTCCCGCAGGATCCGCGCGCCCAGCTCTGGGGCGCCGTGGGCGCCGTCTTCGGCTCGTGGATGAACCAGCGCGCCATCACCTATCGCCGCCTGAACGACATCCCCGAGAGCTGGGGCACGGCGGTGAATGTGCAGGCCATGGTCTTCGGCAACATGGGCGAGACCTCGGCCACCGGCGTCGCTTTCACGCGCAATCCCTCCACCGGCGAGAATGAGCTTTACGGCGAGTTCCTCATCAACGCCCAGGGCGAGGATGTGGTGGCGGGCATCCGCAC
>CANGTC010000098.1 GCA_947456505.1 Beijerinckiaceae bacterium
CAAGCGCAGCGGCGCCTGGATGTCGGCCTTTCGCGGCCAGCAGAAGCTGGTGCGCGACCAGCGGCCCATCATCGTCAATGTGCTGAATGTGGCCAAGCCCCCCGCAGGCGAGCCCGCGCTCCTGACCATTGACGAAGCGCGCACGCTCTTCCACGAATTCGGCCATGCCCTGCATGGCATGTTGTCCGATGTCACCTATCCCAGCCTCGCGGGCACGGCGGTCTCCTCCGACTTCGTGGAGCTGCCCTCGCAGCTCTATGAACATTGGCTGCTGCGCCCCGAAGTGCTCCGCCAGTTCGCGCGCCATGCGCAGACCAACGAGCCGATCCCCGATGCGCTGATCGACAAGGTCATGGCCGCCCGCACCTTCAACCAGGGCTTCGCCACCGTGGAATTCTGCGCCTCCGCCTTCGTGGATCTGGAGATGCATCTGGAGCAGGGGGAGGGCGTCAGCGAGCCGCTGGCCTTCGAACGGCGCGTCCTGGAGACCATCGGCATGCCCAGCGAAATCATCATGCGCCACCGCTCGCCCCACTTCTCCCATATCTTCTCGGGGGAGGGCTATGCGTCGGGCTATTACTCCTATCTGTGGTCAGAGGTGCTGGATGCAGACGCCTTCTCCGCCTTCGAGGAAACCGGCGACATCTTCCACCCCGAAACCGCCAGGCGTCTGCACGATTTCGTCTATTCCGCCGGCAACCTGCGCGACCCCAAGGAGGCCTACACGGCCTTCAGGGGACGGCTGCCGACGCCCGATGCGCTTTTGGAGAAGCGGGGGTTGGTGTGAGGGCTTGGGTGGGGCGGCTTGCCCCCCGCCCCGCCGCCCCCTAATGTCCCCCCAGACAACAAATTCAGGAGTGAAGCGCTGTGGGGACGACAATCCGCCGGGTCGTGACCGGGCATAACGAGCAAGGCAAGTCCTGTTTCATCATGGATGGCGCCCCGCCCCATGTGTATCAGCGCAGCCTTGGCAGCTCGCTCGTCACGGAATTGTGGGACACCAGCGCCACGCCCGCCAGCAACAAGGGCGACGCCGACCCCACCCTGCGGGACTTCCGCCTGCCGCCGCCGAAGAACGGCAGCGTCTTTCGCATCATCAGCTATCCCCCGGACAGCGTGCGCCTCTCGGCCTTGCAGGCTGAACACGCAAACCATACGGACGATGGCAGCGGGCGGGCGGGGGCGCTGGATCGATCAAATGCGCGTCATCCGGGCTTCCACAAGACCAGTTCTGTGGATTACGCCATTGTGCTGTCGGGCGAGATCTACGCCTTGATGGAGGAGGGCGAGGTTCTGTTGAAGCAGGGCGATGTGCTGGTGCAGCGTGGAACCAACCACGCCTGGAGCAATCGCAGCGAAGCGCCAGCGGTGCTGGCCTTCGTGCTGATCGACGCTGAGCCGGTCTGATGCGGCTTTTTGGAGGAACCATGTCTTTTCGTGCTTCGGCCCTTGCGGGCCTTCTGCTGTTGACCGCCGCTTCTCCTGTTTTCGCCCAGCAGAGCGAGGCGATGCCGAAGGTCATCACGATCTATGTGGCGGGCACGGCGGGCGGAGGCATTGATCTTTATGCGCGCATGCTGGGTCGCTATCTCGGCAAATATATTCCGGGCAACCCCACCGTGAATGTGCAGGACATGCCCGGCGCCGGCGGCATCCGCGCCGCCAATTTCATCGCCGACGCCGCCCCCAAGGATGGTGGGGCCCTCGGCACCTTCCCCGGCGGGCCCCTGGCCGAGCCCCTCGTGGGCCTGCGCAATCCCGGCTATGACATGAGCCAGTTCCAGTGGATCGGCGCCATCAGTCGCGACGTCAGCCTCTGCATCTCCTGGAAGGGAAGCCCCTTCAAGGGCCTCGACGAGGCCCGCAAGCAGGAGATGATCGTGGCGGGCACGGGCGCGGGTTCAGAAACGGACTCGATCCCGCTGATCCTGAACGATGTGCTCAAGACGAAATTCCGCGTAGTGACTGGCTATCTCGGCACCAAGGAAACCTTCATGGCCATCGAGAGCGGCGAGGCCCATGGGCGCTGCGGGCTCACCTTCTCGTCCCTGAAGGCCAGCAAGCCCGACTGGATCCGGGACGACAAGATCAACATCATGCTGCAGATGGGGCTGGAGAAGAGCCCCGAGCTGCCCAATGTGCCGCTCGCCAGCGATCTCCTGAGCCCCGAGGACAAGCAGGTGCTGGAGCTCGTCACCATGGGCACTGCGGTGGGCCGTCCCTTCGCGGCCCCTCCGGGCACGCCGCCTGCGCGCGTCCAGATCCTGCGCCGCGCCTTCGACGCCGCCTTGAAGGATCCAGCTCTGTTGGAAGAGGGTCGCACGATTCAGGCGGAGATCTCGCCGACGCCTGGCGAAGAGGTGCAGCAGATCATCGCTCGCCTCTACGCCACGCCCAAGCCTGTGGTCGAGCGGGTGAAGAAGCTGCTGGAGCCGACTGCGAAGTAGGGCGTCACCTCGGGCCTTCCGGCCCCATCCACACGGCGCGCGGTCCGATCTCTGCGACCGTGCGGCAGCCCGTGAAGCCCATGGAGGTGTCGAGCTCCTTGCGCAGCAGGGTCAGCGCATGCTCGACTCCCGCCGCCCCCGCCACGGAGGCGCCATAGAGGGCGCAGCGTCCGCTCAGAACGGCCTTGGCACCCAGCGCCACAGCTTTCAGCACATCGCTGCCCCGGCGCACGCCGCTATCGATGATGATGTCGGTCTTGCCGCCAACCTCCGCGACAATTTCCGGCAGGATCTCGATGGGCGAGACGGCGCCGTCCAGATTGCGCCCGCCGTGGTTGGAGAGAATGACGGCGTCCACGCCCATGGAAACGGCCTTGGCGGCGTCCTCCGGCAGATTTACGCCCTTGATCATCAGGGGGCCCTTCCACATGTCGCGCAGGCGGGCGAGATCGTCCCAGGTCAGATTGTCGCCCTGCATGGTGCGCGTGGCCGACAGGCCCGCGCCAGCGGCCCGGCCCGTCGAGCCCTTGGGGAAATGCACGGGGGTCGGCATGCCCACCGTGCGCAGATAGGGCAGCATGACCTCGATGAGCCAGCGCGGATGCAGGGCCACATCCAGCACGATGCGCGGGTTGTAGTGGAATGGGCTCGAGAAGCCGTTCCGCTTGTTATATTCGCGGATGGGCGAAACGGCGGTGTCGGTGGTGAGGATCAGAGCCTCGAAGCCCGCATCCTGCGCCCGCTTGACTAGGGCGTGCGACAGATCGCGCTCACGCCACATGTAGAGCTGGAACCAGTTGCGGCCGTTCTCGACAGTGGCGATGCGTTCGATGGACGTGAGCGAGGGGGTGGCCAGGGTGAAGGGCACGCCAAAGCGCGCGGCGGCGCGGGCCACCTCCAGCTCGCCCTCATACCAGGTGAGTCCCGCCGCGCCCGTGGGGGCCAGCGCCAGAGGCATGGCCATGGGCTTGCCGAAGAGCTCTGTGCGGGTGCTGCGGGTCGAGACGTCCACCAGCGCCTTGTTGCGCATCTTGATGCGGCGGAAGGCGGCGCGATTTTCGTTGAGGCTGACCTCGTCCTCCGAGCCGCGCTCGAAGAATTCGAAGACGCCTTTGGGCAGGCGCTTGCGCGCGCCCTCGCGCAGGTCCGCGATGTTGAGGTAGCGGTCGGCCAGCTGCGCGGCCAGGCGCTTTTCGGCAGCCGAAACGTCGGTCGCGCGTGGCGTTGCTTCAGCCGCCGCTGTTCCGCCTGTGGTCGCTAGTCCGGTCATGGTCTTGTTTCCCCCCGATGTCCCGGGGACAGGTTTAGCGCTTTTGGGCGGGTCCGGGCAAATGGGCGCGCAGGGGCCCTGTGAGACCTTGCGAGGCTTGGTTGAGGGCCATCTCGCGGATCCCTCGGGAATTCGCCGTGGTAGACTAGGTTCACATCGTTAATCATGAGCTTTACGATTGGCGAGCATCCTTGTGACGCCGTCTTATGGTCTGGTGGGTCGCGGATGATTGGTCTGGCGCGGTCCCAATTCGGCTGGCGTCCGCCATAGGGCGGGTCCATCAGCGGCTTGCGGGCGCCTTGCATCTTGCGCCCGGGCTCTGCTCGAACCATATACTCGCCCGAGACATGGCGGCTGCGCCAAATTCCGGGCGGCTGCGGAGGTGGGCTCGAAATGCGTGATCCATATACGGTGCTCGGCGTCCCCAAATCGGCGGGCGCCGACGAGATCAAGAAAGCGTTCCGGGGACTTGCGAAGAAATTCCACCCCGACCAGAACAAGACCGACCCCAAGGCCAAGGAAAAGTTCGCCGAGGCCAATTCCGCCTATGAAATTCTGGGCGATGAGAAGAAACGGGGCCAGTTTGATCGGGGCGAGATCGACGCCGAGGGCAAGCCGCGCTTTCAGGGCTTCGAAGGCTTTGGGGGGCGTCGGCGGACGCATCCCGGCGCGCAGGAATATGAGCATCATTTCAACGCCGGTGGGCCGCGTGGCGGCTTTGATCCTTCTGACATTTTCGCCGACTTTTTCGGTGGCGGCGCAGGTGGGCGGGGCCGTGGCCGCGCGCGCGCCGCGCCCAGGGGTGATGATGTGCAGGGCACTGTCACCGTCACCCTCGCCGAGGCGGTGAAGGGGGGCAGCGCACGGGTGGCCCTCTCCACCGGGCGGATTCTTGATGTGACGATCCCGGCCGGGATTGAGGATGGCAAGCAAATCCGCCTGAAGGGTCAGGGCAATCCTGGAGGCTTCGGGGGCGAGCCGGGCGACGCCATGGTGACCGTGCGCATCGCCAAACATCCGTTCTTCCGGGTTGACGGACGCGATCTGCGGCTTGATCTGCCCATCGCCCTCTATGAAGCGGTTCTGGGGGCCAAGGTGCAGGTCCCCACCATTGGCGGTGCGGTGGAGCTCACCTTGCCGCCGGGCTCCAACTCGGGCCGCACCCTGCGCCTGCGGGGCAAGGGCCTGCCCGCCTCGGGAACCTTGCCTGTGGGCGATCTGCTCGTGACCCTGCGCGTCACTCTGCCCGAAAAGACCGATGCGGAGTTCGAGGGGCTGATGCGCAAATGGCAGAGCCAGAACCCCTACGATCCGCGCAAGGATCTGGCCTAGCCGCAGGCCGCCGCCTTTCGTTCAACGCCAACCCGCCAGCAGGCCGCCCAGACAGGCGACGCCTGCCCCCGCCAGAAACGATCCGGCGATGGTCATGGCCAGGTGGTCGCGTCGATCCCACGACGCGCGCCGGGGCGCTGGCCGTGGGGCGGCCGCCGGGGGCGGCATCGTCACCGGGGGCCGCCTCTGGAGGCTTGCGCTGGCGAGTTCCGCGAGGTCTGCGGGCAGCGGCTCGGAGAGGATGCGCACGAATGCCGCCTTTAGCGCCTGATTTTGTCGACGCCATGCCCTGATCCGCGTGGCTTCCGCCGGATCGCCCGCAAGCCAGGCCGCGATGAGCGCCTGGCGTTCGGGAAAGGTTTCCCCATCCACATAAGCGTTGAGTTCGGTCTCGCTGATGGGCAGCATGGCGCGGTCCTATTTGACGAGCCGCAGATAGGGCGGGCGGTGGGGGGGCTGCTGGGACGCGCCAGCGCGGTTCAGGTCCAGCTTTGCGTTCAATTCCCGGCGCGCTCGGGCGAGGCGGGTGGCCACCCCGACCCGGTTCACGCCCAGAATCTCCGCCGCCTGGGCGTAGGAAAACCCCTCGACCACCACCAGCAGCAGCGCCTCTCGCCCGTCGAGGGAGGTCTGGACGAGGGCCTCACGGAGGCCCAAAGGGCGGTCCTCAAGGCATGTTCGCCAGACGGGCGCCTGCACGCGGGTGGCGCGCAGGCGGCGACGGTTGTGGCTTGTGAGCGCGGCGAAGAGCCAGAGGCGGGGAGAGCCGCTCTGGGGCCGCTGGTCCTCGCGCAGCGCCCGCGCGATGACTTCGGCGACCATCTGGTCGGCGATGGCGGCTTGATCGGGGCCAACAAGCCCCCGGGCGTAGCGGCGCAGAGCCGGGATATGGCCCTCGACGGTCTCCTCAGGATGCCTGTTTTCCCTCACGTTTGCGCTCGCCTGTTACAATGATTGCAGATTGTAGGGCGGTCCGGCCTCCTTGCCCACCGCCCCGTTCGGCGTAAAGGGCTTCTCATTTGGGACGAGCCCGGGCTTGCCTAAACGCCGCGCAAAGCTTAAACGCCGGGCTGCGGCCCTATGGCTGACCCCTCCTTCAACGAAGCGGATCGAATATGGCGCAAGGCGACCTCCAGACTGCGGCGATCAGCAGCAACATCCTTTCCGGCAAACGCGGGCTGGTGATGGGCGTGGCGAACAATCGCTCCATCGCCTGGGGCATCGCCAGGGCGGCGCGGGCCGCTGGCGCGGAACTGGCCTTCACCTATCAGGGCGAGGCCCTTGAAAAGCGCGTGCGTCCTCTGGCCGCCGAACTCGACGCCGCCGTGGTTGGCCATTGCGATGTGACCGACCCCGCCTCCATCGACGCGGTCTTCGCGGAGGTGGAGCGCCTCTGGGGCAAGCTCGACTTTGTGGTCCATTGCATCGCCTTCTCCGACAAGGACGAGCTGACTGGCCGCTATGTGGACACCACCGAGGGCAATTTCAGCAAGTCCATGCTGATCTCCTGCTATTCCTTCACCGCTGTGGCCCAGCGCGCCGAAAAGCTCATGACCGAGGGCGGCTCGCTGCTGACCTTGAGCTACTATGGCGCCGAGAAGTGGATGCCCCATTACAACGTCATGGGCGTGGCCAAGGCGGCGCTGGAGGCCAGCGTGCGCTATCTGGCCGCCGACCTCGGCGAGAAGAACATCCGCGTCAACGCCATTTCCGCTGGCCCCATCAAGACGCTGGCGGCTTCCGGCATCGGTGACTTCCGCTACATCCTCAAGTGGAACGAGTATAACGCGCCGCTGCGCCGCACGGTGACCATCGAGGAGGTCGGCGAGACCGCCGCTTTCCTGCTCTCGCCCATGGGCCGGGGGATCACCGGCGAGATCCTGCATGTGGATGCGGGCTACCATGTGGTGGGCATGAAGAATCCTTCGGCCCCCGACATTTCAGTCGTCGGCAAGGATTGACCCTCCGGGGAGAGGATTTGCGCGGTCGATGGGGATGGAGACTTTTGCGCACCGCCTGATCTTCATCCGCCATGGCGAGACCGACTGGAACGCCGAAGGCCGACTCCAGGGTCAGCATGACACCCCCCTTAATGGACGCGGCCGCGATCAGGCGGCCAGCGCCGGACGCGAGGCGCGCAAATATATCGCCCGCGAGGGGCTGACCGACCTGCGCTATGTCGCCTCGCCACTCTCGCGCACCCGCGACACCATGGAGCTCGCGCGCGGCGCCATGGGGCTGGACCCAAAGGACTACGAACTCGATCCCCGGCTCATGGAACTGTCCTTCGGCCGCTGGGAAGGGCTGATCTGGCCGGAGGTGAAGGCCATGGACCCCTGGGCGGCCAAGGCGCGCGAGGGGGATAAATGGCTGTTCCAGCCGCCTGGCGGCGAGAGCTACGCCATGCTTGCGGACCGATTGCGCCCTTGGCTCGCCACAGTCGCAGGCGATACGGTGGTCGTCTCCCATGGCGGCGTCGCGCGCGTTCTCATGGCCCTGATCGGCGGGGTTCCCGTCTCCGACGCGCCCATGATGGACATTCATCAGGGGCGGGTTCTGCTATTTCAAAATGGCGCTCGTCGCTGGCTTTAGGCCTCGGATCCGTTTTTGTTCATTTAAGGTTAACAGCGCAGGCCCCATAAAGAGGGTAGATGGCGTTTCGGCGCCACGGCGTTGGGAGGTAGGTGCGATCCGATCTGGTCCACGGTGGATACCACGAACTGCTGAGCAGGGCGGGCGACAGACAGCGTGTGCAGTGCGTTTACAGGCGTTGGGTTGGCGAAAACACAATTGCTGAGGGTTACGGAAAACGAATGGGCATGCCGATCCATCCAGAGGCCGCCGAGACCAGTTCAATGGCGCCGCCTCCTGCGGCCCCGCGCGCCATTCTGCATGGCCGGGTCGATCCCTCGCTGATTCGCGATGAATTGCTGTGCGAGTTGTTCGGCGCCACCGCCAGCCATATGCCCGACCAGCCCTGCATGTTCGCGGGCGACCAGACCTTCACCTATGCGGACGTTGATCAGAAGGCCACCGCCATGGCGCGGGGCCTCGTGCGCGAGGGCGTGCGCCCTGGCCATGTGGTGGGCCTGTGGATGCCGCGCGGCCATGAGTTGCTGATCGCCCAGATCGCCATCGCCAAGACCGGCGCCGCCTGGTTGCCCTTCGACGCGGACGCGCCGCTGGAGCGCATCGCCGTTTGTCTGGAGGACTGTTCCGCTCGCGCCCTCCTGACCAGCCCCACCCAGGCGCCCGGCGTCGAGGGCCGCGTCAATTGCGACGTGCTGACCGAAGTGAATCTGATCGACAAGATGAACGCGTCGATCGTCAGCGCCCGGGCTTTGGGCGCCACGCCCGATCATCCCGCCTATATGATCTATACCTCGGGCTCCACCGGCACGCCCAAGGGCATCGTCATCACCCAGCGCAATATCTGCCACTACTTGCGCTCGGCGAATGAGGTCTATGGCCTGAATGACGGCGACGTGGTGTTCCAGGGCGCCTCGGTGGCCTTTGATCTGTCCATGGAGGAGATCTGGATTCCCTATCTCGTGGGAGCGGCGCTCTTTGTGGCGACCCCCGCGATGATGGCCGACGCCGACCGCCTGCCAGACCTGATGGAAAGCGCGGGCGTTTCCGTGCTCGACACCGTGCCGACCCTGCTCGCCATGCTGCCGCGCGACGTGGCGAGCCTGCGTGTGATCATTCTTGGCGGCGAGGCCTGCCCGCCATCTGTGGCTGCGCGCTGGTGCAGGCCCGGCCGCACCATCTTCAACAGCTATGGCCCGACCGAGGCCACTGTGGTCGCGACGGTTTCCGAGGTGCGCCCGGGCGAGCCTGTCACCATCGGTCGGCCGATCCCCAATTATACCTGCTATGTCGTCGACGACGCGCTCAACCTTGTCGATCACGGCGTCGAGGGCGAGTTGCTCATCGGTGGGCCGGGCGTTGCGCTGGGCTATCTCCGCCGCGATGAGCTGACAGCTGAAAAATTCATCGCCAACCCCTTCGATCCCGAGGCGCAGGATCGCGTTCTCTATCGCTCCGGCGACGCGGTGGCGCTCGATCATCGCGGCGACATCCTGTTTCGCGGGCGCATTGACGATCAGGTGAAGATCCGCGGCTTCCGCGTGGAGCTGGGCGAGATCGAGGCGAAGCTTCTGGAGCTCGAGGGCGTGTCTCAGGCCACGGTGGTCTTGCGGACGGACGATGGCCTTGATCAGCTCGTCGCCTTCATGATCAGCGACGGCGGCGAGTTTGATCCGCGCGCCCTGCGCACGGCCCTGCGCCAGAAGCTGCCCGCCTATATGACGCCCTCGCGTTTTGAGCTCCTGAAGGAGCTGCCGCGTCTGCCCTCAGGCAAGGTCAACCGCAACGCCCTCAAAAAGCAGCCGCTCTCCGCCGCGCCCGACATGGGTGAGGAACAGGAGGAGCCGCGCACCGAGGTGGAAGCGAAATTGCTGGAGGCCGCCAAGAGCGTGCTGCCGCCCCAGGCCATTCCCTTCGATGCGGATTTCTTCACCGACCTTGGCGGCCACTCGCTGCTGGCGGCGCGCTTTCTGGCGCTGGTGCGCAAGCATCACGAATTGGCTTCGCTCACCTTGCAGGATGTCTATGAGGCCCGCAGCCTGCGGGCCATGGGCGAATTGTTGCAGGGCCGCGCGAAATTCATGGCCCCGCCGCGCGATCTCTCCTTCACGCCGCCGCCGCTGCTGCGGCGGTTCCTGTGCGGGTTGGCGCAGGCGATCACCCTGCCTATCGTGCTCGCAGTGATGACGGCGCAGTGGCTTGGCGTCTTCGTGAGCTACATGCTGCTCACGGACGCCAGCGCTTCGCTGCTGCAGGAAATTGTCTCGCTGCTGGGCGTCTATATCTGCATCAACATCGCGACGGTGGCGATCGGCATCGCCATGAAGTGGATTTTGCTTGGGCGCACGAAGCCCGGGCGTTATCCCCTGTGGGGATCCTATTATTTCCGTTGGTGGTTGTCCCAGCGGTTTTTGGGCCTTTTGCATGTGAAGTGGTTCCAGGGCTCGCCTGTCATGCGTCTTTATCTGCGGGCGCTGGGCGCGCGCATTGGAGATGACGCGTTGATTGGCGAGGCTGAGTGGGGCGCCCCCGACCTCATCTCGATTGGCGCGGGCGCCAGCCTTGGCTCCAAGCTGAAATTCGCCAATGCGCGCGTCGAGGGCGATGAACTCATCATCGGCACGGTCGAGATCGGCGAAGACGTCTATCTCGGCACTTCCTGCGTCATCGAGGAGGATGTGATCATCGGGCGCAGCGCCGAGGTGAAGGATCTGACCTCTCTGCCCGCCGGCGCGCGCCTTGCTCCTTGCGAGATCTGGGATGGCTCGCCCGCCCGAAAGGTCGGCATGGTGGATCTGGAAAGCCTGCCGCCGCAATCGGAGGCCTCGCCCCTGCTGCGCGCGGTGCAGACCGCGATTTATACGGCCCTGCTGCTGGTGATCCCGCCCATAGGCCTGCTGCCGATCTTCCCCGCATTCTGGGTCTTCGACAAGGTCGATGATATCGTCGGCGACATCGACCATATGCTCTATCTCGCCTCGATCCCGATCATGGCCTGGCCCACCTCCTTCGCATTGGTGCTGATCACGGTCGGCCTGATCGCGGTCGTGCGCTGGATCGTGCTGCCGCGCGTCACTGAGGGCAGCTATTCCGTTCATTCATGGTTCTATCTGCGCAAATGGACCGTGGCTCTGGCGACCGAGGTGACGCTGGAGACCCTGTCGTCTCTCTTCGCCACCGTCTACATGCGCGCCTGGTATCGGCTGATGGGCGCCAAGATCGGCAAGGACGCTGAAATCTCCACAAATCTGTCCGGCCGTTATGATCTCGTGGAAATTGGCGAGAAATGCTTCATCGCGGACGAGGTGGTGCTGGGCGACGAGGACATTCGGCGCGGCTACATGCATCTGGAGCGCGTGCGCACCGGCGCGAGGGTCTTTGTTGGCAATGATGGCGTCGTCCCTCCAGGGGCGGACATTCCGACCGGCGCGCTGATCGGCATCAAGTCCAAGCCCCCCGCGAATGAGGAGATGTCGCCGGGCGACACCTGGTTCGGATCCCCGCCCATGAAGCTGCCGGTGCGGCAGAAGTTCGATGCTGGCGGCTACTGGACCTATGAGCCCCCGCGCTGGAAGAAATTCGCGCGTGGCGTCTTCGAGGCGGTTCATATCTCGCTGCCGACCACGCTCTTCATCGCCTTCGGCACCTGGGCTGTGGAGGTGATCACGCCTTCGTTGCTGGCGGGTCGCTGGCTTGAACTGACCGTGATCTTCATTTCGGTGTCACTGGCCATTTCGCTTGCAATGACGGCCATGGTCATCCTTATCAAATGGGCGACCATGGGCCGCTATCAGCCGGTAGTCATGCCCATGTGGTCCTTCTGGGCCATGCGGACCGAGGCGGTGGCGGTCATGTATTGGGGACTGGCGGGGCGCGTGCTGCTGGAGCATCTGCGCGGCACACCCTTTCTGCCCTGGGTGCTGCGCCTCTTCGGGGCGAAGATCGGCAAGGGCGTGTGGATGGACATGACGGACATCACCGAATTCGACTGCGTCAAGGTGGGCGATTATTCCGTGCTGAATTCCCTGTCCGCCCTCCAGACCCATCTTTATGAGGACCGGGTGATGAAGGTCGGCCGGGTGCATGTGGACGCGGGCGTGACCGTGGGCGCGGGCTCCACGGTGCTTTACGACACCCATGTGGGCCGTTTCGCCCGGCTCGGGCCGCTGACGGTGATCATGAAGGGCGAGGCCATTCCCGCCAATACCGAATGGGTCGGCGCCCCCGCCCAGCCCCGGCGGTTGGCGGTGGTGGGGGCGTCAGCCTGAGTAGGGGATCAGGTCTGCCTGTTCTTGATTAAAAAGGCGGGGTCGCCGTGATTGGTCGGGCCTTTGTAGTTCAAAGCCATCTGTTTCTGCTCATCGGTGAGTTGCGAGAACAGGCCACGCAGCTCGGCGGGTGGACGCTGGCCCGCATCGCCTGTAAGCTTCATGGCGCGACAGGCGTATTCCCAAGCGGATCTGAGAAAGTTGCGTGCAAGCTGAACCATTTACAACCTCCTCCTGAAATAGCGCGGCTGACCCATGGGGGCTTCGACCTCAAAGCCCAAGCTGATATATAACCTTTCCAGTGTTGGATTGACAGGGCGAACCCATACCTCTTGCTTACCACAAGCTTCCGCATAGTTCGCGGAAAGATCCAAGGCTATCAACGCGCGGCTCCCGCCAATCGGACAATCTTCTCTAGGGTCGCCTTCCACAAACTTCAGTTCAACTGAGATGCTGGTAGTTACGGCCAGCCCAACAAAACCCAACCGGTGTTCGTTGACCCACCCTGCGAATGCGAAGGCGTCGGGATCTCGATGCCTATACAGGATTGCATCCCAATCCCATGAAGCGTCGGGATGGCGATGCCCGCCCCATTGATCCCTGATGCATTGTTGCGCCCTCGTTGTCCACGTCCCCACCCGGAACTCCACCGAAAGCACGGATTTAAAAGTCATATTCGTCGCATTAACAGCTCGCAGCTTATGCTCAAGGTATCGAGCTCTGGCCTGATGTAGTTGCACGGCAAACGCTCTCGAAGCGAAACTGCTACATTAGGCTTAATGTCAAGCTCATGCAATAAAGCGAAGCCCATTTGACCCCGCCCGCGCCCGACCCTAGAAGTCGGGCCTCAGCAGGGTCGGGCCATGTCACATAACACTTTCGGTCATCTGTTCCGCGTCACCACCTGGGGCGAGAGCCACGGTCCGGCCATTGGCTGCGTCGTCGACGGCTGCCCGGCGCTGATTCCGCTGGAGGCGGCGGATCTCCAGATCTATCTGGACCGGCGCCGGCCCGGCCAGTCCCGCTTCACCACCCAGCGGCAGGAGCCCGACCAGGTGAAGATCCTGTCCGGCGTCATGGCCGACGATGAGGGCCGCCAGGTGACCACCGGGACCTCCATCGGGCTTTTCATTGAAAATGTGGACCAGCGGTCCAAGGACTATGGCGAGATCAAGAACGCCTATCGCCCGGGCCATGCGGACTATGTCTACGACGCCAAATATGGCCTGCGCGACTATCGCGGCGGCGGGCGCTCCTCGGCGCGCGAAACCGCCATGCGGGTGGCGGCGGGCGGGGTGGCGCGCAAGATCATCCCGGGCGTGAGCATTCGCGGCGCGCTGGTGCAGATGGGCCCCCAAAAGATCGACCGGGACAACTGGAACTGGGACGAGGTGGACAACAACCCCTTCTTCTGCCCGGACGCAAAGGCCGCCGCCCTCTGGGAGGGCTATCTCGATGGCGTGCGCAAGGCGGGCTCGTCCTGCGGGGCGGTGATCGAACTGGTGGCCGAAGGCGTGCCCGCAGGCTGGGGCGCGCCCATCTACGGCAAGCTCGATGCGGAACTGGCCTCGGCGCTCATGTCCATTAATGCGGTCAAGGCCGTGGAGATCGGTGACGGCTTTTCCAGCGCGGCCCTCAGCGGCGAGGAGAATGCGGACGAGATGCGCATGGGCAATGATGGCCGCCCCTTCTTCCTGTCCAACCATGCTGGCGGGGTGCTGGGCGGCATTTCCACGGGCCAGCCCGTCGTGGCGCGCTTCGCGGTGAAGCCGACCTCCTCGATCCTCACCCCCCGCCGCTCCGTCGACCGCCATGGCGCCGAGATCGAGCTGCGCACCAAGGGCCGTCACGACCCCTGCGTGGGCATTCGCGGCGTGCCCGTGGGCGAGGCCATGATGGCCATCGTGCTCGCCGACGCCTTCCTGCGCCACCGGGCGCAGATGGGCGA
>CANGTC010000099.1 GCA_947456505.1 Beijerinckiaceae bacterium
AGCGGCCTTCTTCGAAGGAAGATCGGCGGCCTGAGCGCCAACCATGGTCACGAGGACCGCGGCGGAGCCGAGAAGTGTCTTATTGAGCATAAATCCCTCCAGGGTGCTTTAGGATGACGCAGGGTTGCGCGCCCTAACCGACCTGCGCGAGAGAACGCACAGGCACTGGTCATCCTTATAAACGGACTTTGGCCGCGCTTGGCTAGTATGGAAATGAAGCTAACCCAACGTCGCTGGGGTGAGTGTCGTAAATGCCACATTTATTGCCTCTACGTAATTTATTTATTTACTTATGAGTTTTATTTAGAAACCTACCTTTCCTTCAGCCGATTTTCCTATTTACAGACCCTTAACTATCAGTGGTCCCGGCCCCTGCCGTCGTTATGCGGTTCCCGGGATAAGATGGCTGACACGTCTGCTTGTGATACCCTAGCTTTGGAATGGCGGTGGTCTTCGCAATAAACAATGGAGGCGAAGCCCTTGAGGGAAGGCTTGTTTCAAGAAGGAACGATTGTTATTGTTTCGGATATGAAACAAAATATCCAACGATCTCCTGGCAGCAAACATATCGGACGCCCCACCTCGTACCGGGTTGAGTACTGCTACCGTATCGTCGAGTTGATGGCGGCGGGCCGCTCCCTCGACGGCTGCGCGGCCCTGCTGGGCGTCCATCCCGACAGCCTCAACGAGTGGCAGAGGGTCCATCCCGAGTTTTCCGTTGCCGTGAGGGCTGGCAGGGCCGCCGCCACGGCTTTCTGGGAGACGCGCCTGCTGGATGTAGCGCATGGTGGCTCGGGCAACGCGCAGGCCATCCAGTGGGCCCTGCGGAACCGTTCTCGGGCTGCCTCTGGCTGGGACCACGCGAACGCCAAGCTTGAAGTCTCCGGGCCGGATGGTGGCGCCCTTCAGGTTCAGACTGAAGTGACGGTGATCGACGCAAGGCGGCTTACGGCGGATCAGCGGAACGCATTTAAGCAGGCGCTGCTGGCTGTTAAGGACCGGGATGAGTTGGCGGGGTAGGGCTACGTCTGGTCCGAGATGCGATGCCAGAATACAATCTATGGAGCGTTCCCTTTTGGGGGGCTTAGAGGAGCAGCCAGCAGGGGCGAGCCGGGCTAGGTGAAATAAATTCGCTGGCGAAAGAAGTTCGCGTACCTTGGAGCATAGCGGTTCGTGGAGGCGACAGCCTTATAAAACATACGGCAGACCTGAAAGCGGGGGCTTCTTAGTGTAGGTTTATCGGTTTTGTAGGGTTTCCTCCGCGCCAGCCCAAACCAAAGTGGCAACTCACCAACAAGCCACTTGTTCATATCGGTTCGATCCATACCGCCCTGCTAGTAGGGGATTAAATAGGGGATTAATCATAATTGACCCTCCAAGTATCTGAAATTAAATGATATGTGGCGGACGCCCCCTCCGCCAGTCGCCTCTTGGCAGCCATCCCTATCCAGTCAGTACTTGACTAAATGATCCCGCATAGCCAAGGGGCGAGCTCGCCCTGAATGGCCGAGAGCATGGCCTTGGCTTTTATAGCGAGGCTGTAGTTGCCGGGGGGCCTCGGCCCATAGGCCTTCGTCTCATCAGCATCACGCGCTTTCAAGGCGGGCTTCGCTGTCATTTCAAGCCGGACTCGCTCCGCATTTCTCGTGATTTCCAGATGTTCTTGTCATTCATGCTCCACCGCTCATCAAGGTCCCAGCAGCCCCAGGTTCGGCCCAAGATCATCGCCAAGCGCTGAACTGCCTCAATGGTTAACGCATCCTTAAAAAAACGCGGCACTGGCACGGGAATTGCTGACTTACAGGCGTGAATCGCGTTTTTCAGTTTAATCCAATCCAGATGGGCGCCTTGGTGAATCGAGGTCATTTGCCTGTTCGCGGACGTTTGCGGAGCATTTGATCGTGATGACCGCCTCCATAAATGCAACACGCCGCGCCCGTGAGCGGATGGAATGCAGGGGCGGTTTCAGGAATCAGGTTCTAACATCGCCTTTAATCAGAACACTGATGATTTGCGCATCATCCGTTCTGTTTGCGCCCTTGGCTAGCGCGGAGTCGATGTCAGGCGCGCTCATCAAATCCTACAGTTATAGTCCCGAACTCAACCAGCAGCGCGCCGCCACACGCGCCGCTGACGAAAATGTGCCGCGCGCTGAGGCGGGATGGCGGCCAACATTGTCGGCGACATCAAGCATCGGGTTAGCGGCGAACAAGTCGGTCCGTCGCGGGCTGGTTGAGCAGGATACAAACACAGTTCCGCGAGTGAACAGCGTTTCGCTGACGCAAACCCTCTACAATGGTGGTCGCACCGGAAATACATTGAGCCAGGCTGAGTCGACTGTTTTGCAGTCACGGGAAACGCTCCGGCAAACAGAGCAGGATGTTCTTTCCGCAGCTTCGACCGCTTATATGAATGTATTACGCGATACTGCGTTGCTTGATCTCCACCAGAGCAACTTGGACAGGTTGAAAGAGCAGGTCAAACAAACGCAGCAGCGCTACAAGGTCGGCGAAGTCACTCGAACTGACGTGGCGCAGTCAGAAGCGTTTCTCGCCCAGGGGGAAGCAAGCCTGGCGCAAGCTCGTGTTGAGTTGCAGACCAGCATTGCAGTTTATCGCCAGCTCGTCGGTGATCAGCCGCGAAATCTGGAGCCCGCCCGTCCAGCCGAGACGCTTCTGCCCCGAAGCCTTGATGCGGCCATGGGGACTGCTCTGAAAGAGCATCCGAAGATCCAGGCGGCGATGCACAGTGTAGATGCGGCGGCTTTGAACGTTAAGATACGCGAAGGCGCTCTGCTGCCAACGATCAGCGCCAGCGGTCAGGCGCAAGTAAGCCGAGATCCGAGCGGATATACGAATTATCAAAACAAGTCCTATTCCGCCATCGCCAGCCTGAGCGTGCCGCTCTATGATGGCGGCGTCACCTATTCGGAAGTCCGGCAAGCCAAGGAGCTTCTTGGGCAGTCGCGTCTCCAGCTGGATCTTCAGCGTGAAGCGGTCCGATCTGGCCTCACTGTCGCATGGCGCACTTTTCAAACATCCAAAGTCACCATCCGCCTGGTGCAGGAACAGGTGCGCGCCAACGAAATAGCGATGGAGGGCACCCGCGAAGAAGCAAGGCTTGGTCAGCGCAGCACGCTCGATATTTTGAACGCACAGCAAACTCTTCTCAATTCCCGCATAAATCTGGTTATCGTTCAACGCAATCAGGTGGTCGCGTTCTACGGCTTGCTTGCCTCATTGGGCAAGCTCTCGGTGGCTAACCTTGGCCTGCGCACCACTACCTACGACCCGAAAACACACTTTGATAGTGTAAAGGGAAAATGGGTGGGCACGAGCATCCCGGACGAAGGTTAGAGCGAAATTCGATCACCCTTCAATGCGCCTCTTGGCAGCGATACGATTTAAGCCTTCCTCGGAAGAATAGAGACTGACAGGTCCACGATTCGCATTCTCTCCTGGCGAATCGGCAATTTCGCCGAACGCACCTTTTGCATTTTTCGGCTGGAAGTCGATATTACTTACGAGCAATGCCAGTTTTCATTGATCCGAATTATTGAAGCCCCTTTGTTTTGGCGAAAGGCGGCCTTCTACATCCTTCGACTTATAGCGTGGCTCAAAGGGTTATGCGTCCAACCCCGACGATTCATGCAAGATATCATGAGACTGAAGCGGACCCAGGCATGCTCCCGCAGCCCGTCGCCCCTTTCGGGCATGCGACAACTAACGCTTTTGGGTCAATTGAAATGGGTCGGGAACAAGAGCATTTTCGGAGCGCCAGTTAAATCGTGCGCATGAGCGCCTGCTTGTCGAAGCGGAGCGCGTTGTGACGTGAATTGGGGTCTTTTGCTCATGGAGATGCTGTTTTTTTACTCCATGATCGCCATCAGCGTCGCGATAAACATCTCTTCCCTGGACGACGCCTTCATCGATGTGATGGCGTTCGGCATAACGCGCGGCAGGATGTCCAAAGGCGCTATCACTGTCGAGATCCCGAAGATCGCGGTCTTTGTGGCAAACTGGCATGAGGAAGAAGTTCTGGGGAAAATGGTCGAGGGCAACCTCGCGCGGATCCCCTATGCGACGGTGAGCCTCTATCTCGGCGTCTACCCTAACGACACCGGCACCCTGCAGGTCGCCCGGGAGCTGGCTGAAAAGCACCCGACGCGCGTGACAGTGATTGTCAACCGGATGCAGGGCCCGACCTCGAAGGGCCAGATGCTGAACGAGATGTTCACGCAGGTCTTTGACGGAACGGACGAAAGCCCGGACATCGTGGTGCTGCACGATAGCGAAGACGTGATTGATCCCCGCACATTCGAAGTCTACGCCGCCTACGCGCAATCCGGCTATGACTTCATTCAGGTTCCCGTATTCTCGCTCAACCGGGGTCGGGCGGTGGTCGCCTCGACCTATATGGACGAATTCGCCGAACGCCACACGCGCGAGATGATCGTGCGCAACGCCGTCGGCGCGACCATTCCCTCGGCGGGCGTCGGCACCGGCGTGACGCGCAAGCTGATCCAGCATTTTCTCGCCACCCGCAAGCAGGTGCTGATGTCGGGCACGGTGACTGAAGACTATATCCTCGGCGTCGAGGCGAAACGCGCGGGCTTCAAGGCGGCCTTCGCGGCGGTTTCCGCCGACGATCCGCGCGGGCTCGACTTCGTGGCCACCCGCGAATTCTTTCCCAAAACCCTGTCCGCCTCGATCAAGCAGAAAACCCGCTGGGTCTATGGAATCAATTTCGAGGCGATGCACAAGCTCGGTTGGGAGGGCGACGGCTGGGACAAATACTTTTTCATGCGCGATCGCAAAGGCATCGTGACGAACTTTTTGCCCCCTGTGTCGTTAGCTTTACTGATCATGCTGTTCATGGGCGCCTTCGACCTCACCGACATGCCCTATGAGTGGCAATACTGGTTCAACCTCTCGATCCTGTTCAACATGTTCGCGCTTGTCATGCGCTACTGCATCAGGGTGGGAGCCTGCCATCAGGTCTACGGCACCTGGGATCTGCTGGGCATAGCGTTGCGATGGCCGGTGGCCCTCTACATCAACATGGCTGCGGTCTACCGCGCCTGGATTACCTATGTCGGGGTATCGCGGTTCGCGACCCAACCCATCGTCTGGTCGAAGACGACGCATGAGTTACCCGAAGATTTCATGTCAGCCAGGCGTTAGGAGCGGCGCAATGCAACAGATCAAGTCCAAAGCCCATGGCGCGGCCGTGTTCTTCGACCCCTATGCGCCGAAGCCGCATCGCGTGACTGGCGGGCCTTACTGCCCTTACTTCCCCCATGTCCCCTTTCGAATGAGGCGACGCACGCCTGTCCCTCAGCTCGCCGAGCCTGCGCGAAAAGTCGCGACGGAAAGGGAGTGACGCGCCATGCGGATCCTCGTCGCCTTCGGGACCCGACCCGAGATCATCAAACTCGGACCGGTCTTCCGGGAGCTCCGCCGACGACCCGGCGTGGTCGTCGACGTATTCTGGACCGGCCAGCATATTGAGCTCGCCGCCGGCCTCCTCAACCTGTTTGAGATCGAGGTGGCGCACACTGGCAGCGACGTCCTCAGCGAGCCTGGCCTGGGCGGAAAATTCGGACAGATCACGCGTCAGATCGAGGCGCGGTTGCGCGCCGAACGCTTTGACTGGATCGTCGTTCAGGGCGACACCACCACAGCGGCGGCGGCGGCGACTGCGGGATTTCTCAATCGTGTGCCGGTGGCCCATGTCGAAGCAGGCCTGCGCACTGGCGATCTCTCGTCGCCCTGGCCGGAGGAGTTCAACCGCCGGCTCGTCGCCCTGTCTTCGACCCTGCACTTTGCGCCGACTGCGGCCTCGGCACGAAATCTCGCCCGCGAGGGCGTGCCTTCCGAAGCCATCGATATGGTGGGCAACACCGTGGTCGACGCGCTGCTTTATGCGCGTGACAAGGTCAGCGGAAACTATGCGCCAATAGATCCTGACATCGCTGCGTTGCCGCAGGACAAGAAGCTTGTTCTCGCCACCTTGCACCGTCGCGAAAACATCGGCGAGCCGATCCGGGAGGTGCTGCGCGCGCTGCGGCGACTTGGCGAGGACGGCGACAAGGTGATCGCCTTGCCGGTCCATATGAACCCGCAGATCCGCACTGAGGTGATGGCCCTCCTCGGGGACGCTCCGAATGTCCACCTCCTCGCGCCCCTGCAATATCCGGACTTCGTTCACCTGCTGAGCCGCGCATGGACCGTGGTCACTGATTCAGGCGGGGTGCAGGAGGAGGCCCCGACCTTTGGCCTGCAGATCCTGATTACCCGGGAAAGCACCGAGCGCCCCGAATGCGTGGAGGCAGGTTTCGGGACGCTTGTCGGCTCCAACGGGCGATCCATCGTGGATGGCGTGCGCCGTCTCACCGCCGGGGCGCGGCCCCAACTGCTCGAAGCGCTGAACCCCTTTGGCGATGGAACATCATCACAACGAATCGCCGATCGCCTCATCTCAACCATCGCACAGCAGATGCGCGCAGCTGAATAGGCCAGGCGCCATATCTTGGAGGATGCCATGTCAGAATTGAAGGTCAGTGGGCTCGTCTGGAAGCGTATGCGCAACATTCTGCTTCTCGGGACCATCTTCGGCAGCATCGGCGGCGGGATTGTCTACGCGGTCTCCGGCGACAAGTTCATGCTCAATGCGGAGGGCTTCGTGACGCAGGACAAGGTCGTCATCGCCTCGCCCTACGACGCGCGCCTGCGCCAGGTCTTCGTGAAACCAGGAGATCGTGTCGAGGCGGGCCAGCCAATCGCAGCAGTCGAATCAGCCACGCTTTCGCGCACGCTGGCGGAACTTTCGAGCGAGCGCGCCAAGCTCTCGGCGCGCAACGCCCAGATCGAGGGGCGCGCGCGTGTTGTGGAGTCGTTGCTGCCCATGGCGCAGGAGCATTCCAAGGTCGCGGGCGAGTACATGGCCGATCTCAAGGCCGCCAAATCGCGCGGCCTCATGATTGACCGGACGGTGCACGAAATATCGTCCATCATGCTCGCCGCAGAAGAACGGACGCTCGGCCTGCTGGGTGAAAAGAAGTCGCTCGACCTCGAACTGGTCGGCAACATGCAGGCGCTGAGAGATCTTGAAGCCACCTACGACAACCTGCAGAAAATTTTCGATCAGGGAATCTTGCGCGCGCCGGTCGCTGGCATCATCGGCGCCACGGTCGGCTCGGTTGGAGAGATGCTCGCGCCAGGCTCATCAAAAGTGGCCCAGATCCATACCGGTGAAGCCTATGCGCTGGCCTACCTGCCCGACAGCTACCTGTTTGATGTAGAAGAAGGCCAGCCAGTTTCGGTCAAGGGTCGAAGCCGCTCCGTTACAGCGAATATCAAGCACATTCTTCCCGTGACCGAGGAATTGCCCGCCGAATTCCAGAACCCCAACCGGTCGCGACTGCGCGGCCAGATGGTCAGGATCGAGCTGGCGGACCGGGTCAATTTCGCGGTCGATCAGAAGATCCAGGTTACGAGTTGTTACATCACCGGCTGCAAGCACGGCGTCGTTTCCATCGCGCGCAAGTTAGGCAACTCGGCTATCGCCTGGCTCAATGACGCGGTCCATCAGGCGCGCGTGACAGAGGCGCTGATGCGGCGCTCGTGGGAATAATTATCCAGGAGAAGGCACAACATGTTGAGTCATTTTCGGCGCCTGCTGGTGATCATGCTTCTTGCCACGGGGTCGGCCGCGTGGTCTCAGACCCTGAACCTGACGCATGAACGCGTCCTGATCATCACTCACTCGGATCCAGCATCGCCCGAGCGCAGCGTGACGGACCTGGCCGAGAAATTGCTGCAGCACTTCACGCCCCACACGCAGACGGTTCTCTCTTCCGATTATGAGGCCGGCATGCTTTCTGGCTTCACAAAAGTCGTCATCCTTGGGGTCGCCTTTGCTTCGCCTCTCCCGGAGGCTTTATTGTTGGACTTGCAGGCGACAGACAATCAGATCATCTGGCTTGGTTACGGCGTTGGCCAATTAGCCTCACGTTCGCCCAGGTTCGGCTTCAAGGAACTCGATTTCCATGAAACGCAGAACGAAGCGCCGAAGCTGGTCTATGAGGGCAGGACCTACACAACGAACCTCCACGGCTTCAGCATGGTCCACCTGACCGATCCATCGGTGAGAATCTGGTCCCTGCTGATACGCAAGGGCGAATTCGTTCCCCACATTCTGCAAGGCGGCAACCTCTGGTTCGTGAACTCGATGCTCGATGATGTCTGGCGGCCTCGGCCCACGATCGCGCCCACGCTGGTGTTCGCAGACCTCCTGCACGAGGTCTTCAAGACGCGGATAGAACGCAAGCATCGCGCGGTTCTGCGGCTTGAGGACGTTTCGACCCATATCCCTGCGGCGCGGCTTGAAGCGATCATCAACTATCTCGATAGCGAGAAAGTGCCCTTCGCAATCGGGCTGATCCCGAACCAGCAACTCGCCGATGGCAGCGTGTCGCCGCTGGCCGAGAAAATCCGGCTGGTGAGGGCGCTCAGACGCGCGCAGGACGAGGCGCGCGGGACGATTATCCTGCACGGTTTCTTCCATACCTTCGGCTCCGGCGAAGACTATGAGTTCTGGGACGAAGAACGCAACGCGCCGCTGGCGGGCGAGACAACGAACCACTACGCCTGCAAGCTCATTCGCGGGATCGAGATCCTGCGTGACCTCGGCCTTCGACCCCGCTTCTGGGAGACGCCGCACTACATGGCCTCGCCGCTCGGCTACAGAACCTTCGGGCGTTATTTCTCGCATGCGATCGAGAACCGCCTGGACGAAAACTGGACCCCTTACCCATATGGCCCGGATCAATACGGGCAGGTCGTGATCTCGGAGAACCTCGATTACATCGCCGTGTCCGAGGGCCGCGCCGTTGAGGGCATGCTGGAGCGGGCCCGCCTGTTGATGATCGTGCGCGACGCATGGGCTGTCGGCTTCGTCCATCCTGCGGTCGTCCCGGTGCGGGAGATCGCAAAGCTGGTCAATGGCCTGCGGACGTTGGGTTACGAATTCGAGGATATTGGGCGGATGGAGACGAGGGTGAACAGCGATTACCGGCCAAGCAGTTCAGCCGAACGTCTGACAGCGATTGCCCTGACCACCCGAATCAACCTTCCGATGATGGGACGCTGGCTCCGCGAGGCGACGCAGGCTGCGAGGTCAGCCGTGTTCGCCGCATCGGCTTGGGCTGGAATTGGCTATACTGAGCCGAAGGTCAATGATGATCCCTGCGCGCCGATACTCGCAGCGCGACGAATTTTGTCAGCGGACAAGCAGGATCACGATCCGCAGCAGACGTCGCATGCACCGCTTTTGCCCTAGACTGGAGGGTGAACGAGTTCATCAAAAATGACAAAGCCCCTTTTAAATTTTGACGAGCGTCGGATGCGCTCCTGGCTGACCTCGCGCTCGCAACTGCGCAGGGCCTCGATTTGTGGTGCTGCAAGGCGGTGAGACCGAGATGACGGTCTTGGTCACGTAAGCCTGAAAAGCCGGGAGCACGTGCCGATCAATCAATTCAAGTAAAGCGCTGGCGATCAAAGGCGACGATCTCGATACGATGACAAGCGCTGATCCGCAAAGATGGGATCAGGCATTGAATAGTAATTGGTAGTCTTTGCTTGATTGTCGCCGCACCTTTTAGAAGGTTGAAAAAGGGGCTCGAGCCGAGCATGGCCTATCAAACAATTAATATATCATCATTTTCAGCGTTCGCCATCAGCCATTTCATTGCCATAAGCATCTGAAAATGCTGAATCAAACCCGATCCGGCGTTATGCCGCGCCCGGTCCTTCCATTGACCGGCGCCCCAACCCAGCCTAAACTTTCGACTTATTCAGCGCTGTCGATCCAGGAACAGCGCGGCCAGGACATCCAGCGGGGAAACGGGCATGTTTGACGCCAATGATGTGGAAGTCATCCCTCTGGGCGAGGCTTGCGGGGCCGAGATCCGGGGCGTCGATTTGAAGAAAGATCTGTCGGACGCGGTCGTCGCGAAGATCCAGCAGGCCTGGAATGAGCATCTCGTGCTCTGCGTGCGCGGGCAGGACCTGACCCAGGAAGACCAGTTGCGCTTCGCCGCCCGCTTTGGCCCGCTGGGCGCGCGCAAACAGGCGCCCCAGCCCCTGCGCGAGCGCTCCGAAGGCGTATGGCAGCTGGATCCAAAGATCCTGCTCGTCTCGAATATCAAGGTGGACGGCATTCCCGTGGGCGCCTTCGGCGATGGGGACATGTGGTTCCATATCGACTCCGGGTATTCGGAGCGGCCCTACAAATATACTTTCCTCTATGGCGTCGAATTACCAAACGAGGGCGGCAACACCCTGTTCTCGAACATGTACAAGGCCTATGAGGCCGTGCCCGAGGCGCTCAAGCGCAAGCTCGAGGGCGTCAAGGCCCTGCATATCCACGAATACAAGCGGTCTGAGAAAGTGGACCTGTCCACCGACATCAGCGGCACGCCCCACTGGTTCCATCCGGTCTTCATCACCCACCCCTACACGAAGAAGAAATCGCTCTTCGTCGATCGTCTGATGACGGCGCGGCTGGAGGGGTTCTCGAATGCGGAGAGCGATGAAATCCTCGCCCAGCTCTACGAAATCGCCGAGAGTCGCCAAATCATCTACGAACATAAATGGCGGCTTGGCGACCTCATCATGTGGGACAATCTGGCGCTGACCCATGCGCGCACGGATTTCCCGCGCGAGCAGCGCCGCCTGATGCGCCGCTGCACGGTGGAAGGCACGCCGATCTTCGAGCATCTGGACTGAGCGCGCGCGCCCGACGATGAAGTTCAGGGCTGCTCGGGCGAGAGCAGCTTGCGCAGATAAGCCAGCACCTCCGGCGGGGCGCTTTCCATGCCCACCACCAGACGACCAACGGTCTCGCCATCGAGCGGGCTGATGTCGACGCTCATCTTCGCCGCCTCCGCACGCAAGCCCGGACTGTTCGACGCCTCCATGAAGGCCTTGCGCAGGGCCGCCTGACGCTCCGCAGGCAGACCCGGCGGCAGCACGAAGGGCCGCGCGAATTGATAGGGCGTCTCCATGGTCTCGATGATGGCGCGTCCCCGATCATCGTGGGCGAGCTCGCGCGCGGTTGGCACATGGGCGATCACGGGCAGGCGCGTCTTGCGGCCGACCTGCACGATGGCGTGCACATGGCCATCGGGTCGCATCCAGTCGGGATGGGTGGCGCTGATGGAGCTGACGCCTGAGGTGCGCCCCTCCAGCTCCCCGCGCTCCAAAGCCAGCGCGATGGAATTGCCATCGGGATAGCCGGTGATGAGCTTCAGCCGCATGCCCGTGAGGTCGCGCAGCAGAATCACGGTGGCGTCGTCGGTCGATCCGGAGGCGGAACCACCCACCTTCAGCTCGGGACCGTCGGGACGCATGAGGTCGGCGAGGGATTTGGCGCCGGCGTCCCGGCGCGCCCATAGCACGAAGGCGTCGTCCGCATAGCTGGAGAGGGTTCCCAGAAAGACCATGTCGCTGGCGCGGTATTTGATGGCGGGATTGCCGCCCAGCACCGCAGCGACGGGCGCCTGACGGTCCAAAGCGCCGGTGACCGTGCCATCGCGCGCCGCCACACTCTGAATATACTGGGCGGCACGCAGCGATCCCGCCCCCGGCATATTCTGGATGACAATGGCGGGATTGCCGGGGATAAAATCGCCGAAGTGGCGGGCGAGCAGGCGAGCGTAGAGGTCGTAGCCCCCGCCGGCGCCGTAGCCCACGATGATTTGAACCTGCTTGCCTCGATAGAAATCGGCGACATCGTCAGCCCGCGCCGCACCTGCGATTGCGAAGCAAACAACCGCGCAAAGCGCGTTCAAAAACCGCATGAGGGCCTCCCTTTGACGTATCATGACGCGGGCGCCTGTCAGGGTCAAACCCCGCCGCGGCGACTGCGGCCCTTGCCATGCCGCACCTGCCGGTCTATCCACCCTTACGCCCCAGAAGGCTGATCAGGGAGGCCGTTCGGCGGCTACATATCCGATGTTGGCGTCTTCAAGTTGCGCATTGTCCAATCACCAGCGCTTGATCGAGCGCCGATGAAAGCCGCCCGTTTCGATTATCATTGCGCAGCCTCTGTTGCGGACGCCTGTCAGGCGCTGGCCGCCCACGAAGACGCGCGCCTCATAGCCGGCGGCCAGACGCTGGTTCCCATGATGGCCATGCGCCTCGCGCGGCCCTCCCTGCTGGTGGATATCGCCCGCATCGGCGAGCTGCGGACCATCGAGGCCCAGGGCGGCGAACTGCTTGCGGGGGCCTGCGTGCGTCAGGCCCAGGCCGAGCGCGACCCGCTGGTGCGCGCCCGTGTTCCCCTGCTCGCCCGCGCCCTGCCCTTCGTCGGCCATGCGCCGACCCGCAATCGCGGCACGCTGGGCGGCTCCGTGGCCAACGCAGATCCGGCGGCGGAGATTCCGCTGGTGCTCGTCACCCTCGGCGGCGGCGTCGATGTGCGCCATGGCGACAGGTCCGCCCAGGTCGCGGCGGGCGATCTGTTTGAAGGCCCGATGATGACCTCGCTGGCGCCTGCCGCCTGCATCACGGCGGTGCGCTTTCCGGTGTGGGACCACCAGCGCATCGGCACGGGCTTTCTGGAGGTCAGCGCCCGGCAGAGCGATTACGCCTATGTCTCCGCCGCCGCGCAGGTGGCGCTGGATGAGGATGGAACCCTGCTGCGATGCGCTCTGGGCATTGGCGGGGCGACCGCCGTCCCCACGAGCCTGACCGGCGTGGCGCAGGCGCTGATCGGGCGCAGGGTCACCCCGGAGCTGGCGCGCGAGGCCCTGAAACCCGCCATCGCCGCGCTGGACATCATGGTGGACGCCCACGCCAGTCGGAATTATCGCCGCCGGGTCGCCCTGCGCTTCGCCGAACAGGCGCTCATGGCCGCCTGCGCAGACGCCACAGCCAGATCAGCGGGAGCGCGATCATGAGCGTCAGCCTCACCATCAACGGCGCCGCGCGCCACCTTGACGTCGAACCGCGCACCACCCTCCTCGACGCCCTGCGCGATGAGATGCGCCTCACGGGAACCCATGTGGGCTGCGAGCATGGCGTCTGCGGCGCCTGCACCATACTGGTGGATGGGGAGCCCGTGCGCTCCTGCCTCATCTTCGCCGTGCAGGCGGAGGGCCTCGCCATCACCACCATCGAGGGCCTCGCCCCCGCGCCGGGCGAGCTCAGCGTGGTGCAGGACGCCTTCTGCGAGATGCATGGCATGCAATGCGGCTTCTGCACGCCGGGCATGATCCTGACCGCCCACGCCCTGCTCAAGGGCAATCCCAATCCCACCCGCGAAGAGATCGTGACCGCGATCTCCGCCAATATCTGTCGCTGCACCGGCTATGGGCAGATCATCGAGGCCATCCAGCTGGCGGCGCAGAGGCTGGCGGGATCGAACATGCCGGAGGGATCGCTGTGAGCGCCCCATCCTCCTTCCGCTACATCTCCAAACCCCGCCGCGTCGTCGAGGACAGACGCTTCGTGGCGGGCAAGGGCCATTACGCCGCCGACATCGCCGCGGAGGGCATGCTGCATGTGGCGCTGGTGGCATCGACCCATCCCGCCGCGAAGATCATCGCCATCGACGCCTCGGCGGCTCTGGCCCTGCCGGGCGTCCACAAGGTCCTCACAGGCGCGGAATTCGCCGAGGGCTGCGAGGCCCTGATGAACGGGCTGGAGACCCCCGCTGTAAAGCGCTATCCGCTGGCCGTGGGCGCCACGCGCTACATGGGCGAATGGATCGCCGCCGTGGTGGCCGACACCCGCGCCATCGCCGAGGATGCGGCCG
>CANGTC010000100.1 GCA_947456505.1 Beijerinckiaceae bacterium
ATTGATCGTCAGCGTGCCCCACGGGAACTCGAGCCCGCACCAGCGGGCGCAGGTGAGGTTGACCCCGTGGCGCAGGGCGCCGCCAAGGCCAGCGCCGAAAAAGACGAGAAGGTAAGGCGTCATCCCTGCCCTATAGACTGGAACGCGGCTCCAGTCACGGCTCACGCTCACGGCGCAGCTTCTCCCACCAGTCGAGCCGCTTGCGCAACTCCCGCTCGAAGCCGCGCTCGACGGGCTCATAGAGGGTGCGCCGCCCGATCTTCTCCGGCCAGTAATTCTGCCCGGAGAAGGCGTCGGGCTGATCATGGTCATAGCGATAGCCATCCCCATAGCCCTCGGCCTTCATGAGCTTGGTGGGGGCGTTGAGGATCACATGGGGGGGCATGACCGAGCCATGCTCCTTGGCGAGGCTCTGGGCGGCCTTCCAGGCCTTGTAGACCCCGTTGGACTTGGGGGCGGTGGCGACATAGACGACCGCCTGCGCGATGGCGAGCTCGCCCTCGGGAGAGCCGAGAAAATCATAGGCGTCCTTGGCGGCGTTGGCGACCACCAGCGCCTGCGGATCGGCGAGGCCAATATCCTCCACCGCCATGCGCACGATGCGCCGCACGAGGAAAAGCGGATCCTCGCCCGCGTCCAGCATGCGCGCGAGATAATAGAGCGCTGCGTCGGGATCGGAGCCGCGCACGCATTTATGCAGGGCGGAGATGAGGTTGTAGTGACCCTCCTGCGCCTTGTCATAGATGGGCGCGCGCCGCTGCACGATATTGGCGAGCCCCGCCGTATCGAAGACCTCATCGGGCCTAGCCGCACGCCATATCTCCTCAGCCAGCGTGAGCGCGGCGCGACCATCCCCATCGGCCATGCGCGTAAGAGCGAGGCGCGCCTCCGCATCAAGGGGCAAGGGTCTACCCTCGACGCTCTCGGCCCGCGCCAGCAATTGTTCGATAGCGGGCTCGGTCAGGGAGCGGAAGGTGAGCACGCGCGCCCGCGACAGCAAAGCGGCGTTAAGTTCAAAGGAGGGGTTTTCAGTCGTGGCGCCGATGAGCGTCACGGTGCCATCCTCCATCACCGGCAAGAACGAGTCCTGCTGCGCGCGATTAAAGCGATGGATCTCGTCCACAAAGAGCAAGGTGCCCTGTCCCGAACTGCGTCTTGCGCGCGCCTGTTCGAAAACCTTCTTCAATTCAGCCACGCCGGTGAAGATGGCGGAGATCTGAACAAAGGCCAGACTCGTCTCCTGCGCAAGCAGCCGCGCGACCGTCGTCTTGCCAGTTCCAGGCGGCCCCCAGAAGATGAGAGAACCCAGAGAAGAGGATGCGATCAGACGGCTCAAGGCGCCGCCTTCGGCGAGCAAATGCTCCTGTCCTGCAACGTCAAACAGACTCATGGGCCGCATGCGGTCGGCAAGCGGACGCGGCGCGTTTTGATCGAGGCCAGCGCTATTGAAAAGATCCGTCATTCACATCCGCTTTCGCTGTCGCGTCGCCCGCTGCCGTCGTCGTTTTTATTTCGTATCAACATAAACTAAAACCCACAAACGCCAAGCTTACGCCTCATCAATCGTTGCATATGGGATACAGAACTCAAATTAAAAACATAAATCGCATCTTTCCTCATCATGCCTATTCGCATGCGCCCCAAGCAATCGCTTTAAAAGTTCCTTTGTTTTAGCAATTTCATTTAACTTGATATTCTTGGCATCGTTTTTACGTGAACTAAAAGCCGGCCAATTGTTCAGTCTGCGCAAGTCTTCAAGTGAAGTTCAAGGTCAGCGTCAAAATTCCAAATAACTAACGCTTCCAGAATCAACTTTTTATGCAGACCATGCTCATCACAGTTCATGACGCGTAACCGTTTGCCATTTCCAAATACCATCTGAAGGGATGAACATGCGCACCATCGCATTCGTGACACAAAAGGGCGGCTCGGGAAAAAGCACGCTCGCATCTTCGCTCGCGGTCACAGCCATGGAGGCTGGCGAACGGGTTTTCATCATCGATCTTGATCCGCAGGCGTCGCTGGTCAAATGGTCGAAGATGCGCGGCGAAGCGGATGTCCCCGTTGAAGCCGTGGCGCCCGCCAAGCTGGCGACAGCTCTCGCCGCGCTCGCCAGGAATGGCGTGACGCTTTGCATCATCGACACTGCAGGCGCGGAGTCGGCGACGGCGAACGCCGCCATGAAGGCCGCTGATCTGTGCATCATTCCCTCGCGCCCCAATGTGTTCGACCTCTGGGCCAGCGAGCAGACCCGCAAGAGCCTGCGCGAGATGCGCAAGGAATTTGTCTTCCTGCTGAACCAGTGCCCGCCCGCCCAGCAGAGTGCGCGCGTGGATGAAGGCGTCAAGGCTCTGGAGGCCATGGGCGGACTTATTTCACCCCTCATCGCCTCCCGCGTCGATTATCAGGAAGCCGCGCGCTTGGGCTATGGGGTGAGCGAGGTCAATCCCCATGGGCACGCCGCCGACGAGATGCGCAAGCTCTGGGCTTCGATCAAGAAGCGCATGGCCAAGGGCGCCAAGGCTGCGGCGCCGCGCAAGGTGGCGTGAGGCGAAGGCTCATCCTCCCAGCGCTGTGGTGATGACCTGCCCGCCTCGCCCGAGCGTCAGCTTCCACCAGTTGCGGCGCGTCTCCGTGAGGCGCTGCAACTCGGCGGTGCGGGCGATCTTGGCGTCGTTCACCGCGAGAATCACATCGCCCTTCTGCAGGCCCACATTGGCGGCGGCTGAGCCCGGAGCCACCTCCGCGATGACGACACCTTCGCGGAAGGCCTCAATGGAAAACTCCTCGGTCACGGCGGGCGAGAGATTGACCACGGTCGCTCCTGAGAAGGGCGAGCGCCCGTTCAGGGTCAGGGCCTCGCGCGGGGGCGTCTCGGGCGCGGGGGTGAGTTTCAAAGGCAACGACACCTTGCGCCCATTGCGCTGCACATTGAGCGTAGCGGTGGCGCCGATGGACTTGGTGCCAAGCCGATAGCCAAGGCTCTCGGGATCATCCACCCCCTGCCCATCCACCTCGATCACCACATCGCCGCGCTTGAGGCCCGCCTGGGCGCCTGGGCCGCCCTCCACCAGATCGGCCACCAGAGCGCCTGCGGGGCGATCCAGCCCCAGCGTCTCCGCGATCTCCCGCGACAAAGGCTGCAAGGTCGCCCCCAGCCAGGGACGGCGCACCTGCCGCACGCCCCCCTTGGCGGCGGCAACCACCACCTTGACCATGTTCACGGGAATGGCGAAGCCAATGCCGATGGACCCGCCCGAGCGGGAATAGATCGCCGAATTGATGCCCGCCAGCCGCCCGTTCATATCCACCAGCGCGCCGCCGGAATTGCCGGGATTGATGGCCGCATCGGTCTGAATGAAGAAACCGTAATCGGTGATGCCCACCTGCGTGCGCGCGAGAGCCGAGACGATGCCCTGCGTCACGGTCTGTCCGACGCCGAAGGGGTTGCCGATGGCCAGCACCAGATCGCCCACCTCAAGCGCGTCGGAGTCGCCCAGCTCCAGCGAGGGGAAGCCGCCGCCGTTCTTGAGCCGCAGCACCGCAAGATCCGTGCGCGGATCGCGCAGGATGATCTCGGCCTCATATTCACGCTTGTCCGCCAGCGCCACCTTCACATCGGTCATGTTCTCGATAACGTGGTGGTTCGTAACGACGAGGCCCGAGGGGTCCACGATGACGCCCGAGCCCAGCGATTGCGAGCTGGGGCTGCGCTGCTGCTGCCCGCCGCCAAAGAACTGGCGGAAGATGGGATCGTCAAACAGGGGATTGCGGGCCTGCCGCTCGACCCGCGAGGCGTAGACATTGACCACGCCTCGGGCCACCCGCTTGACCACGGGCGAGAAAGACTGCTGCACCGAAGCCCGGTCCACGGGCGCCACCCGCTGGGGCGCCTGCGCCTGCGCGCAGCTAAGGGGAAAACAGAGCAGCAGGGCGAGGGAGAGCGCGCGCATGGGTCCATCCGGTTGAGACAGTGATGGATATAGGCGCGCGCCCCGCCCCACGCCAAGCCCCCCGCCCCTGCGTGGCCCTCAGACGACAGCAATCGGGAACCGATTGAGGGCAAGGTTGACAGAAGCTGCGGCGATGAGGCAGCTTAATCTTTACAATAATTACATGGCGCGCCGAGTCGGGCACGCCTCCCCTGACCTCACCAGGGGTCGACGCCATATGGGAAGTTGCTGGCATGACCTACCCGGAAATTTACAGAAAAGTTCAAGGACACATGGCGACGGTTTTGTCCCTCGGCGCTCTAGGGGCGGACCTACGACTTCGCCAAACGGGAATAGACGCAGACCCGCGCGTGCGGGGCGCGCTTCAAGCCATCATTTCGCATCAGGCGCCACCCGGAACCATAGAAGGCCTTGAATCTGGACAGATCGCCACCCTCGTCGGCCAAATCACCTACGCTCTGCAAGAAGCCCTTGATCTCATTCACGAACCGGAACGCGCCCCCGGATGGACCTATGTTGATCCGAGTGTCCTTCAGGAGCGGGGACGCGGATCGCGCTCCGCCGCCCTGTCATTCCGCGCCATGGCGCAGACACGCCCCGCGTTGAGAGCCATTCTTGAAAACCAGTGTCATTTTCTCGATATCGGCGTTGGCGTCGCCTGGCTCTCGATTCAGGCGGCGCAATTATGGCCGTCAATGCGAATCGTTGGTGTTGATGTACACGAGCCAGCCCTAAAGCTCGCGGAGGCGAATATCGCGGAGAATGGGCTGGCGGACCGGATCGCCCTGCGGCGCCAAAGCGTCACCGAAATCACCGATGAGAGCGCCTATGATCTGGTCTGGTTCCCGAGCATGTTCATGCCTGCCGAAGTGGTGCGTCAGGCGATGCCGCTCATTCACCGTGCGCTCGCGCCCGGCGGCATGCTGATCTTCGCCATGTTCGCCCCTGCGCCCGGAGACGTCGGCGCGGACGTCACGAATCTTCTGACGATCCGCTCTGGAGGTCATCCATGGACGATCTGTGAACTGGAGGCGCTGCTGACCTCTGCCGGATTCCGCGATCTCGAATTCGTCAACTCGGGCGCCACGGCCTGCACCATGCTGGCGCGACGTTGAAACCCAAAAAGAAAAGGGCGGCCGAAGCCGCCCTGAAGGGTCTTTCCTTGAACCGGGGCTGATCAGGCCTCGGCGGCTTCCTCGGCGTGAACCGGGCCGGAATCCTTGCCGCGCGCATCGACGTCGCGATCCACGAATTCGATCACGGCCATGGGCGCGTTGTCGCCGTAGCGAAAGCCCGCCTTCAGCACGCGGCAATAGCCGCCGTTGCGCTCCTTGTAGCGCGGGCCAAGCACGTCGAAGAGCTTGCGGACCATGACGACGTCCTTGATCTGCGCGATGGCCTGGCGGCGGGCGTGGAGGTCGCCGCGCTTGCCGAGGGTGACGAGCTTCTCGACGACCGGACGCAGGTCCTTGGCCTTCGGGAGCGTCGTGACGATCTGCTCGTGTTTGATGAGGGCGTTGCACATATTGGCGAACATCGCCTTGCGGTGTTCGGCTGTGCGGTTGAAGCGGCGCTTGGCGCGACCGTGATACATGGTGGTGCTCCTTCGTTTTTACGGCCGCCGTACCAAGGGTCGACCGTCTGTTGGTTGGCGGTAGGCATTAGGCAGTCGGCAGTCGGCAGTCGGATAACCTAACGCCGACTGCCGATCGCCGTTCTAGTAATGCTCTTCGAAGCGCTTGGCGAGCTCGTCGATGTTCTCGGGCGGCCAGCCCGTCACTTCCATGCCGAGATGGAGGCCCATCTGCGCCAGCACTTCCTTGATCTCGTTGAGCGACTTGCGGCCGAAGTTCGGGGTCCGCAGCATCTCGGCTTCCGTCTTCTGGATGAGGTCGCCGATGTAGACGATATTGTCGTTCTTGAGGCAGTTGGCCGAACGGACTGACAGCTCCAGCTCGTCCACCTTCTTGAGCAGAGCCGGGTTGAAGGCCAGCTCGGGGATGGAGGGGGCGGCCTCTTCGCGCTTGGGCTCTTCGAAGTTCACGAAGACGTTCAGCTGGTCCTGCAGAATGCGGGCGCTGTAGGCGATCGCATCCTCGGGCGTCAGGGCGCCATTGGTCTCCACACTCAGGGTGAGCTTGTCGTAATCGAGCACCTGGCCCTCGCGGGTGTTCTCGATGCGGTAAGCAACCTTGCGCACGGGCGAATAGAGGCTGTCGACGGGGATCAGGCCGATGGGGGCGTCCTCGGCGCGGTTGCGATCAGCCGCCACATAGCCCTTGCCGGTGTTGACGGTGAACTCCATACGGATTTCCGCGCCCTCGTCGAGGTTGCAGATCACCAGATTGGGGTTGAGGATCTGCACATCGTTGACGACATTGATGTCGCCAGCGAGCACGGCGCCCGGACCGGACTTCTTCAGGACCATGCGCTTGGGGCCATCGCCCTGCATCTTGACCCAGATGTCCTTGATGTTCAGGACGATGTCCGTGACATCTTCACGGACGCCGGGGATGGAAGAGAATTCATGGAGCACGCCGTCGATCTGGACGGCTGTGATGGCCGCACCCTGGAGCGAGGACAGCAGCACGCGGCGCAGGGAGTTGCCCAGCGTCTGGCCAAAGCCGCGCTCAAGCGGCTCGGCGACAACGGTGGCCGAACGGCGGGGATCGTCGCCCGGAATGATCTCGAGCTTATTGGGACGGATGAGTTCTTGCCAGTTCTTCTGAATCACGACTGTACCTTTCGGTTGCGCGGCATATCGGTCCGTCGACCCTGGCCTCGCGTGTCGTTGCAATAAGCATCCGCGAGCCCGTCGGCGTCGCGGATGCGATAGGATAGATCAGGTCAGATCAGACGCGCCGACGCTTGCGCGGGCGGCAGCCGTTGTGCGGGATCGGAGTCACGTCGCGGATCGAGGTGACGGTGAAGCCCGCAGCCTGGAGCGCGCGAAGCGCGGACTCGCGGCCCGAACCGGGACCGGAGACTTCCACCTCGATGGTGCGCATGCCGTGTTCCTGCGCCTTGCGAGCGGCGTCCTCGGCGGCCATCTGGGCGGCGTAGGGGGTCGACTTGCGCGAGCCCTTGAAGCCCATGGTGCCAGCCGAAGACCAGGAGATCGCATTGCCCTGAGCGTCGGTGATGGTGATCATCGTATTGTTGAACGAGGAGTTCACATGGGCGACGCCCGAGGCGATGTTCTTGCGTTCGCGGCGGCGGACGCGTGTTGCTTCTTTTGCCATTTAACTCGTGCCTTTCGGTCTCTGACGCCGCCGTAATTCCAGCGGCTACACCTTGGAGGATCTTTGAAGCGGCGAAGATTACTTCTTCTTGCCGGCGATGGGCTTCGCCTTGCCCTTGCGGGTGCGGGCGTTGGTGTGGGTGCGCTGGCCGCGGACGGGCAGCTGGCGACGATGACGCAGGCCGCGGTAGCAGCCAAGGTCCATCAGGCGCTTGATGTTCATGGAGACTTCGCGGCGCAGATCGCCCTCCACCATGTAGTCGCGGTCGATGGTCTCGCGGATCTGGAGCACTTCAGCGTCGGTAAGCTGGGCCACGCGGCGCTCGGCCGGGATGTTGACCTTGGCGCAGATCTCTTCGGCCTTCTTGGGGCCGATGCCGTGGATGTACTGAAGCGCAATGATGACGCGCTTGTTGGTGGGGATGTTAACGCCCGCTATACGAGCCATTGGCCGTCTCCATGTGGGCCACCCGCAGGTGGCGTCTGATGATCCCCGCGTCCGGTGGAGGCCGGCTCTTGCGAGGTTGAGAAAACGAAAACGCCCCGCCCCTTCATGCGAAGAGAGCCGGGAGCGCAAGCGATCTCGGTGAGAGCGGTTGTTTAGGGCAGCGGCGGGGGTGGGTCAAGGGGGGAATGGGGGGAAATTGTGGCGGGGGAGCCGAAAAGCGCGATCCGCCGCGCAAAACCTTCAACCTGATATTGATCTCCGCCAACAATAAGTTAAGGTTGTGTCTGGCCAGCCCGTTTCCCGCCAACCCGGGGGCCATCCATGATCATCGCCCGCCGCACCCTCACCCTGCGCCAACAGGGCCAGGACCACCCCGTCGAGGTCACCCTCGCCGCCCCGCGTTTCGAGATGGGATGCTGGCGCTGCGCCTATGAGATACACTGGCCCTCTGGATCACGCCGCTTCTTCGGCGCCGGGGCCGATTCGATGCAGGCCCTCATCCTCGCCATGCAGATGGTAAGCGCCGAGCTCCACACAAGCGCGGCCGGTAAGGCGGGGGAGTGTTCTTCGAGAGGCCGGGGGCGGGCTATTCCATCCCCACCCTGCCCTCCATGCGGGATCTGCTGACGGAGGAGGATGCGCGGTCGGTTTGAGGGGCGGTGGTTTCGCGTCGGGTTTCAAGCGTCTGGCGGGCGGCGTTAAATCAGATTCTGAGGATGAGAAACGAGAACATAGTTAACGATAATCAACGACTTACGGAAAAATCCGGACTCAAAATACGAAGCCCGCCCGCGACGCCAACCAAGCTTTGATATAATCCGCCGCGCCTTCATCAACGCCAACGATCAGCATTCCCTGACCCCCACCGCGTCCGCTGGCGCGACCGACCCTCCCCAAAGGGGTGCAGGCATGACACGCTAACAATCTGATTTATCGCCAGAAACGCTCGCCGATCCCATTCCCCTTGCGGGAAGGGGTAAGAGGTGGGGGTCGCGCAATCTCTGGAATGAGCGAATGTGGCGCAGCCGCTCCCGATCAGCACCTCGCGCGCCCCACCCCGTCACACTTCGCGCCGCCCCAACGAGAGGGAGGGCAAATGCGCGTTAATTCAGGAACCTACGCCACTTTTCGGAATCAAACCAACAACAAAAAAGGCAGCCCCTCCGGACCGCCCTTTTCAAAACCAATACACCGCAGCCTCACCCCAGAATCGCGTCCAGCGCCTTCGTCACCTCATCGATGGGCGCCATGCCGTCCACGGTCTTCAACACGCCCTTGGAGGCGTAATAGGCTGAGACGGGGGCGACTTGTTCAACAGCCGCTGCGAATTCTCGCCTGTCGACAACAAGAGATAAATCAAGGTTTTAAATCCTTTAAAATGAAAAAAAAGAAAAAATTCTTGATTTTATGTAAAATTTGATATAATTATTATTACAATAAGATTGCCAAGAGAAAGGCCAAATCATGCTCAAAACGCTGACATCAGATTTTGCCAATGCGCTGCGCTCTGGAACCAGTTCAGCCGAACAGGTTCTGCACCGGGTTCGTTATAAGACTTTCCTAAGAACCGGAACCTTTCCGAGCGTCACGGAAATGAAAGCTGCGGTCCGACTACTGCGAAAATACAATGCGGATCAACCGCGAGCGCCTGCGGGGTCGCCAGACGGTGGTCAATGGATAGACCAGGCCGAGGGATCAGCCGGGGTGGCGGGTCTGCCAACCTTGATAGCTGAAGTGATCCGCATCTGCGTCGCGACAGGTATCTCACGCTTCACGGATGCGTTTGGGAACAAGAGTTTCAACGCGATTTATGAATGCCGCGGTGGCCAAACAATCGAACGAAGCGGCGTCGGCGAGCCCAAAGGATTCATTCTCGACCCATATTAAGGAGACACGGAATGTCGGCAAAACCTCCGCCCCACCCAATTCCCACAGGCGGCTTCAATCCACCCGGCAGCGTCCGTGTTTCCGCTGGCGCACTGGAACTGGCTCGAAGTTTCGCAAAGGACGTAACGTCCTTCGACCGCGCTGGCGGATGGATTGTCTGTTTCGCCTGGGCCACCAGAACCCGCGTTAAAGATAAGGGGGATAAGGAATGGACCGACCTTGGTCCTGGCCTCTATCTCGGAGCCATAAGGCGCAAAGACGCCAAACCTGCCGATATATTCCGAACGAACGGTCTGGAATTTCTGGTCGAAATTCCGGACCGTATCCTCGCGCAGGCTAAAGAACGGTTGATTGAAGTAGACCAGAGCAAGCTGGACAAACTGACCCTGCGCTAACCGCAGGGCCCCTGCCCGGCCCATCAGCCCAGCACGGAGTCCAGCGCCTTCGTCACCTCGTCGATCGGCGCCATGCCGTCCACGGTCTTCAACACGCCCTTGGAGGCGTAATAGGCTGAGACGGGGGCGGTCTGTTCGCGGTAGGAGACCAGGCGCACCTTGAAGGCCTCCGGGTTATCGTCCGCGCGCACCGTACCGCCAGCGGCCAGGGTCTCGGCCGCGCGCTTTTCGATGCGTGCCAGCAGGGCGTTCTCGTCCACCTTGAGTTCGACGATGGCATCGAGGCCCATGCTCTTCTTCGCCAGCAACTCATCCAGCGCCTTGGCCTGCGCGACCGTGCGCGGGAAGCCGTCGAGGATGAAGCCGTTCTTGGCGTCGGCCTGCTCAATACGGTCGGAGATGATGCCGCACACGATCTCGTCGGAGACGAGCCCGCCCGCATCCATCACCGCCTTGGCCTGCAGGCCGATCGGCGTGCCCGCCTTCACCGCCGCGCGCAACATGTCGCCGGTGGAGAGTTGGGGGATCTTGAATTTCTCGGTGAGGCGCGCCGCTTGCGTGCCCTTGCCAGCGCCCGGAGGTCCCAGCAGAATCAGTCTCATCTCTTTCGCCCCCGCAATTTGGCTTTCTTCACGAGCCCTTCGTATTGCTGCGCCTGAAGATGCCCATGGACCTGAGCCACAGTGTCCATCGTAACGCTTACGACGATCAGCAATGACGTGCCGCCAAAGTAGAACGGAAGCGCAGCGTAGGAAATGAGCATTTCGGGTAAGATGCAGATAATCGCAAGATAGCCGGCGCCGATCACGGTGATCCGGGTCAGCACCTGGTCAATGAACTGGGCCGTACGCTCTCCGGGCCGGATGCCCGGCAGGAACCCGCCGTGCTTCTTGAGATTGTCGGCTGTTTCCACCGGGTTGAACACGATAGCGGTGTAGAAGAACGCGAAGAAGACGATCAGCGCGATATACATGAGCATGTAGAGCGGACGCCCATGGCCCAGATAGGTCGCGATGGTGGCGAGCACGCCGCCGCCGTCCGACGCCTGGGCGAAGTTGGCGATGGTGGTGGGCAGCAGCAGAAGTGAAGAGGCGAAGATCGGCGGAATGACGCCCGAGGTGTTCAGCTTGAGCGGCAGGAACGAGGTCTGACCCTCATAGACCTTATTGCCCACCTGGCGCTTGGGATAGGTGATCAAAAGGCGGCGCTGGGCGCGCTCCATGAAGACGATGAAGGCGATGACCGCGATTGACATCACAATGACCAGCAGGATCAGCCCGGTGGAGATGGCGCCCTGACGGCCCAACTCAAGGGTGTTGATGATGGCCGAGGGGAACGCCGCGACGATGCCCGCGAAGATGATGAGCGAAGAGCCATTGCCGATGCCGCGCGAGGTGATCTGCTCGCCCAGCCACATCAGGAACATGGTGCCGCCCGTGAGGGTGATCACGGTGGAGATGCGGAAGAAGATACCGGGCTCGGACACAATGCCCGCCTGCCCCTCAAGCCCCACGGAAATGCCATAGGCCTGAAACACGGCCAGGAGAACGGTAAGGTAGCGGGTGTACTGGTTCAGCACCTTGCGGCCCTGCTCGCCATCTTTCTTGATGGCTTCCAGGGTCGGGAACACCGAGGTGAGCAGCTGAATGATGATGGAGGCGGAGATATAGGGCATGATGTTCAGGGCGAAGATGGCCATGCGCTGCACGGCGCCGCCCGCGAACATGTTGAAGAGCTCCAGAACCCCCTGCCCGCCACGGGTGAAGTTCTGCTCGAAGGCCGCCGGATCGATCCCTGGCAGCGGAATATAGGTCCCGAGACGATAGACGATCAGAGCGCCCAGGGTGAACCAGATGCGCTTCTTGAGCTCCTCGGCCTTGCCGATGGCGGAGAAATTGATGTTGGCGGCGAGCTGTTCGGCTGCGGATGCCATTGTATCGCTCCGGACTGGCGCATGAGACGCGCTAACATGGTCTGACAAAAGAGAACGGGGCGCAAGGTTGCAAAACCCTGGCCCCGCTCCGATCAATGTGGGATCCGCCGAACCCTTTTATCAGCCCGGCGCGACGGATTTGCTCCGCCCTGACCTCAGGCCTCAGCCGGAGCGTCGACCACCAGAAGCTTGACCGAACCACCAGCCTTCTCGACGGCCGCGAGCGCCGTCCTAGAGGCGCGCGCGACTTCGAACGAGACCTTGGCGGAGAACTCGCCCTGGCCCAGCAGCTTCACGCCGTCACGAACCTTGGCGCAAACGCCGGCCGCCACGAGCGCGTCAACGGTGATCACCTGCGAGCCGTCGAGCTTGCCGGCGTCAAGCGCCTGCTGCACGCGACCGAGATTGACCTCGTTATAGTCGGTCTTGAATATGTTGGTGAAGCCGCGCTTGGGGAGACGACGATGCAGCGGCATCTGGCCGCCTTCGAAGCCCTTGATGCGCACGCCGGAGCGAGCCGTCTGGCCCTTGCCGCCGCGACCGGCCTGCTTGCCCGAGCCAGAACCAATGCCGCGCCCGATGCGGGTGCGCTTCTTGGAGGAGCCGGGGTTGTCGTTAATGCCATTGAGTCTCATGGTGCGCTCCTCAGTGGCTATCGACGACGCGGATCAGATGCGCCACCTTGGCGATCATCCCGCGAACAGATGGCGTGTCTTCGAGCGTGGAGCGACGGCCGATCTTGTTGAGACGCAACCCAACAAGGGTCGCACGCTGCTCAAGGTTACGGCCGATGGGGCTCTTGTACTGCTCAAGGGTGACGACGTTCTTTGTGTCAGACATCAGACCCTCCCTCAAGCGTCGACAGCGTCAGCATCCACGCCCTGACGGCGCGACTGCAGCGTGGAAACCTTCATGCTCCGGCGCGCGGCGACGGAACGGGGCGAATCTTCATGCTTGAGAGCATCGAAGGTGGCGCGCACCATGTTGTAGGGGTTGGAGGACCCCTGCGACTTGGCGACGACGTCATGCATGCCGAGCGTCTCGAAGACAGCGCGCATCGGGCCGCCGGCGATGATGCCGGTGCCGGCGGGAGCCGAACGCAGGATGACGCGGCCGGCGCCATGGCGGCCATGCACGTCATGATGCAGAGTGCGACCTTCGCGCAGCGGAACGCGGATCAGCGCACGCTTGGCGGCTTCCGTCGCCTTGCGAATCGCTTCCGGCACTTCGCGCGCCTTGCCGTGGCCAAAACCGACGCGACCCTTCTGGTCGCCGACCACCACGAGAGCGGCGAAGCCGAAGCGACGTCCACCCTTCACCACCTTCGCGACGCGGTTGATGTGGACCAGGCGGTCCACAAACTCGCTGTCACGCTCTTCCCGATCACGATCGCGACCGCGACCGCCTTCACCTTCACGAGCCATAATGGTCTTCCGTCACTTGCGCAGCAGGCCTTATGCCCGCCGCTCGCTTCGAATGTTTAGAAGTTGAGACCGCCTTCGCGGGCCCCGTCCGCAAGCGCCTTGACGCGCCCGTGGTAGATATAGGCGCCGCGATCAAACACGACATCCTTGATGCCCTTCTCGACAGCGCGCTGGGCGATCAGTTTCCCGATCACGGACGCTGCCTCGATGGTGGCGCCGGTCTTCAACGACCCGCGTTGATCCTTCTCGAGAGAAGACGCGGCGACGAGGGTTGTGCCACTCTCGTCGTCGATGATCTGCGCATAGATCTGCTTCGAAGAACGGAAAACAGAGAGCCGCGGCTTGCCATAGGCGCGCGCGCGGATCGAACGACGGACGCGCGCCTTGCGGCGTTCGACAGCCTGATTGTCCTTTTGCATCGCGAGCCTCCTTACTTCTTCTTGCCTTCCTTGCGGA
>CANGTC010000101.1 GCA_947456505.1 Beijerinckiaceae bacterium
TCAAGCATTTCTCGGCGGTCATCAACCCGCCCCATGCGACGATCCTGGCGGTGGGCGCCGGCGAGCAGCGCGTGGTGGTGAAGAACGGCCAGCCTGCGGTCGCCACCGTCATGAGCGTGACCCTCTCCACCGATCACCGCGCGGTCGATGGGGCCCTGGGCGCCGAACTGATCGCCGCCTTCAAGCAGCTGATCGAGAACCCGATGTCGATGCTGGTGTGAGCTGGCTGATGGGGCGCCTCCCCAACAGGTGAGGCGTATCCATATTCCCGCTTTACCGACCGCCGAAGCCCGACTGCCGACTGCCTATTGGCATCCCTCGCCATTCAATGATCGAGCCTGACCATGAGCACTCCCTACGACATTCTCATCATCGGCGGCGGCCCGGGCGGCTATGTCGCCGCCATTCGCGCAGCGCAGCTCGGCTTCAAGACCGCAGTGGTGGAGCGCGAGCATCTGGGCGGCATTTGTCTCAACTGGGGTTGCATCCCCACCAAGGCGTTGCTGCGCTCGGCGGAGATCTATCACTACGCCCAGCATCCAGAAGCCTATGGCCTGAAGATCGAGGGCAAGGTGACCTTTGATCCCGCAGCCGTTGTTAAGCGTTCGCGCGGGGTCTCGGGCCAGCTCAACGGCGGCGTCGCCTTCCTGCTGAAGAAGAACAAGGTCGATGTGATCTGGGGCGAGGCGACCATTTCCAAGGTCGGCGAAGTCACGGTCGGCGCCTCCTCCAAGCCCGTGGTGCAGCCGCAGAACCCCGTGCCCAAGGGCGTGCTGGGGGCGGGGACCTATCAGGCCAAGCATATCATCATCTCCACCGGCGCGCGCCCGCGCGTGCTGCCGGGCATCGAGCCCGATGGCAAGCTGATCTGGACCTATTTCGAGGCCATGGTCCCCACCACCTTCCCCAAGTCATTGATCGTCATGGGGTCGGGCGCCATCGGCATCGAATTCGCCAGCTTCTACGCCACCATGGGCTGTGAGGTCACGGTGGTCGAAGTGCTGCCGCAGATCATGCCGGTCGAGGACGCCGAGATCGCGGCCATCGCGCGCAAGCGTTTCGAGAAGCAGGGCATCAAGATCATGACCTCCACCAAGGTGGTGAAGGTCGAGAAGGGCGCCAATCACGTCACCTGCACGGTGGAGGACGACAAGGGCGTGAAGCAGACCCTCAAGGCCGAGCGGATGATTTCCGCCGTGGGCGTGGTCTGCAACACCGAGAATCTCGGGCTTGAAAAGATCGGCGTGAAGCTGGATCGTGGCGCCATCGTCACCGACGGCCATGGTCGCACCAATGTGCCCGGCGTCTACGCCATCGGCGACGTGGCGGGCCCCCCGATGCTGGCCCACAAGGCCGAGCATGAGGGCGTGATCTGCGTGGAGACCATCAAGGGCCTGCACACCCATCCCATGGAAAAGACCATGATCCCCGGCTGCACCTATTGCCATCCGCAGGTGGCGAGCGTGGGCCTCACCGAGGCCAAGGCCAAAGAGGCTGGTTATACGCTCAAGGTCGGCCGCTTCCCCTTCGTGGGCAATGGCAAGGCGATTGCGCTGGGCGAGCCTGACGGCCTCGTGAAGACCATCTTCGACGCCAAGACCGGCAAGCTGCTGGGCGCCCATATGGTCGGCGCGGAAGTGACCGAGCTGATTCAGGGCTATGTCATCGCCATGAATTGCGAGACGACCGAGGAAGAGCTGATGCACACGGTCTTCCCGCATCCGACCCTGTCGGAAATGATGCACGAAGCGGTTCTCGACGCCTATGGCCGCGTGATACACAGCTAGGGCGCTTCGCTTCATTTTGAAGCGAAGCGCCCTAGTTCTTTGTTTTGACGCGTTTTCTTAACGCGAACCGGTGGCCACTTCGCTTGAAAACGCTTTGAAATGCAGCCTTGGATCCATCTGGACAAGACGAACATCCCCGGCGGCGGGGAGCTCAAGCTGTCGCGACGCGGCGATGAGTTCTCCATCCGTCTGGCGGGCAACGAGCTGATGAACAGCCGCCTCAGCGGCTCGGAAGAGGCTCTGGCGACGCTCAGTTGCGCGCGCATCTCCGACCGCAAGCGGCCAAGGATCCTCATCGGCGGCCTTGGCATGGGCTTCACCCTGCGCGCCGCGCTGGCCGTGCTGGGGCCGGAGGCGAGGGTGGTGGTGGCGGAGCTTCTGCCCGCCGTGATCGCTTGGGCGCGCGGGCCCATGGCGTCTCTCTTCGGCGATTGTCTCGATGACCCCCGGGTCACCATCGAACAGATCGACGTCGCCCGGCTCATCAATCCCGGGGCAGGGGGCTGGGACGCCATTCTGCTCGATGTGGACAATGGGCCGGAGGCCATGACCCAGTCCGCCAATGACGGTCTCTACGGCATGAGCGGCCTGAGTATCGCCCGCCACTCCCTCAAGCCGGGCGGCGTGCTGGCGGTCTGGTCGCAAGGGCCGGATCGCGACTTCAAGAGTCGCTTCGGCCGTAGCGGCTTTCAGGTCGAGGAAGTCATGGTCCGCGCCCACCGGGGCAAGAGCGGCGCCCGCCATGTGATCTGGCTGGGAACCGCAGGCGGCCCGCCGCGCGGCGGGCGTGACAAGTAACCTGTTTGAAGGCGCCGATTGCGTGGGGTGGCGCCAAGGCCTAGATACGCATTCATGCGGCCACGCCGCGCTCTCAGGATCAGACCATGGCCGTCGTCTTCGATATCGACAAGGACCCCCGCCGTCAGGCTGGCGCTGACGCCAAGCCGCGCCATCCCGAGAAGGCCCATCGGCCCGATCAGCCGATCCTGCGCAAGCCTGACTGGATCCGCGTCAAGGCGCCGGGCTCGCCCCAATGGGCCGAGACCAACCGTATCGTGAAGGAGAACAATCTCGTCACGGTCTGCGAAGAGGCGGGCTGCCCCAACATGGGCGAGTGCTGGGAGAAGAAGCACGCCACCTTCATGATCATGGGCGACACCTGCACCAGAGCCTGCGCCTTCTGCAATGTGCGCACGGGCATGCCCGCCCCCCTCGATGCTCTGGAGCCAGAGCATGTGGCGGACGCAGTGGCCAAGCTCGGGCTTACCCATGTGGTGATCACCTCGGTGGACCGCGACGATCTCGCCGATGGCGGCGCCGAGCATTTCGCCCAGACCATTCGCGCCATCCGCGCCCGCTCACCCGCCACCACCATCGAGATCCTGACGCCGGACTTCCTGCGCAAGGAGGGTGCGCTCGAAGTGGTCGTGGCGGCCCGGCCCGACGTGTTCAACCACAACCTTGAGACAGTGCCCTCGAAATATCTCAATGTGCGCCCGGGCGCCCGCTACTTCCACTCCATCCGGGTGTTGCAGCGGGTGAAGGAGCTGGACCCCACCATCTTCACCAAATCCGGCATCATGGTCGGGCTGGGGGAGGAGCGGAACGAGGTGCTGCAGCTCATGGACGACCTGCGCTCGGCGGAGGTGGATTTCCTCACCATCGGGCAATATCTCCAACCCACCCGAAAGCATCATCCGGTGCTGCGCTTCGTTACGCCGGAAGAATTCAAGTCCTATGAAACCGTGGCCGGGGCCAAGGGGTTCTTGCTGGTATCGGCTTCTCCACTGACGCGGTCCTCCCACCATGCGGGGGAGGATTTCGCGAAGCTCAAGGCGGCGAGGCTCGCGCGAAACCAGTAACGCCCGAGGGACCATATGGAGCATCCGCGCCGGTTTCAGGTCGAGCCGCCGCGGCGCGTGCTCGTGGTCGGCAATCGCGGCTCCGGACGGGGCCGCATCGCCAGGCTCATCTCGGACCGTTTCTCCCTTCCCCTGATCGAGATCGAACAGGAACTGGGAACCTTCGCAGGAAGCGATGACGCAGCAGTCTGGCGCGACCATGTGCGCAAGCTGGCCGAAGGGCCCGAATGGGTCATGAGTGGCAATGACATCTCCAGTTTCGACCTGCGTGTGCCTCGCGCCGACTGGTTCATCTGGGTTGATCTGCCCATCTCCACCTGCGCGCTGGCTGTGCTGCGCAGGGCTATCCGGGTTCCCGCCAACGGTAAGGGGCCCACGAGCATCGGGGAGCGACTGCGACTGCCTCGATTCAGCGACATTCTGAGCTTCCCTACGGAGGTCGCTCCCCGCATCATGGGGACCATCGAGCGGGAGCGGCGCAACCGCACGATCTTCATCCTTCGCTCACGCTATGAGATCACCCAATTTCTGAACCGGCTGCCGGAGGCGGGCGGCTTTGGCGATCATCTGGCCAAGGGCGGCGGCAAGCCTTCTCCTTGAGCTTGCGAGGCTTCGTTGACCTTGCAGAGGGCGCGCGCCGTGCTATGAGGGCGCAGCTTTCGCCTGGGTCCGCCATGCCGTCTTTTCGCTCGATCCGCCGCGTGCGCCATTCGCCTGCGGACATGTTCGACCTCGTCGCCGATGTCGAGGCTTATCCGAAGTTCCTGCCGCTGTGTCAGGGCCTGCGGGTGCGTCGTCGCGCCACCGACGACAAGGGGGTGGAGGTGATCGTCGCTGATATGGAGGTGGGCTACCGCGCCATCCGCGAAACTTTCACCAGCCGTGTGACCCTCGATAGGGCGAGCCTCACGATCCTCGTCGAATATGTCGACGGCCCATTTCGCCATCTGGAAAATCGCTGGTCCTTCCGCGACGAGGGCAAGGACCAGCCCGCCTGCGCTGTCGAGTTCTTCATTGATTACGAGTTCCGCAGCCGAACCCTTGGGCTCCTCATGGGCTCCATGTTCGACACCGCCTTCCGCAAATTCGCGGAGGCCTTCGAGAAGCGCGCCGATTTCGTTTATGGCCGCCGCAAGTTATCACCGCCCGTCAATCCCGCGCCCGCCGAAGAATCCTAGGGCGGCCTTGAGCCTGGTTTTCCGGGCGCTACAGCCGCGCGGGGCGCTTTTTCGCCGCAAGGGCGAAAAAACACGCCGCCTCGCCTTGCATCTGCGAGGCGCCGCCTTTATAGCTCCGGGGGTCTGCGGAGCTGAACCGCTTCGCTCGCTTGCGCCCATCGTCTAGCGGTCTAGGACATCACCCTTTCACGGTGAAGACACGGGTTCGATTCCCGTTGGGCGTGCCACCTCGGTACAGATCTGCGAACCCCGCCGGAAGCCTCGAGCTTTCCGTCAACTGCTTGTTCCAGCGTGCTTTTATCCCCGATGATTCTGATCCCCCCGTCATCGACCTCAATCCTCTCGATGATCGACCGCAGCCATGCTTTGCGGAAGGGAATATCCCGGGTCGTTATGTTTTCGCGCATGGCGCGCCCGAAACGTTCGAGCGCTGCACCCGCGCCCGCGATCATCTGCTGAACACCGGGGTGGAGCCGGTGTCCGAGCTTCTGGATGAGTTTTGCGGCGGTGGGGGGGCAGGGGGCGTATTCGGAGATGAATGAGGGTGTGATTTCGGGCATTCTCCACGCGCAAACCACCGGAAGTTTTCTTATCCTCCAACCCGTAGCCCTTTGCCCCAGCCGCCCGCATGAGACAGCCGCACTGCGGCTTCGAACCTGTCTCGGGTCCCGGCTGCAAGGCGTCCCAGTTTGAAATGTTCCTGCATTCCCCGCACGACTTCCTGATCGTCGAAGCCCCGGCGGCGAAGGGAGAGCGCCAGGCTCGCCAGTTCCGGGAGCGGGATGTCCGCGTGTTCGCGGATGCCTGCCCCTCGGAATGGAGGGAGGAACGTGGGGGCTGTGTCTTTTGGCCAGATGACCTCGCGTTCGGCGTCCAAGGTGATTTCGTAGCGGTTTCGTCCGAGGGCGGCGCGTATGGAGCCTCTGATCAGGTCCTTGGCGCGCTGGAAGCCAGGCGCCCGCGAAACCCGTTCCACAAGGACATCGAAGAAGATGGGCCCCTCCACCGAGATGACGTGATCGACCATCTGGCGCAGCTCGGATTGGTAGGCCTGGTCATGGAAGCGGGACCGATCAGGTGCGCATACGGCCGCTGGATCCGCTGCAAGGTAGAGCGACGCTTGGGGCTGATCCTCAAAACCCCGTAAAGTCTGAGCCTCTGGCCTGCTGGCATAGACCAGCGATGGAACGGTCTCGGGTTCCTGAACATTGGCTGGTTCAGGATGGTCCAGGACAGCTCGAGCCTCTTCTTCAGTGTCTGTTCGCGGAGGGGCGTCCATCTCTTCAGGGGTGATCGGGTCGTCGGCTGCCGGTAATTCTGGTGGGACAATTGTCCGGGCGAGCCTATCAGCTTCCAGATCCCCAACCAGTCGGAGATGGATTTTCTCCAAAGCCGAGGCGGCGTCCATCCACCATTCGGTGCTCCAGATCCGGCGAATGCGCCAACCAAGGTCTGTCAGCACCATCTCTCGCAAGCGGTCGCGGTCTCGCGCGGTCGCCGAGCGATGATAGGTCGCGCCGTCGCATTCGACCCCCGCCAGGTATCTCCCGGGGAAATCGGGATGCACGACGCCGAGATCGACCCTGAAGAATGAGACGCCTATTTGGGGGTGAACCACCCAGCCTTTGGCCTCCAAAGCCCGCTTCACCGCGTGTTCAAACGGTGCCTCGACGTCCCGGCCGGTCGGTGCGAAAGATTCTGCGATTGCGCGCGCGCCTCGATCCGCAAATTCCAGGAAGTGCTTGAAATCGATCACGCCGCGCGCCCCGGTGCGTCCCAGGTTGATTTGTTCGGGACGCAAGGTGGCGAATACCAAAAGCGCTCGTCTTGCGCGGGTGTTCGATGCTTCGCATGCCCGATGGAATCGACGGCGCCCAGACCTTCTTCCAGCGCCACAGCGCCAAAGGCCAGTCACCCCTGATCACCGAGGTCGAGGTCTCAGGCGACCGAAAGCCCTTTATCCGGTTCGACCGCGTCGAAGCCCTGGTGGCGGCGGCGCAGACTGGGGCGCTGGAGCTGCACCCCTGGAACTGCCAGCCATTCGAGCCCGAGCAGCCGGGACGGCTGGTGTTCGACCTCGATCCCGCGCCCGACGTCGCCTTCGCCGCCGTGATCGAGGGCGCCGGTGTCCATGCCGCTTGGCTGAAGCCAGGTGAAGAGGGGCCTCGATCCCGCGAAATTCAACGTACGCACAGCCTCGGTTCAGCTCGCCAGACTGAATCCATGGAAGACCTACTGCGAAAGCGAACGCCCGCTTGCGGAGGCGATCAGTCGACTGGGGGCGGTTCGATGAGGCGTGACCCTATTGGTCCCTGCGGTCGGGGGGACTGGGATAGACCAGCTGAAGGTGGATACGGGCTACTGCGCCCCCATTCATTCCGACGTCCAACCAGTCGAATTCAATCCGTCTCGTAGGTTTCGAATTATCCACATGTTTGTAACAAGGATGCTGCATGATGCTGGAAACCATCGCTCCATTGAGCGACAATCTCATCGTTAGGGTGCCTGCGGCGGCGAGCTGATGAACCCGGCAAGATCTGCGAAGCCCGTGATCAACCCTGGCTCGTTACACCACGCTGCGGGACAGCATTGTTCCGCGCGCAGGCGGGGATGAACCGCCTTGAGGACATAATCGTCGAGGGCAAGCGCGATATCCGGGGTCGCGGGGTTTCGAAGCGCATTGTCGAACGCTTGCGGTCTTGTCGAATGATATCCGCGCCTGTTGAGTGGCGTCTGAAGGGTGGGTGTGCAGCAGCGTCGAAAAACTTTGCGTGCTTTTTGGCGCGAGCCTTGAACCATACATAAGCATTGCTTTATAAAAATCGCTGACTGATCTTCTGGTTCGTGTTGGCGATCCGGGGTGATTCTCTCCGTTTTTCAGTCCCGTTTGGCCATTATTTTGAGGTTTCAATGGCTTCCGGTTTGCTGTTTTATTCGGACGTCGTCACCCTCAACCGCGAGGATCATCGCGGCCATCGGATCGCAACCGGCGCGCAGCGTTTCGGGTTCGCCTCAAGCTCCAATCTCGTGCCTGCTGTGCGGCAGTTTTTCAATGACGTACCAAAATATGGACCGGTAAGAATCGAGCTTGAAAAAGTTGTTATTTATCATGTTTTTAGATGATTTAACTGGCGGAGGGAAGGGGACTCGAACCTAAATCGCTGGGCGGAGTGCTGATAACTCCTGGGGGGTGCTGCGGGGAGGCCAGATTGGAGGCAGGTCCGCAGGCTTTCGCTGGGGCCCGCCGGGCCAGAGACTGGCTCCGCAGCATTGCGCTCCAGCCTGATGAAGCGCCATTTTTTCTCGAAGGCATCGAGGCTTGTGTAGTGAAAGAGCTCCGGGTGTATCGCCCGCGTCTCCGCCGCGCAGACGACGAGTTCAGTGTTTGCGATCAGGCCGGTCATACCAATGACGCCGCGATCGCGGCGATCGACCGGAACAGGATGAACTGGTCATCCCGCGACGGCGTGAAGCCGCGTCGCTGCCAGAATGCTGCCGCTTCCTCGTCGACGGCATTGACCATGAGCGCGCGACCGCCAACGAGACCAGCAACGGTTACGCAACGCTCGAGGGCATGCTTGATTAGGCCGGTTCCTACGCCGCGCCCGGCCCAGGATCGGTCCGTCGCGAGCTGGCCGAGCAGTAGGCATGGAACCGGATCGGGAGGCTGCCCGGTGCGGATGGCGCGCGGCAAAGCACTGGGCACGACCGCTGTCGGCGCAAGACCATAATAGCCGACAACCCGCCCAGCCTCATGGACGACCAATACGGCCGTGAAGCCCTTCTCTTGATTGGAGAGCGCACGGGTCTTGAGCCAATGGTCGAGCGTTGGTTTTCCGCAGTTGAACTGGGAAACGTCGTGCGCTGCGGTCAGCAGCTCGGGAGCCGAGAGGGCCAATGCTCACGCTTTCGCGACGTAGCCTGGCTCCCAGGGGGCCGGACGCTTTGCAATGTCCACCATTTCGGGAACCGGGGCTGCAGGCACCGACAGTACCGTCAAGAATTCGGCAAAGCCTTCCGCGCTCATGCGGATCAGCCTGTTCTCCATCAGCACGTCCTCGGCGGCTCGAACGGCGGCTTCGCGTACGAAGTCAGTGCGTGATCTGTTGCGCAGGCCAGCGGCGCGATCGATCATAGCTATATCCGCCTCCGGCAGGCGCATCGAGATAGGGTGTTCCCTGCGTTCAGCATTTACGGCCATGGGTGACTCCTCGCCAACTTTTAGCACTTCGTAGTGCAAATTGCAATACAAATCTGTTTCGAGGCTAAGCCGACGCTACGCGGCCCACTGCAAGCGTGCCATTGCGCCTTGACCCGCGCGCTGGCGTCCGCTGCGGGGCGGCTGCTTTGGGCCTGGTACGGCGAGGTGAAGAAGGGCACCTTGACGATCAACTCATAGGGATTCTGTGGGAAGATGAATTTTGGGGCGCTTCTGTCGGGTTTCGTCGCGGCTTCCTGGTCAGAGATTAAGTAAATTTGCCTGATTGGTTGCTCATCTCCGCAATTGCGGTTTCAATCTCGCGACTAGCATTGGCTGTCAAATCAGCGGGCGTATGCACCAGGATCTGTTGATGCACTTTGTAGTGAGTTCGTTACGAAGTGAAGGTCCGCAATCAATCCCCACAGCGCCCAAGGACCTGTTGCCGTTGCTGATTTTGAAACATAAATGCCGGCATCAATCACCAATACTCCCATAATTTCTGGACAAGAGTTTAAATTAGATTGGAGGGTCTGGACGGTCTTCCATCCGGTATACCCAACCGCAAAAAGGGGTATTTGTGCCTGGGGACCTAAGCCAAAGCTCATGCTCGCTCCAAAGGCTCGTTTAAGGGGTGCCAACGCTTGAGCGGTTTTAACAGCGTCGTTCCATTGGTTGGCTATATTTGATTTTACTTCAATTACGGCTGCAGCCGATTCAGCGAGATAGAGGCGGCTTTGGCCTGACCCAACTGTGGGAAGAGAAGGGGCAAAAGGGTATTCTACCACCACATCAAGCTGACCGCTCTTCGCACCGGAGGAGTCCGTGACATCGCCGGTTCCAAACCGATATATGGGCGGCAAGACCTTGCTAAGGAACTGATCGATAAACGCGGCCCGCTCTCCGCCAATAGTAGCTGAGGACAAGCCTACGCTACTTTGATGTATCCCATTAAGGATCGTTTGAAGGCCACTCAGGCGCTGAAAAACATGTTGGTTGGGCATTTCATCACCAATTGTTGCGATTTACTCTAAGGGCATCAAATCCGTTCAACGGTTCATTCGGTTGAAAGCGGGCGGCTCACGGCCTGAGAGTGCTCATGTTTCGCAGATCTAATTGTCTCACCAATTAGGAGACCGTACGATATAATTTTTAGAATGGCACTTCGATTTCAGTTCCGCATTGTCGGCAACGGAACAGATCGTAATCCTTCCCGCCATTGAGCGAGTTCAGCTCGTGAAGTGCTCCATCCAAAATCCAGCATTTAGGGCAATGGGCATGCTCAGGTAGTTTTTGACTGGCGCGGAATACCTGAGACGGGCGCGCCTCCTGTTTAGATTTCAACTCATGTAGAATTTGCTCATGATCAGCAATCGAGGTTTCAATCTCCTGCGCTTGATAGCGCAGGCGCTGCTCTATACCGATCCTGATTTTGTCAAAAGGATCCATGTCACCCCCTTAGCGTAGTAGTAGCTTTAATAAGCGACGGCTTCTTCTCAATCATGGCAAGCACGTTCTGCGTCGAGCCATTCGGACGAAGCCCTTGTTCTCAATCAGCAGTGTGCCGTTGGTCACGCACTGATTTTGCGGGCACAAAAAACGCAATGTTATCAAATATTTTGTTTTTCATGTCTGATTCGCAAGCTCACGGCGGGCTTGGGTGACAAAAAATGACACCCCGCTAGATTAAAGTGACCCTGGCTCGGGGCAGTTGCGATGAATTTCAACAAGACCGAGAAATTCTTTGAGTTGGCGAGGCGCGCCGCCGCATCGCGTCAAGGAATTAGCTTTGACGACGTGGTCAGCCGCAAAGAAGTGTCTTTCCAAACCGCCCAGCGAATGCACAGGGCGCTGGCGCACCAGTTCCCGAATACAGAAACCTGGATTGACCGGCAGGGCCACAAACGTTGGCGCATCCCCGGTGGCCAATTGCGGGAGTTTTTCTCGGTATCGGCGGAAGAGGGGGCGGTCATCGAGCTTGGGATCGCTCAGCTGACCCGCTCTGGGCTGAATCTCGACGGCAAGGCGCTTGAGGCAATCAGGGCCAAAATCCTTGCCCTCCTGCCAAGCCGCCAGGTTTCGCGTATTGAGCCGGATACCGACCCTGTCCTTGAAGCTGAGGGATATGAAGCAAAGCCGTGGCCAAGGCAGCGCCCCACCGCACTTGGCTGGCGGTTTTTCGGACGCTCGATGAGGGCACGCTGAAGCTCAACGTCCGTCCGCCCCGCTTCCATGCAGGCAGTCGCGTATGCGCAGTATTCAATTTTTCCTATAGAAATATCTTGATATTTTGCGAAAGATGTGCGAAATTGCGACATATTATTCCTGTCGAGGTGGATACGATGCTAGTCGAGTTCCGCGTCAAGAACTTTCGCAGCCTTCGCGATGAGCAGGTGCTTAGCCTTGTGGCGTCTAAGGACAAGACCCAGCAGGACACACACACGCTGGCTACAGGCATCAGTGCCGCGCCGACTTTGCTACGAAGCGCCGTCGTCTACGGAGCCAATGCTGGTGGCAAGTCAAACCTCATCAAGGCGATGCAATACATGCGTGCCGTGGTGACCGAGTCGGCAACATCGATCCAGCCTGGTCAGACTTTCGCCGTGCAGCCCTTTCGCCTCGACACGGGCTCTGCTAGCCAGCCCAGCGAGTTCGAGGTGACCTTCCTGCTTGATGGGGTACGTTATCAGTACGGCTTTGCGATCACGGCGCAGCGGATCGTTAGCGAACATTTGCTGGTTTATAAGGCGTTCAAGCCACAGCGTTGGTTCACACGCAACTTTGATATCGAAAAAGGCAAGGACGTGTACGACTTCGGTCCCGGCCTAAAGGGACCTAAAAATGTATGGGAAGGCGCGACTCGCCCTAACTCCTTGTTCCTATCGATGGCTGTGCAACTGAACAGTGATGCCTTGCGTCCAGTGTTTGACTGGTTCGTAAGCCAGCTGGTGATTTTCAACGAGCACGCACAACTTAATCCGCAAGTCTCGATCCAGATGCTCAAACAGGTCGAGGGGCGCAAAGAGATCTGTAACTTCCTTTCAGCAGCTGACATCAGCATCGCAGACATTGATGTCGAAACTCGGAGGGTACCGAAACAGGCCGTTCATTTTGATCTGGTGGAAGGGAAAACGGAAGTGCGCACGGAAGAGATGGAAGAGCACAAGCTTCGATTCCATCACGTCACTGAACATGGAAAATACGTGTTTGAGTTGATGGACGAATCCAGTGGCACGCGCAATCTTCTGTTTCTTGCGGGCCCCGTGTTGGAAATCCTCAGCAAAGGCTTGACGCTGGTTATTGATGAGCTCGATACTAGTTTACACTCTTTATTGGTGCGTGAGCTGGTGCGGCTGTTCCATCGTCCGGAAATCAACACAGGTGGCGCTCAGCTGATCTTTACGACACACGATACGTCGCTGTTAGACGCGCCGGATCTGTTCCGGCGAGATCAAGTGTGGTTCGTTGAGAAGGATCGCGATCAGGCCTCTTCATTGGTTGGCTTGTCGGAGTTCAGCCCGCGCAAGAACGAAGCGCTTGAACGAGGTTATCTCATGGGGCGTTACGGTGGTGTGCCCTTTCTTAATCAATCCCTGGGGCTGAAACACTGATGGCCCGAGACAACTCTCCCAAGGAATACCAAAAAAAACAGCTTGAACGTAAGGAAGGACGTCGCGCGAGTTATGACCGTGTCCTGATCGTTTCGGAAGGAAGCAAGACTGAACCAAATTACTTTCGTGAGATTCGTTCCTCCTATCGCTTGCATACTGCGAATGTGGAAGTTCGACCAAGCGAGTTGGGGACCGCTCCAATTCAGGTTGTGCAATACGCAAAGCAGCTGTTTGTGAACGGCGATCGCCACAAGAACGTTCAGCGACGAGCATTTGAGAAGGTCTACGCAGTTTTTGACCGCGATGACCATGAGAGTTATCATGATGCGTTAGCGCTTGCTTCCTCGCTGGATGGCAAACTCAGGAACGATGCCAAGCAACCGGTTGATTTTCGGGCTATTGCCTCCGTGCCAAGTTTTGAACTGTGGTTGCTGCTCCATTACGAAGACGTACAGGCACCGCTGGATCGTAATGAAGTTATACGCCGTCTAAAGGTGCGCATTCCGGGTTACGACAAAGGCGCAGGCAACGCGTTCGCAATAACTGCGGAATATTTAGCTGTTGCTACTCAACGTGCTGAACGACTGGCGGAGCGCTTCAGTGCGCGCTCGGACCCTGAACCGTTTACCGCTGTCGTAGAGCTGGTCACATTGTTGACGACCCTTCGTAGCTGATGATCCCGCTAGCTGCGCTGCGCATCAATGTACTGGCGCACGACATAAAGATCCGCGACATTGCCGGAAGCCATTCGTTCAAGGGCTGAACGTCCACCGAAGATCCCGGCCCTGTTAGGCTTACGTACCCACTGATCGGCGGTCTTTGGGAGAAGGATTTGTAGTCCTTTGTATATGCCCAGGATGTAGGAGATGCGCTCCAACGTGTCCTTGGGAATGGAAGCCACTGCTCCCCGCTTCCATGATTGAAACGTGGAGCGACTATCAAGCCCAAGCAGGCGCATCTGTTCCTGTTCCTTGA
>CANGTC010000102.1 GCA_947456505.1 Beijerinckiaceae bacterium
GGACAGATGCACATTCTTGCCGATCTGCGCGCAGCTGCCCACGGTCGCCCAGGTGTCGACCATGGTGTTCTCGTCCACATAGGCGCCGAGATTCACGAAGGAGGGCATCAGCACCACGTTCTTGCCGATGAAGGCCGAGCGGCGCACGATGCAGCCGGGCACGGAGCGGAAACCCGCCGCGCCATGTTCCTTGGCGGTCCAGCCCTCGAACTTGGAGGGCACCTTGTCCCACCACGACGCGCCGCCAGGGGCGCCGGAGATCGCCCACATGTCATTGAGGCGGAAGGAGAGCAGAACGGCCTTCTTCAGCCATTGGTTGACCGCCCATGCTTCCGGGCCGGTCTTTCCCGCGACCTTGTAGGCCACGCGGGCGGCGCCGGTGTCGAGCAGGTTCAGCGCCTCGTTGACGGCGTCGCGCACCTCGCCCGTGGTGGCGGCCGTGAAATTGGCCCGGTCCTCGAAGGCGGCTTCGACGATTTTTTCGAGTTGCGCGTGCGACATGTGCCCGATCCCCTGCATTGCGAGTTCGGCGCGAGGTTTCGTCGCCCGGGCCGCCGAAGTCAAGGCGAGAGCGCAGGCCATGGGGGGTCGCGGGCGGAAAAACAGGGAGGAAAGCTGGGGAAAGCCCCGATTGATGGGCTGCTCAGGGGGGCAGGCGCTTGCGCTCCGGCCGTCGGGACGACTAATGTTCACGCCCCGGATCGCCGGGCGTCGCGTAGTAGAATGGATCAAGGCCCATGAAAGTCACGCTCGAACGGGGAGCTCTTCTCAAGTCCCTGAGCCATGTCCATCGCGTCGTGGAGCGGCGGAACACGATCCCGATCCTGTCCAACGTGCTGTTGCAGGCGCGGGACGGCGCTTTGCTGCTGCGGGCGACCGATCTGGACCTTGAAATCACCGAGAGCGTGGCGGCCGATGTCGGCCAGGCGGGCGCGACCACCCTGCCCGCCCATACGCTCTATGACATCGTGCGCAAGCTGCCCGAAGGCGGCCAGGTCTCGCTGGAGACCGCTGGCGACAGCGGCCAGCTGCTGCTGCGCTCGGGCCGTTCCCGCTTCAACCTGCAATCCCTGCCCGAGAGCGACTTCCCCGACCTCACAGCGGGCGATCTGACGCATCGCTTCTCCCTGGCGGCCGCCGATCTCAAGAAATTGATCGACAAGACCCAGTTCGCCATCTCCACCGAGGAGACGCGCTATTATCTCAACGGCATTTTCATGCACACGATCGAGGTCGATGGGCACGTGATGCTGCGCGCCGTCGCCACCGACGGCCACCGCCTCGCGCGGGTCGAACTGCCCGCCCCGGCAGGGGCTGCGGGCATGCCGGGCGTGATCGTGCCGCGCAAGGCCGTCGCCGAGGTGCAGAAGCTGGTGGAGGATCTCGGCGCCGAGGTCGTGGTGGAGATGTCCACCACCAAGGCCCGCTTCACCTTCGGCCCGGTGGTGCTCACCTCCAAGCTGATCGACGGCACTTTCCCCGACTACACCCGCGTGATCCCGACCGGCAACGACAAGCGCCTGACGGTCGATTGCGCGCCCTTCGCCGCCGCCGTGGATCGCGTTTCGACCATTTCTTCCGAGCGTGGCCGCGCTGTGAAGCTGGCCCTCTCCGAAGGCAGGCTGACGCTCTCCGTCACCAATCCGGACTCCGGCTCGGCGACCGAGGAGCTGGAGGTCGATTACGACGCCTCCCCCATCGATATCGGTTTCAACGCGCGCTATCTCCTTGACATCACCAGCCAGCTCGACAGCGACACCGCCCTCTTCAAGCTGGCCGATCCCGGCTCGCCGACCGTGATCCAGGATCGCGACGGGGCCGCTGCGCTCTATGTGCTGATGCCGATGCGTGTGTGAGGGGCGGCCCTCTCCAGCCCGCCATGACCATGTTTGCTGATGATGCGCCAGCCCTGCGCCGCCCCATGGTGCGGAGACTCGCGCTCGTCGATTTCCGCTCCTATCCCGCTCTCGACCTGAGGGTGGAGGCGCCGCTCATCGCCCTGACCGGCGAGAACGGGGCGGGCAAGACCAATGTGCTCGAAGCCCTCTCCATGTTCACCCCAGGGCGTGGCTTGCGACGCGCAGACCTGGGCGACCTCGCCCGCATCGGCGGCACAGGCCGCTGGGCGGCCTCGCTGGAGCTGGAGAGCGAGGGCGATCTCGTCCAGCTGGGCACGGGCATAGAGCCTGCGGATGGGGGCTCCGCCCGGCGTTGCCGCATTGATCGCGCCCCCGTCAGTTCGGCGCGGGCCTTCGCCGACCATCTGCGCCTCGTCTGGCTCACCCCCGCCATGGATGGCCTCTTCGCCGGGCCCGCAGGCGACCGGCGGCGCTTTCTCGACCGGCTGGTGCTGGCGGTCGATTCCGATCATGGAACCCGCGTCAACGCCCTGGAGCGGGCCCTGCGCAACCGCAACAGGCTGCTTGAAGAGGGCATGCGCGACGCCGCCTGGCTCGATGCGGCCGAGCAGGAGCTGGCGGGACTGGCGCTCGCCGTCTCGGCGGCGCGGGTGGAGACCGTGACGCGCCTCGCCGCACTCATTCAGGCCCAGCGGGACGATGCCTCGCCCTTTCCCTGGGCGGAGGTTTCGCTTGAGGGCGAGATCGAGCAGATGCTGCCCCATTTGCCCTCCCTTGAAGTGGAGGACCGCTACCGCGCCCTGCTGCGCGCCAACCGGGGCCGGGACGCCGCCGCCGGACGCACCCTCATCGGCCCGCAGGCCAGCGATCTGGCGGTGCGCCATGGTCCCAAGCAGGCGGAGGCGGCGCGCTGCTCCACCGGCGAGCAGAAGGCCCTGCTGGTGGGCCTGGTGCTGGCCCATGCGCGGCTTGTGGCGGCGATGGCGGGCATGGCGCCCCTGGTGCTGCTGGACGAGATCGCCGCCCATTTCGACCCCCGCCGCCGCCAGGCCCTCTATGAGGAGCTGGCGCGCCTTGGCGGGCAGGTCTGGATGACCGGCGCTGACCCTTCCGCCTTCGCGGACATGGGCGCGCATGCGCAGGTGTTCAGGGTGTTTCACGGCCAAATCGCGCCCGCTTGAGAAAAGCCCGGGACGCCCCTGCGAATCCCCTGTTCGCAGCCCCATATAGATGGGAAGAATCCCTGCAGTCTCGCCCGGTTTTCGGCTAGATTAGGGATAACGAATCAGAACTTTGCTACTTCCCCTCAGACGGGCCCTCCAAAGCCCGCCGAAAGCGTCTGGACTCATGGCCGAACCTGCAGCTTCCCTGCCCCCGACAGACCCCGCCGCCGCCAACGCCTATGGCGCCGATTCCATCAAGGTCCTGCGCGGCCTAGACGCGGTGCGCAAGCGCCCGGGCATGTATATCGGCGACACCGACGATGGCTCAGGCCTCCACCACATGATCTACGAGGTGGTGGACAACGCCATCGATGAATCCCTTGCGGGCCACGCCGATCTCGTCACCGTGACGCTGAACGCCGATGGTTCCTGCACCGTGACCGACAACGGGCGCGGCATCCCCACGGACATCCACCAGGAAGAGGGCGTCTCGGCGGCCGAGGTCATCATGACCCAGCTGCATGCGGGCGGAAAGTTCGACCAGAACTCCTACAAGGTCTCCGGCGGCCTGCATGGCGTAGGCGTCTCCGTCGTCAATGCGCTCTCGAAGTGGCTGAAGCTGAAAATCTGGCGCGACGAAAAGGAGTTCTTCGTCGAATTCGCCCACGGGGACGTGGTCTCTCCGCTCGTCACCGTGGGCCCTGCGCCTATGGTCAATGGCAAGCCCAAGCGCGGAACGGAAGTCACCTTCCTGCCCTCCACCGAAACCTTCACCATGATCGATTTCGATTATGGCACCATCGAGCATCGCCTGCGCGAACTCGCCTTCCTGAACTCCGGCGTTCATGTGATCCTCACCGACGCCCGCAGCTCGGAAGTGAAGGTCGAGGATCTCTTCTATGAAGGCGGGCTTGAGGCCTTCGTGCGCTATCTTGATCGCGCCAAGTCGGCCCAGATCGACAAGCCCATCATGATCAAGAACAATCGTGACGGCATCGGCGTCGAAGTCGCCATGTGGTGGAACGACAGCTACCACGAGAATGTTCTCGCCTTCACCAACAACATCCCGCAGCGCGACGGCGGCACCCATCTGGCGGGCCTGCGCGCGGCGCTGACGCGTCAGGTGACCTCCTATGCGGAGTCCACCGGCCTGACGAAGAAGGAAAAGGTCGATCTGTCCGGCGACGATTGCCGCGAGGGGCTGACCTGCGTGCTCTCCGTGAAAGTGCCTGACCCGAAGTTCTCCTCGCAGACCAAGGACAAACTCGTCTCCTCCGAGGTGCGCCCGGTCGTCGAGGCGCTCGTCAACGATGCGCTCGGCCGCTGGTTCGAAGAGCACCCTCTGGATGCGAAGAAAGTGGTGAGCAAGGTCGTGGAAGCCGCGCAGGCCCGCGAGGCCGCCCGCAAGGCGCGCGAACTGACCCGCCGCAAGGGTGTGCTGGATGTGGCGAATCTGCCGGGCAAGCTGGCCGATTGCCAGGAGCGCGATCCCGCGAAATCCGAACTCTTCATCGTCGAGGGCGACTCGGCCGGCGGCTCCGCCAAACAGGGCCGCAACCGTGAATATCAGGCGGTGCTGCCCCTGCGCGGCAAGATCCTCAACGTGGAGCGCGCGCGCTTCGACAAGATGCTGACCTCGCAGGAGATCGGCACGTTGATCACGGCGCTGGGCACGGGCATCGGAAGTCAGGACTTCAACCCCGACAAGCTGCGCTACCACAAGATCATCATCATGACCGACGCCGACGTGGACGGCGCCCATATTCGCACCCTGCTGCTGACCTTCTTCTTCCGGCAGATGCGGGAGTTGATCGAGCGCGGCCATATCTTCATCGCCCAACCGCCGCTCTACAAGGTGATGCGTGGCAAGTCCGAGCAATATCTGAAGGACGAGCGCGCCCGTGAAGATTACCTGATCGACAACGGTCTCGATAACGCTCTGTTGCGTCTGGCGAGCGGCGAAGAGCGCGCCGCTGTGGATCTGCGCGGCCTTGTGGATGAGGCGCGCCTGATCCGTCAGGTGCTGGCGTCGCTCCATTCGCGCTATGACCGCGTGGCCGTGGAGCAGGCGACCATTGCGGGCGCTCTGAAGCCCATTACGACGCTGGGCGAAAGCGCGGCGCAAACGCTGGCGCAGGAAGTCGCGCGTCGCCTCGACGCCCTCTCCGAAGAGACAGAGCGCGGCTGGACCGGCAGGATCGAGAACAACGGCTTCGTCTTCACCCGCGAGGTGCGCGGCGTGCGTCAGGCTTCGACGCTGGACGCGGGGCTTCTGGCCTCCGCCGAAGCGCGTCGTCTTGATGAGCATTCCCGCTCGCTGCACGATGTCTACGCCAGTCCCGCCCGCTTCATTCGTCGCAGCGACGACACTGAGGTCGCAGGGCCCAGCGCGCTCGTCGATACGGTGATGACGGCGGGACAGAAAGGCATCAGCCAGATCCAGCGTTACAAAGGTCTGGGCGAGATGAACCCCGAACAGCTCTGGGAAACCACGCTCGACCGCAACGCCCGCTCGCTGCTGCAGGTGAAGGTGCGCGAGGCCGATTCCGCCGACGACATTTTCGTGAAGCTGATGGGCGACGCGGTGGAGCCTCGCCGCGAGTTCATCCAGGAAAACGCTCTGAGCGTCGCCAATCTGGACGTGTGAGCCGAGAGGTCACAGGTCCACGAAACGCTTTCATCCAACACGATGCAATAGGCCCACCCCTCGCGGGGCGGGCCTTTCATTTTAGTGGTGACAACAGATCTCAGCCACGCGCCTTGAAGGCGGCGGGGGTCTTGATGCGCTGGTCAGGGGCGAGCGCATATTCCCACTGCTTGGTCTGGGCGTTGGCCTTGAGCAGGTGGCACTTGATATGGCCATCGCCGGTGTCGCGCAGGGTGATCTTGTTGATGCCCTGATAATCCTTGAGCGCACCCAGCGCATCCGTGATCACGGCGCGCCCCTTCGCAGGCGGCGTCGCACCATCGACGCCCGCCTTGCGCAGGATATCGGCGACGAGGAACACGGTGTCATAGGCCAGCGTCGTGTTGCAGACATTGACCGGCTGCGGCAAGTTCGTCGTGGCCTTGGTGCTCTCCAGGAAACGCTTCACATAATCGTTATATTTCGGATTGGCGGGATCGGGATCGTTGGTGGAGAAGCCGATGGTGTAGGCATTCTTGCCAGCCGAGCCCACCGCATGAATGAAGCCCGCGCCCGCCCAGACCAGCGAATTGAGCAGGATCGGCTTGTCGAAGCCCTGCACTTCCAGCTCCTTCACCAGCGACAGCGAGGTCGGTCCCAGAGAGCTCACGAAGACTGCGTCAGGATTGGCGCCGCGGATCATGATGGCGTTGGGAGAGAAGTCACTGGTGCGGGTCTGGTAGGAGGCGGTGGCGACGACCTCCAAACCGAATTCCTTGGCCAATTTGGCGAACAGTTCCATGCCAGCGGCGCCGGAGGCCTCCTGCGCATCGCCTGCGATGGCGATTTTCTTCACTTCAGGATGCAGCTTCACAAACTCCGCCACGCCCTCGGGGATCGCCGTGTCGTCGGGCGGCGCGATGCGCAGCGCATAGGGCGGCTTGGAAATGCCGGCCTTTGAGGCGGTGAAGCAAATAGACGGCATCTTCAGATTGTTCGTGAGGGGCGCGATGGTCTCCCAGCAGGTGCCGGTCAGCGGCCCCAACGCCGCCATGCAGCCCTCTTCAATGGCCTCGCGCAGGCACATCACAGACATCGCAGGTTGCATCTGATCGTCTGTCGTGGACAGGACGAGCTTGCTGCCATTGACGCCACCGGCCGCGTTCACATCATCCACGGCCAGTTTAAGTGCGGCGTTATAGAGGATGCCATAGACCGAGCCTAAGCCGGTCATGGCGAGAATGGCTCCGATTTTTATGGGTGGCTTGTCGGCCGCGAGGGCCAGGGGAGCATGACCAGTCACGGCGAGAGCCGCAGTGCTGGTGAGCAGTTGACGACGGTCGATCATATATTCCTCCAGTGTTCGCCCTTGGCGGCGCTCGGATTGGGGTGCGCTTTTTGTAACATCAAAAGCAACATTCAGCCGGCTCCAAGATAGTGGCTCAGTATTGCGGGGTCGTGAAGCAACTCTGCGCCAGATCCGCTCGCCACAATTTGACCTTGTCGCAGGATGTAACCTTGGTGAGCAAACGACAGCGTTTTACGAACATTTTGCTCAACGATCAATATGGTCATGCTTGCGGCCTGAAACTCTCGCAAAACGGAGAAAGCCTCATCCACCATCACCGGCGACAAGCCCAGCGATGGCTCGTCCACCAGCAGGAGACGGGGCCGGTTCACAATCGCCCGCGCCAGAGTGAGCATCTGCTGCTCGCCGCCGGAAAGGCTGCCGGCCAACTGGCCAAGGCGTTCCTTCATGCGCGGAAAGCGGGCGAAAACCAGCTCCAGCGCCGCCTCGAAGGATAGCTCCGTGGGGCGCAGATCATAGGCGAGCCGCAGATTCTCGCGCACCGTGAGCCGCCCGATGGTGCCACGCCCCTCGGGCACATGGAGCAGCCCTTCGCGCACCAGTTGATGCGGACGTACGCCAGAGGTGTCGGCGCCATTGATGCGCACGCTCCCCTGCTGGCGGGCGAGCATGTTGGAGATGGCTCGCAGCAGGGTGGTCTTGCCAGAACCATTGGCGCCGAGCACGGCGATGGTCTGGCCCTCGTTGGCCTGCAGCGTCACGCCGCGCAGGGCCTTGATCGGCCCATAGGCCACATGCAGATCGGTGACGAGGAGCTGGGGTTCAGACATCGGGCTCTCCCGCGCCCAGATAGGCCTCCACCACCTGCGGATGGGAGAAGACCTCCGCCGCCGAGCCCTCCGCGATCTTGCGGCCATAATCCATGGCCACCACGCGGGTGGAGACGTCGCGAATGAATTTGATGTCGTGCTCGATGACGATCATGGAGGGGATGAGATCGGCGTTGCGGCGCAGGTCAGCGAGCAATTCCTGCGTCTCCTCCTCGTTCATGCCGGCGGTCGGCTCATCCAGCAGCAGCAGCTTCGGCCGCGTGGCGAGGGCGCGGGCGATCTCAAGCCGCCGCGCCTCCCCATAGGGCAGGGAGCCTGCGAGCTGGTCGGCCTTGTCGGCGAGGCGCACGCGCGCCAGCAAATCGCGTGCGGCTTTCACAAAGGCGGCGTCGCCGCCAAAACGGAACAATGACCGCAACGGCCTGTCCGCCTGATCGCGCAGGGCGCAAGCCACATTCTCCGCCACGGTCATGCGCCGAAACAGGCGGATGTTCTGGAAGGTGCGCGCAAGGCCGAGCCGCCCGCGCTGGTGTAGCGGCAGGGTGGAGATGTTGCGCCCGTCAAAATGAATGGCGCCGCCCGAGAGGGTGTAGAAGCCGGTGACGCAATTGACGAAGGCCGTCTTGCCAGCGCCATTGGGGCCGACAAGGCCGAGAATGTCGCCTGTGAAAAGCGAGATCGAGAGATCGTCGATGGCCGTGATGCCGCCAAAACGTTTGGAGATGGCGCGCACATCAAGAAGGGGCTTGTCGCTCATGCGCCGCCCTCCTTGTAGACGCCAAGCGTGCGCAGACGGAACGACAGGAGTCCGTTGGGGCGCACCAGCAAGAGGACGATGATGACCGCGCCGAAAATAAGCGGGCGATATGTCTGCAGGCCGCGCACCAGCTCTGGCAACAGGGTCATGACGCTGGCGCCAATCACCGGGCCAATGAAATTGTTGACCCCGCCCAGCACCACATAGAGCACCACATAGATCGACACGAAGATGTTGAAATGGTCAGGGTTGATGAAGACCATGTAGTGGCTGTAGAGCCCACCCGCGATGGCCGCCAGGGCCGCGCCCACGGCAAAGCAGACGACCTTCAGATAGACCACATCGATGCCCAGCGAGGCAGCCACCCGCTCATCCTCGCGCACCGCGTCGAGCTGGCGTTGCAGATGAGAGCGCGACAGCCAGAAAAGGCCTGCGCCGACCAAGGCGATCAGGCCCCAGACATGCCAGTTGGTCGTGCCCATCATGCCGGTCATGCCGCGCACGCCGCCGATATAATCGGTGTTCTGGATGAGGGTCTGGATGATGAAGGAAAGGCCCACCGTAACCAGAATGAGATAGACTCCGCGCGTGCGCAGCGCCGGATAGGCGAGCAACGCGCCCACAAGGCCCGTCCCCATGCCCGCCAGCGCCAGCGCGGCATAAAAATCCATCCCCCATTTCACCGTGAAGACGCCAGCCGCATAGGCGCCCATCGCCATGAAGCCGCCATTGGCGAAGGAGAGGCTCCCCGAGAGCAGAATGATATAGACGCTCCAGGCCATCAGGATATTGACGCCGGTGAGGAAGATGAGATCCTGGGTCACGCGCGCTGCTCCGTGGTGTGCGCGCCGCCGAAGAGGCCGCCCGGCCGCGCCAGCAGAACAAGGATCATCAAGGCCCAGACGATGACCTCGCCCAGCTTGCCAAAGCCGAACTGGATGGCGAGGGACTCGATCACCCCCACCAATACGCCGCCCAGAACCGCTCCGCGCAGGTCCCCCATGCCGCCGATGGCCATGATGGCGAGGGCCTTGAGCCCAAAGGTGAAGCCGATGTCGGAGGAGGCTATGCCATTGCGAAGGGAGAACATGAGGCCCCCCGCCCCCGCCAGCGCCGAAGCGATGAAAAAGGTCTGCTGATTGACGCGCTTCACGTCGATCCCCAGCAGGGTCGCAAAGGTCGGCGACTCCGCGACGGCGCGAATGTTGCGACCCATGGCGGTGCGCGAAATCAGCCAGTGCAGCACAACCATCAGCGCCAGCGTGACCGCGAGGATCACGATCTTCATCACCTGGATCTGCATGCCGAAAAAGGCGACATTGGCGCGGCGCCATTCAATCGGCACGGGCACGGACACGGGCTCGCCGCCCCAGGTCTTCTGCACGAGATCGATCATGATGAGGCCGACCGCCAGGGAGCTGAGCGCGGCGGTCACCTGCGCGTCGGCGCTGGTGAATTTGCGAAAACTGATGAACTCGACCACGAGCCCCAGCAATCCGCAGACGATCAGCACCAGCACGCCCGCCAACCACAGCGGCGCCCCCAAACCCACGCTGGCGATAACGACGAAACCACCGAGCATGAAGAGTTCGGAGAGTGCGAAATTCAGCTTGTCGAGCACGCCAAAGACCAGCGTATAGCCCAAGGCCACCAGCGCATACATGCTGCCCAGCACCACGCCGTTGACGATCTGCTCCGCGATCATGAGCCGTTTCCCGATGGCGCTGATGGCGCCTGCCCCTTTTGCGCGCCGACCATAGGGGATCAGGACGCTGCCGTATATCCTTGTTAGCCCTCAGTAGGATCACTATTACCTGAGTTTCACAACATTCTGACCGCCCAGCAATCTGATGCGCGCCGCCGTGTGATCGGCTACACTTCGCGCCTGGAGGAATGACCATGAACATGGCAGCCGGAAATCTTGGCCAACCCGAACTTTCGCTGGAAGCCTCCACAGGCTTCGCCCGCGCGCGCCTGGGGATCATCATCCCCTCGTCCAACCGTCTGTCCGAGCCGCATTTCCGTCGATTCATGCCGCCGGATGTGGGCGTGCACACGACGCGGCTGCGCATGACCGGCGTTCATAACAAACCGCTGGAACAGCTGCTGGAGGATGTCTCCCGCGCCGCCGCCACCCTGGGCGACGCGCGCTGCGACGTGATCGTTTTTCACTGCACCGCCAATTCCATGGAACATGGGCTGGAAGGCGAGCAGAAGATCCTCGACGCGGTGCGCGCGGCCTCCGGCGCGCAGGCGCTCTCCACCGCCCAGGGCGTGGTGGAGGCCCTGCGCGCCAGCGCCATGAAAAAGATGGTGCTCATCTCCCCCTATCCCCAATCGCACAACGACCACGAGAAGGAATATCTGGAGGCCCTCGGCTTCGAGGTCCTCCATGATGTGGCGCTGGGCGTGCCCTCCGGCGATTATCCCCATGTGCCCCCGTCCAAATGGCTGGAGGTCACCCGAGCCAATTGGCGCGATGACGCTGACGGAATCTTCCTGAGTTGCACCAACACGACCCAGATCGACGTCATCGCCCTGTTGGAGGCGGAGCTGGGCAAGTCCGTGGTCAACTCCAATCAGGCGACCATCTGGGCGAGCCTGAAACGGCTGGCCCCCAAGCTCGGCCCCACCACGCCGCCAGCGGCGCTGGGGTCGCTGATGCGCCGATAAGAGGGCGAAAAGCCGCAGCTTCAAAGGGCTGGCGCCCTTGCGGGTCGGCGGTTCTCGCGTAAACTGCAGCGCAAATCGTAAGAGCACGGTCGCAAAACATCGGCCTGAGACTGAGGGAATGTCATGCTGCAATCGATCACGCCCACGCCCGCCCAGGCCCTCACCCGTGAGGAGCTGCTGGCCCGTGCGGAAAGCATGATCCCTCGGCTCGCCGCCCGCTCGGCCGATTGCGAGAAGGCCCGCATGGCGCCCCGTGAAACCGTTGAAGAGTATGCCGATCTTGGCCTTCTGCGCATTTGCCAGCCCGCTCGCTACGGCGGGTTTGATCTGGGCTATGACGTGATGTGCGAGGTCATCCAGACCCTGGCGCGCGGCTGCGGCTCGCAGGCCTGGGTGCATATGGTTCTCGCCGATAATCCCCTCAAGCTCGCGGCTTTCAGCCTCGAGGCGCAGGACGAGGTCTGGGGCCGGGATTCCCGCGCCCGCATCTGCGTCGCCATCGCCGCAGTAGGCAAGGCCAAGCGCGCCCCCGGCGGCATCGTCTGGACGGGGCTGCATGGCTTCTCCAGCGGCGTTGATCATGCGGACTGGGTAATCTGCGGCGGCAATATCATCGAAGAGGGCAAGGCCCCCGAGGGCTGCTTCGCGCTGATCCCTACAAGGGAAATCGAGCTCATCGATGACTGGCATTCGGTGGGGCTGGCGGGCAGCGGCAGCAAGAGCTTCAAGGTGAACGACGTCTTCGTGCCCCAGCATCGGGTGCTCTCGAAGAAGGACTATGACGCGGGCACCTCGCCCGGCACCCTCTTTTACACCGCGCCCATTTCCAAGCTGCCGCGCGGCGGCGTTTCGGCGGTGAGCTATACGGCGGTCTGCGTGGGCGTGGCCGAGGGATTCCTGCAAAATTACATCGACTTCACAGCGCCACGGAAATCTCGCGGCAATCCGGTGGCCGATCAGGTCGGCATCCAGATGGGCATCGGCCAGGGGTCAGCGGAGATCGAGGCCGCCTCGCGGCTCTACATGGGCGCCGTGCGCGAGACCATGGAGATGCTGGGCCGAGGCGAGACGCCCTCCAAACTCATGGGCGCCCAAGGCAAGCGCAACGCCGCCTTCGCCTGCCAACTCGCCATGGGCGCAGTGCAAAAGCTGTTCAATGCAGCGGGCGGGCGCGCGCTTTATCTGGACGGCGTATTGCAGCGCCAGTTCCGCGACTGCTTCGCCGCCGCCGCCCATCACTCCGTGGTCTGGGACGGCGCCGCAGCGGAATATGGCAAGACGGCGCTGGCTGTCGCGAATGCGCGGCTTCGGAATTAATCGAAAGCGCGCACCGCGATATAGCCGCCCGTTGCCGCCAGAGCGGTCACGAAGGTTCCCCAGGCGGTGTCGACCACGCTGACCATCATCGGCCAGTTTTTCAGGGTCGCCAGATTGGTCAGGTCATAGGTTGCGTAGGCGAAGAGGCCGAAGAGGGCCCCATAAATCGCCGCCGAGCGCCAGGTGTCGTCGCGCAAGCCCGCCATGACGCCAAAAATGACGATGCCAACCACATAGAGGCCGTAAAAGAGGCCAGCGACATCCAGCAACGGCTTTTCCAGCAGCATACCATCGAGATTGTCGCGGTAGAACGCGCGCGCGGCCCAACCAAGCCAGATGGCGTCGGCAGTGAGAAAAACGATGGCCGTCGCGACATAAGCGATCACGTAACGCATGGTGAATGCTCCCCAGGACGGTCGACGCTCAAATCCTGCCTCAATTCTACGCAGCCATAGGCCGATTGGATCGCCGCCCAGGCCTGTCCTCGGCTCATGATCGCGAGCGCACCATGAAAAAGGCCGCCCCCGAAGGGACGGCCTCAATCTTTTCAGCGTCTTGAGCGCCGGACTTCTTAGAAGTCCATTCCACCCATGCCGCCCATGCCGCCGCCGCCCGGCATCGGCATGGCCGGACGATCCTTCGGGGTGTCGGCGATCATGGCTTCCGTGGTGATCAGGAGGCCAGACACCGAAGCCGCGTCCTGAAGGGCGGTGCGCACAACCTTGGCCGGATCGACGATGCCCGCCTTGATCATGTCCACATACTCTTCGCTCTGGGCGTTGAAGCCGAAGGTCTCGGAGGCGTTCTCGCCGATCTTGCCGACGACGATCGAGCCTTCGCAGCCAGCGTTTTCCACGATCTGACGGATCGGAGCTTCGAGGGCCTTGAGGACGATGTTGATGCCGGCCTGGATGTCGGCGTTGGCGTTCTTGAGGGCCGAGACAGCCTTCTTGGCGCGCAGGAGAGCCGTGCCGCCACCGGGAACGATACCCTCTTCCACCGCAGCGCGGGTGGCGTTGAGCGCGTCGTCCACGCGGTCCTTCTTCTCCTTGACTTCCAC
>CANGTC010000103.1 GCA_947456505.1 Beijerinckiaceae bacterium
CACCGACATCGCCTGGCGCCGCGTCAACCACCCGACCGAAGTGCTCAACATCGGCCAGTCCGTGCGCGTGAAGATCATCAAGATCAACCACGACACGCACCGCATCTCGCTCGGCATGAAGCAGCTGCTCGAAGATCCGTGGCAGGGCATCGAGGCCAAGTATCCGCTCAACGCCCGTCTGCATGGCCGCGTGACCAACATCACCGACTACGGCGCGTTCGTTGAACTGGAGCCCGGCATCGAAGGCCTGATCCACGTTTCCGAAATGTCCTGGACGAAGAAGAACGTCCATCCCGGCAAGATCGTCTCGACGAGCCAGGAAGTGGACGTGCAGGTTCTCGAAGTGGATTCGGTCAAGCGCCGCATCTCGCTGGGCCTCAAGCAGACCCTTCAGAACCCCTGGGAAGCCTTCGCCGAGAAGCACCCCGTGGGCACCGAAGTCGAGGGCGAGGTCAAGAACAAGACCGAGTTCGGCCTCTTCATCGGCCTCGATGGCGACGTGGACGGCATGGTCCATCTCTCCGACCTCGACTGGAAGCGTCCGGGCGAGCAGGTCATCGAAGAGTACAAGAAGGGTGACATGGTCAAGGCGCAGGTTCTCGACGTCGACGTCGAGAAGGAGCGCATCTCGCTGGGCATCAAGCAGCTTGGCGGCGACCCCTTCGCCCAGAAGGTCGAAGGCGAAGCTGACCTGCGCAAGAACGCCGTCGTCACCTGCGAAATCAACGAAGTGAAGGAAGGCGGCCTCGAGGTCACCATCGTCGGCACCGACCTGACCGCCTTCATCAAGCGCAACGAGCTCGCCCGCGACCGTGCGGACCAGCGTCCCGAGCGCTTCGCCGTTGGTGAAAAGGTCGACGCCCGCATCACCGTGTTCGACCGCAAGGCCCGCAAGGTCTCGGTGTCGATCAAGGCCCTCGAAATGGCCGAGGAAAAGGAAGCCATCGCCCAGTACGGCTCCGCCGATTCCGGCGCCTCGCTTGGCGACATCCTCGGCGCGGCCCTCAAGGCTCGCGGCGACAAGAAGGACTAAACGGAACGCGGCCTTCGGGCCACACCGTGACAGAACAGGGGCCCGCGCTAACCGCGCGGGCTTTTCTTTTGCGCCTCGCCATTGCCCGAAAATCGCTGCGGGCGTAGGCTCGCCGCAGCTTCCAATCACCCATGAAAGAGGCCGCAATGGCTGGGCCGGAACAGACGTCCGACTATCTTCTCGACCGCCGCAATTTGCGCCGCAAAGTGTCCTTCTGGCGCATCGCAGCCTTCGCCTTTCTCATCGTGGCGGCAGGCGCGCTGACATGGCGGCTGACTGGTTCTTCGAGCCCATCTCACCTGCAGCCCCATATCGCGCGCATCTCGATCAATGGCGTCATCCGCGGCGATCGCGAGACCCTGAAGCTCTTTGATGATGTCGCCAAATCCCATGCCGCAGGCGTGATCGTCTCTATCGAAAGTCCCGGCGGCACGACCACAGGCGCCGAACAACTTTATCAGCACATCCGCAGACTTTCGGAAAAGAAGCCGGTGGTCGCAGTGGTGGGCGGCATGGCGGCTTCGGGCGGCTATATCGCCGCCATGGGCGCGGATCGGATCATCGCGCAGGGCAATTCGCTCGTCGGCTCCATCGGCGTTCTCTTCCAGTTCCCCAATGTCGGCAAACTGCTCGACACCGTGGGTGTGAAAGTGGAGGAGGTGAAGTCCTCGCCGCTCAAGGCCTCGCCCAATGGCTATGAGCCGACCTCGCCAGAAGCGCGCGCCGCGCTCGCTTCGCTGGTGAAGGATTCCTTTGACTGGTTCAAGGGTCTCGTGAGCGAGAGACGCAACATCACTGGCGAGGCGCTTGATCAGGTGTCCGATGGACGCGTCTTCACCGGACGCCAGGCCCTGCCCCTCAAGCTCGTCGACGCCTTGGGCTCGGAACAGGATGCCGTGGCCTGGCTCGAAGAAGAAAAGCACGTGCGCAAGGATCTTCCCATCCGCGACTGGCGGCGTCGCCAGTCTCTCGATCGCCTCGGCCTATTAGGCATGGCGGCTGAGGGCGCAGCCCTCTTCGGCCTCGATGGACCCGCCCTCTCCTTACGTAAGTTGCAGGCCTCTCAGGAGGGGTGGTTTCTTGACGGGTTGCTGAGCATTTGGCATGCTGACTCTGTCAATTGATTGTTGAAATGGCCCATTTGGCGCAAATACGGATCATCCCAAAATGATTAAATCTGAACTCGTCCAGCGCATCGCGGAAAATAACCCGCATCTTTATCTTCGCGACGTCGAAAACATTGTGAACGCCATTCTCGACGAGATCACCGGCGCGCTTGCGCGCGGCGATCGTGTGGAGCTGCGCGGCTTCGGCGCCTTCGCGGTCAAGCGGCGCGATGCGCGGCAAGGTAGAAATCCTCGCACCGGAGCCAATGTATCGGTCGAGGAGAAATCGGTCCCCTTCTTCAAGACGGGCAAGGAGCTGCGCGAGCGCCTGAACGAACAGCCTATGGGCTGATGGATCAGGGCTGGCGCGCCTGCCGGAGCGTGCGATGAAAACCTTTCTGAAATGGCTGATCCTTTCGCCGATCGCCTTGATCATCGTCGCTTTCGCCATCGTGAACCGGCAAGTCGTTCCCGTCGTGCTCGACCCATTCGGGATGGGTGCGGCGGATCAAACCGTTCAGACGCCGCTCTTCTTCGTCATGTTCGCCTGCGTCATGGTGGGCGTCGTGGCTGGCGGCGTCGCAACCTGGTTCACGCAGGGACGCCATCGCCGGGCGCTGAGGGACGCGCGCGCCGATGTGGAGCATCTGCGCGCCGAGGCCGACCGCATGCGCAATGTCTCAAGCCTTCCCGCGCCGGGAAGCCGAATGCTCTGACCCCACGGGCCATTGTTCTGTGGCGGGGCGCGCCACAAGCGCCTATATGACAGACATGAGCGCCCTCACGATCAAGATCTGCGGTCTTTCGACCCCCGCAACCCTTGAAGCCGCCCTCGACGCAGGGGCGGACATGGTGGGCTTCGTCTTTTTCCCGCCAAGCCCCCGCCATATCGAAAGCGCCCGCGCGCGCGAACTCTCCGTCATCGCCGGATCGCGCGCCCTCAAGGTGGCGCTGAGCGTCGACGCCGCCGACGACTATCTCGATGAGATCGTCGCCACGCTGAAGCCTGACCTTCTCCAGCTTCACGGACGCGAAACGCCTGAGCGCGTGGCGCAGCTTCGCACACGCTTCGGCCTGCCCGTTATGAAGGCGCTGGGCGTCAGCACCGAGGCGGATTTCGCCCCCCTTCAGGCCTATGAAGAAGTCGCCGACCACTTGCTCTTCGACGCCAAGCCGCCGAAAGACGCCACCCGCCCAGGCGGCAACGGCCACGCCTTCGACTGGAGCCTGCTGACGAACCGCGCCTTTCACCGGCCATGGATGCTCTCGGGCGGGCTCAACTGCGAAACCATCGAGACCGCCATCCTGGCGACACGCCCGCCGGGCATCGACGTGTCGTCCGGCGTAGAAAGCAGCCCCGGTGTCAAAGACAGCGCGTTGATCGAGGCTTTCGTCGCCCGCGCCCGGGCGGCCGAGGCCACGCTCGCCGAGCCTCTTGGTTCCGCGCGCGAGAGCGCCTAAAAGAAATGAACTTCAGGAGTTCGCGCCTTGTTGCAGGATAATCCCAATTCCTTCCGCACCGGCCCCGATGAGTCGGGCCATTTCGGCATGTTCGGCGGCCGCTTCGTCGCCGAGACCTTGATGCCGCTCGTGCTGGATCTTGAAAAGGCCTATGAGGCCGCCAAGGCTGACCCGAGCTATCAGGCAGAACTCGACCATCTCGCGACCCATTACGTCGGCCGCCCCTCGCCGCTCTATTTCGCGCAGCGCATGACCGAGCATTTCGGCGGGGCGAAAATCTACTTCAAGCGCGACGAGCTGAACCATACGGGCGCGCACAAGATCAACAATGTGCTGGGCCAGATCCTGCTCGCCATGCGCATGGGCAAGAAGCGCATCATCGCGGAGACAGGCGCGGGCCAGCATGGCGTCGCGACCGCCACGGCCTGCGCAAAATACGGCCTTGAATGCGTCGTCTACATGGGCGCGGTCGACGTCGAGCGCCAAAAGCCCAACGTCTTCCGCATGAAGATGCTCGGCGCGACGGTGGTGCCGGTGCAATCGGGCGCGCGCACCCTCAAGGACGCCATGAATGAGGCCCTGCGCGACTGGGTCACCAATGTCGACTCGACCTTCTACTGCATCGGCACAGCAGCTGGCCCCCATCCCTATCCGGCCATGGTGCGCGACTTCCAGTGCGTGATCGGCAATGAGGTGCGCACGCAGATGATGGCCGCTGAAGGTCGCCTACCCGATTCGCTGGTCGCGGCCATCGGTGGCGGCTCCAACGCCATCGGCCTGTTCCATCCCTTCCTCGACGATTCCAGTGTCGAAATCTATGGCGTTGAGGCGGCGGGCCATGGCCTGTCCAAGCCCAACGGCCACGCAGCCTCGCTCGCGGGCGGCAAGCCCGGCGTGCTCCACGGCAACCGCACCTATCTCTTGATGGACGACGACGGCCAGATCCTCGAAGGCCACTCGATCTCCGCCGGCCTCGATTATCCCGGCATCGGCCCCGAACATGCCTGGCTGCGCGACATTGGCCGCGTGAACTACATTTCGGCCACCGACAAGGAGGCGCTGGACGCCTTCCAGCTCTGCTGCAGGCTTGAGGGCATCATTCCCGCCCTTGAACCCGCCCATGCGCTGGCCAAGGTCGGCGAACTGGCGGCGAAGAAGCCCAAAGATCACCTGATGGTGATGAATATGTGCGGGCGCGGCGACAAGGACATTTTCAACGTCGCCGAGGTGCTTGGCGGCATGTAAGGCGGGCGCGCCCGCAAAGCCGGGTGGCGGCCTCACGAAAAAGCGACATAATCTTCGCGAATCAGTGGCGTGACGCGCCCCTGCAGGAGACACGCCGCCTATGGCATTGACCCGCCGCCGCCTGTTGAACACCGCTTCCGTAGGCCTTGGCGCCCTCGCGCTGCCGGGCCTGCGCCACGCGCGCGCGCAAGACGCGGAAACCCACTCCCACGGCCTCTCCACCTTCGGCGAATTGCAGCAGCCCGCCGACTTCAAACATTTCGCCTATGTGAACCCTGGGGCGCCCAAGGGCGGGACGCTCACGATCCAGATCAAGAACACGTCGGGCAACCAGAACTTCGAGACCTTCGACACATTCAACATCTATGTGTTCAAGGGCGACGGCGCCGCTGGGGTCGAGGCGACCTTCGACAGCCTCATGGCTGGCAGCGCGGATGAGCCCAACGCCCTCTATGGCCTTGTGGCGCAAGCGGTGCGCATCAGCGCCGACAAGCTGACCTATCGCTTCGAACTGCGCCCGCAGGCTCGCTTCCACGACGGCTCGCGCATCACCGCAAAAGATGTCGCCTTCTCGCTGAACGCCCTGAAGACGAAAGGCCATCCCATCTACCGCAGCATTCTCGCGGACATGATTGGAGCGGAGGCTGAGGGCGATGATGTGGCGCGCGTGAATTTCGCGCCCACCCGCAGCCGCGACCTTCACCTCATCGTCGCGGGCATGCCGATCTTTTCCGCCAGATATTACGCCAATCGCGACTTCGAAGCCTCGACCCTTGATCCGCCGCTGGGCTCCGGCCCCTACAAGGTCTCGCGTTTCGAACAGGGCCGCTTCGTCGAATATGAGCGCGTGAAGGACTATTGGGCCGCCAATCTTCCCGTGAATGTCGGCGTGAACAATTTCGACCGGGTGCGCTGGGAATATTACCGCGAGCGGCAGATCGCCTTCGAGGATTTCAAATCCGGCAAGCTCAACTATCACGAAGAATACACCGCCCGCTTCTGGGCCACCCAATATGGCTTTCCCGCCGTGTCGGACGGCCGCGTGAAGCGCGAAGAATTGCCGAGCGGAACGGCCACTGGCACGCAGGGCTGGCACTTCAACCTGCGTCGTCCGCAGTTCGCAGATCCTCGCATTCGCGAAGCCATCAATTGCTGCTTCGACTTCGAATGGACGAACAAAAACATCATGTATTCGGCCTATAACCGGCTGACCTCCTATTTCGACAACTCCGACATGAAGGCGACCGGCAAGCCCGGCCCTGAAGAACTTGCGCTGCTCGAACCCTTCCGCGACCAGCTTTCGAAAGACGTGTTTGAAGAGCCCTGGCTTCCACCGGTCTCCGATGGCTCAGGCTCCGACCGCGCGCTTTTGCGCAAGGCCGACGAACTCTTGCGCGCGGCTGGCTGCAAGCGCGACGGCAATCAGTTGAAGCTGCCCGATGGCAAGCCCTTCACCATCGAATTCCTTGATTCCTCGACCGTGCTGCAGCCCCATACCGAACCCTTCATCGCCAATCTGAAGCGGCTGGGGATTGACGCCAAGATCCGCTCGGTTGATACCGTCCAATACAAGCGGCGCTTCGATAATTTCGATTTCGACATGACGAGCTTCGCCATGGGCGGCTCGACGACGCCTGGGATCGAACTCAAGAATTCCTATTCATCGCAAGCGGCCAATACGCCGGGGTCGCGCAACATCGCAGGCATATCGAGTCCCGCCATCGACGCCCTGCTGGATCGCATCGCGCGCGCCGACAATCGCGCTGACCTCACCATCGCCTGCCGCGCCCTCGACCGCGTGCTGCGCGCGGGGCGTTACTGGGTTCCCATGTGGTATTCGGGCAAGGCGCGCATCGCTTACTGGGATGTCTTCTCCCGTCCCGCGCAGACGCCGAAGTTCGGCACCGGCGCGCCCTCCACCTGGTGGTGGGATGCGGACAAGGCGAAACGCATCGGCATGCAGGGCTGACATCACATGGCTGCTTATATCGCCCGCCGTCTTCTCCTGATGATTCCGACGATCCTCGGCATTCTGCTGATCTCCTTCGTCATCGTGCAATTCGCCCCCGGTGGTCCTGTGGAGCGCGTGCTCGCGCAGTTGCAGGGCCTCGACCAGAGCGCGTCGGGACGCATCGGCGCGGGCGCGAACGATCTTGGCTCAAGCCTGCAGGCGCAGACCACCGACTCGCGCTATCGCGGGTCGCAGGGGCTTGATCCGAAATTCATCGAGGAGCTGGAAAAGCAATTCGGCTTCGATAAGCCCCCCGCTGAACGCTTTCTGCTAATGCTGAAAAACTATGTCACCTTCGATTTCGGTCGCAGCTATTTCCGCGACACCTCGGTGCTGCGCCTGATCAAGGAGAAGCTGCCCGTCTCCATTTCGCTCGGCCTATGGATGACGCTGCTTTCCTACGCCATCTCGATTCCGCTGGGCATCAAGAAGGCTGTGAATGATGGCTCGCGCTTCGATGTCTGGACATCCGGCGTCGTGATCGTGGGCTACGCCATTCCAAGCTTCCTCTTCGCGGTGCTGCTTGTCATCCTCTTTGCGGGCGGCTCCTTCTGGCAGATCTTTCCCTCGCGCGGGCTCTTCTCCGATAATTTTGCCGAGCTGTCGCTCATGGGCAAGGTGTTCGATTATCTCTGGCACATCGTGCTGCCGGTGAGCGCGCTTGTGCTGGGCGCCTTCGCCACCTCCACCTTCCTCACCAAGAATTCCTTCCTCGACGAGATCCGAAAGCAATATGTGCTGACGGCGCGCATGAAGGGGCTGAATGATCGGCAGGTGCTTTACGGCCACGTCTTCCGCAACGCCATGATGATCGTGATCGCGGGCTTTCCCGCCGCCTTCGTCCACGCCTTCTTCACGGGCTCGCTGCTGATCGAGAACATCTTCTCCCTCGATGGCCTTGGGCTGCTCACCTATGAATCCGTGATGAACCGCGACTATCCCGTGGTCTTCGCCAATATCTACATTCTCGCCTTGCTCGGCCTTGTGGTGAACCTCATCTCCGACCTCACCTATACCTGGATCGATCCGCGCATCGATTTCGAGACGCGGGAGGTCTGAGTGGACGCGATCGCCACTTCAGCCTCCATGGCGCCTGCGCTGCCGAACAAGGGGCTTTTTCACCTCACGCCAGTCAACCAGCGCAGGCTCGATAATTTCAAGCGCAACCGTCGCGGCTACTGGTCGTTCTGGATCTTCGCGGTGCTTTTCGTTCTCTCTCTCTTCGCCGAATTCATCGCCAATGATCGCCCGATCATGGCGTCCTACAAAGGCGAAATCCTTTTTCCCATCTTCAAGAACTATCCGGAAGAAAAGTTCGGTGGCTTTCTCGCCGAGACCGATTATCGCGATCCCGTCATATCAGACGAGATCAAGGCCAATGGCTGGATGCTCTGGCCGCCCGTTCGCTTCTCCTACACGACGCACAATCTTGATCTGCCGACTCCCGCGCCCTCGCCGCCTACGTGGTCGCTGACCCCTGAGCAATGCGCGGGCGTGCTCGCAAAGCGTTTCGCAAATAAACCCGACGCAAGCTGCCGCGATCTTGAAATGAACTGGCTTGGCACCGATGACGCGGGGCGTGATGTCGTGGTGCGGCTCATTTATGGCTTCCGCATCTCCATCCTCTTCGGCCTTGTGCTGGCGAGCATATCCTCCGTCATCGGCATTCTGGCTGGCGCCGTGCAGGGCTATTTCGGGGGCTGGATAGATCTCGTCTTCCAGCGTTTCATCGAGATCTGGTCATCGCTGCCGCATCTCTATATTCTCATCATCGTCTCCTCGATCATCACGCCGAGTTTCTTCGTGCTGCTGGGCATCCTGCTGCTTTTCAGTTGGGTCTCGCTGGTGCATGTGGTGCGCGCCGAGTTCCTGCGCGCGCGCAATTTCGAATATGTGAACGCGGCGCGGGCGCTTGGCCTGTCGAATGCGAAAATCATGTTCCGCCACCTCCTGCCCAACGCCATGGTGGCGACGCTCACCTTCCTGCCTTTCGTCGTGAACGCCTCCGTCACCACGCTCACCTCGCTCGACTTCCTCGGCCTTGGCCTGCCGCCCGGCTCGCCTTCGCTTGGCGAAATGCTGTTGCAGGGCAAATCGAACCTGCAGGCGCCATGGCTGGGATTGACCGGCTTCTTTGTCATCGCCCTCATGCTCTCGCTGCTCGTCTTCGTTGGCGAAGCGGTGCGTGACGCCTTCGATCCCAGAAAGACCTTCTCGTGAGCGCGGATAAACAGCCCCTTCTCGAGGTCCGCGATCTCTCCATCGCCTTCCATCAGGGCGGGCGGACGAACCTTGCGGTCGACCACATCTCTTTCAGCCTTGAGCGCGGGCGCACGCTGGCGCTCGTGGGCGAGTCAGGCTCGGGCAAATCCATCACCGCGCTCTCCATCGTGAAGCTGCTCGGCGCAACCTCCGCGCGTTATCCTTCGGGACAGATTCTCTACAAGGGTCAAGACCTCCTGCAGGCCGATGAAAACGCGCTGCGCAAGGTGCGCGGAAACGAGATCACCATGGTCTTTCAGGAGCCCATGACCTCGCTCAACCCGCTGCACACCATCGCCAGGCAGATCGGGGAGATTCTCGAACTGCACGGCATGAGCGCAGCCGCGCAGCGCCGTACGCGGACTATCGAGCTGCTTGAGGAAGTCGGCATTCCCGATCCCGCCACGCGTCTCGACGCCTACCCCCATCAACTCTCGGGCGGGCAACGCCAGCGCGTCATGATCGCCATGGCGCTCGCCAACCGCCCCGATCTCTTCATCGCCGATGAGCCGACGACCGCGCTCGACGTGACGGTTCAGGCGCAGATCCTGCGGCTGCTGAAAGACCTGCAGGCGCGGCTTGGCATGGCCATGCTGTTCATCACCCATGATCTCGGCATCGTGCGCAAGATCGCCGACGACGTCTGCGTCATGCAGCATGGGAAGATCGTGGAGGCTGGCCCCACGGAGGAAGTCTTCCGCGCGCCGCAGCATCCCTATACGCGCGCGCTGCTCGCCGCCGAACCCAAGGGCAAGCCGCCAGAGCCCGATCCGCAGGCCAAGCCCGTCGTCACGGGCGAAGACATTCGCGTGTGGTTTCCCATCAAGCGCGGCTTCTTCCGCCGCACCATAGGCCATGTGAAGGCGGTTGATGGCATCAGCCTGACCGTGCGCGAGGGCCAGACCGTTGGCGTGGTGGGCGAGTCAGGCTCAGGCAAGACGACGCTTGGCCTCGCGCTGTTGCGCCTCATCCGTTCCGAAGGCCCCATCGCTTATCTCGGCAAGCGCATCGACGGGCTCGAGGCGAAAGACATGCGGCCCCTGCGGCGCGACATGCAGATCGTGTTTCAGGATCCCTATGGTTCGCTCTCGCCGCGCATGTCCGTCGCGGAGATCGTAGAAGAAGGCCTGGCCATCCAGAGCCCGCATCTTGATTGGCGCGAGCGGCGTGATATCGTCGCCCGAGCGCTCGCTGACACTGGCCTCGATCCCTCCGCCATGGATCGCTACCCCCATGAGTTCTCAGGCGGCCAGCGCCAGCGCATCGCCATCGCCCGCGCCATGGCGCTGGAGCCGCGCTTCGTGGTTCTTGACGAGCCGACCTCGGCGCTCGACATGTCCGTGCAGGCGCAGATCGTCGACCTTTTGCGTGATCTGCAAAAGCGGCGCGGCCTCGCCTATATGTTCATCAGCCATGACCTGAAGGTCGTGCGCGCATTGGCGACCGATCTCATCGTCATGCGCCACGGCAAGGTGGTGGAGAGCGGACCTGCCGCGCAGATTTTCGCGCAGCCCCAAACCGAATATACGCGTGCGCTCTTCGCCGCCGCCTTCAATATCGAAGCGGATGCGAGCGGCGTCGTCAGCCAGTAGGCGCGCCCATGTCCCGTGCAGCCCTCCTTGTCATGGATTCTCTCGGCGTCGGCGGCGCCGTGGACGCTGCGGCTTTCGGCGATGCGGGCGCCGACACCTTTGGCCACATCGTGGAGGCCTGCGCGCTCGGTCGGGGCAACCGCGATGGACTGCGACGGGGACCGCTAAACATTCCCTTTCTTATCGCGCACGGCCTTGGGCTTGCCACTGAAGCCTCGCGCGGCCACGAACTGACGGGCCTCTCCAAACCTCCGCATCAGCAAGGCCTATGGGGCTTTGCGAGGGAAGTGTCGAAAGGCAAGGATACGCCTTCTGGTCACTGGGAGATCGCAGGCGCGCCGGTTGATTTCGCCTGGGGCTACTTTCCCAACACGCAGCCTTCCTTTCCGCCTGAGTTGACGCAGGCCTTGATCGCGCAGGGCGGTCTGCCGGGCATTCTTGGCGATTGCCACGCCTCCGGCACAGAGATCATCGAAGATCTGGGGCTGGAGCATATGCGCACTGGCAAGCCCATCGTCTACACATCGGTCGATTCCGTGTTGCAGATCGCCGCGCACGAAGAAAGCTTCGGGCTTGAGAGGCTCTATGAGCTTTGCCGAATTGCGCGCAAGCTTTGCGATCCCCTGAAGATTGGCCGCATCATCGCGCGGCCTTTCGTGGGCGATGCGCCCGGCGCTTTCAAGCGCACCCCGCGCCGCAAGGATTTCGCCATGCCGCCCGCCATGGGCAATCTGCTCGACCGCGCTGCGGAAGCGAACAGGCCAGTCATCTCCATCGGCAAGATCGGCGACATCTTCGCCCATCGCAATACGGGCGAGGAGATCAAGGGCGCGGGCGATATGGATCTCTTCGACAAGACCATCGAAGCCTTCGACCGGCTACCCGATGGCGGATTGCTCTTCGCCAATTATCTCGATCTCGACACCGAGTTCGGCCACCGCCGGGATGTAGCGGGAGCCGCCGCCTGCCTTGAAGCTCTAGATCGACGCATGGCCGAGCTTGAAGCGCGCCTGCGCCCGGGCGACCTCGTCATCTTCACCGGCGACCATGGCAATGATCCGACATGGCGCGGCACGGATCATACGCGCGAGAATGTTCCCATCCTCGCCTTCGGACAGGGCCTTGCGGGCGGGCCGCTTGGCGCGCGCTCGACTTTCGCCGACATGGGCGCCAGCATCGCAGCCTATCTGGGCCTTGGCGCAACGAGCGCGGGGAGGCCGTGGTGGTGAGATTTGATACGGGCTGCGCCTGCTGCCGCGATGACTTCTACGATTTCGAGGAATGGCTCATGGACGCCGTCACCATCGTTTCCCATCCGCTGGTGCGCCACAAGCTCACCCTCATGCGCGACAAAACCTGTTCGACGAAAAGCTTCCGTCAGCTGCTGAACGAAGTGGGCATGCTGCTCTGCTACGAGATCACGCGCGACTTGCCGATTGAAGAAGTCACCATCGAGACGCCGCTGGCGCCCATGGCGGTGCCAGTTCTCGCTGGCAAGAAGCTCGTGCTCGCGCCGGTCCTGCGCGCGGGAACAGGCTTTCTTGATGGCATGTTGGCGCTCCTGCCTTCAGCGCGCGTCGCCCATATCGGCCTCTATCGCAATCCCGAAACGCTGGAAGCTGTCGAATATTATTTCAAGGCGCCGCAGGATCTCGCCGACCGCCTCGTCATCCTCGTGGATCCCATGCTCGCCACCGGCAATTCAGCGGTCGCAGCCGTTAAATTGCTGAAGGAAAAAGGCGCGAAGGAAATTCGCTTCGCGTGTCTTCTCGCAGCGCCTGAAGGCATCGAGCGCCTGCGCGTCGCCCACCCCGATATCCGCATCTGGACCGCCGCCATCGACAGCCACCTCAACGAGCACGGCTATATCGTGCCGGGGCTGGGGGATGCAGGGGATCGGATGTATGGGACGAAATAGATTTTGCTGAACTAAACGAGATTACGTGCACCCAATAACCCTCCCCCCTGTGGGGAGGGTCGGCCGCGTCAGCGGACGGGGTGGGGGTCTGCGGATGCTGATCGTTAGCGGGTTTGTACGAGCGCTCACCTGTAAAAGCCTCACGACCCCCACCCCTGCCCCTCCCCACAAGGGGGACGGGATGGCAAGGGTTTCGCAAAACTAATACCCCGCTACGCCCGTCCCGCGCTGGCGCGTATCGGCCGCGCCTGCAAGCTGGCCTCGCACGCGCTCGATGGTCTGCGTGGAGCCGATGACAGGCATCAAAACCACTTTGTGACCAAGCTTCTCCAGCAGACGCACTGTGTCGGGCGAAAGCCCCTTCTCCATGCGCAGCTCGTCGGGCAGCCATTGATGATGAATGCGCGGCGCTTCAGTCGCTTCCGCCACATTCATTCGGTGGTCGATCACATTCATGATGATTTGCAGGACAATATTGATGATGCGCGAACCGCCGGGCGAGCCCGTCACCAATCGCAGCGCACCATCTTCAAAAACAAAGCTCGGGCTCATGGATGAGAGCGGACGTTTGCGCGGCCCCGGCGCATTGGCGTCGCCGCCCGTGAGGCCGAAGGCGTTGGCGGCGCCCTCGCGCGCAGCGAAATCATCCAGCTCGTTATTTAATAAAACGCCCGTGCCCGGCGCAACTAACCCCAGCCCATAGGAGAAGTTCAGCGTATAGGTGTTGGACACCGCATTGCCTTGCGCATCCACCACCGAATAATGCGTCGTCTGATCGCTCTCATATGGTGCGCCGGGACCGATGTCGCTTGAAGGGCGCGCGCGCTCA
>CANGTC010000104.1 GCA_947456505.1 Beijerinckiaceae bacterium
AGCGTGGAGGTACAGACCACCGCCTTCAGCCGCCCCGCCGCCATGGCCTCCTCAACCCTGCGCCGCTGGCCTGCATCGAGAGAGCCATGATGCAGGGCGATGGGCAGGGCGTCTTCGTTCACATGCCAGAGCTGCTGGAAAACGGCCTCCGCCTGTGCGCGGGTGTTCACGAAGACCAGCGTCATGCGCGAGGCCTTTATGCGTTCGTAGATCTCGCCGATAGCGTGGCTGGCGCCATGGCCCGACCATGGCAGGCGCTCGCGCGTGTCGAGCATGGCGAGGGCGGGGGGCGCGCCGGGGGCGGCCACCACCAGCTCCGCCATCTCGCCCGCGCCCCGCTGGGGCACGAGCCAGCGACGCAGTTCATCGGGATCGCGCACGGTGGCCGACAGGCCCACCATCGACATGTCAGGCGCCAGCTTGCGCAGCCGCGCCAGCCCCAGCGAGAGGAGATCGCCGCGCTTGGAGGTGACGACCGCGTGCAACTCGTCCAGCACCACCCGCCGCAGGGTGGCGAAGAGATGCTCCCCATCGGCGCTCGCCAACAAAAGCGCGAGCTGTTCGGGCGTGGTGAGCAGGATCTGCGGGGGATCGCGCCTCTGGCGCTGGCGCTTGGAGGCTGAGGTGTCTCCAGTGCGCGTCTCCACCCGCACCCGCAGGCCCATGTCCGCAATGGGCCTCTCCAGATTGCGGGCGACATCGACGGCCAGCGCCTTCAGGGGCGAGATGTAGAGCGTGTGCAGCCCCTGGCCCTTCGCCCCGTCGCCCGAGGCCAGTTCGATCAGGCTGGGCAGAAAGCCCGCCAGGGTCTTGCCCGCGCCTGTGGGGGCGATGAGCAGGGCGCTGCGGCCCTGCTGGGCCAGTTTCAGCAAGGCGAGCTGGTGCGCGCGCGCAGCCCAGCCGCGCGCGGCGAACCAGGAGGCGAAGGGATCGGGGAGGGTATCGGAGCGGCGCGTCACGGCCTCACTTTAAGACGCGAGAGCTTGCGGGGCCAGTCGCCCTTTTGCTTTGCCGCCAAACCGGATAGCCTTGCGCAAAAGGGAGCCATTTCATGTCCGTTCTGTTCTCACCCCTCGATATTGGCCCGGTGCGTGCGCCCAACCGCATCGCCATTTCCCCCATGTGCCAATATTCGGCCAATGACGGGTGCGCGAGCGACTGGCATCTGCACCAGATCATGAGCTACGCCATGTCAGGCGCTGGCGTGGTGACGCTGGAGGCCACGGGCGTGCTGCGCGAGGGCCGCATCTCCCATGGTTGCCTCGGGCTCTATTCGGACGAGAACGAATATGCGCTGGCCCGCGTGCTGCAGGCCGCCCGGTCGGTGGCCATGCCCGACACGAAATTCTCCATCCAGCTTTGCCACGCAGGCCGCAAGGGCTCGACCCACAAGAACTGGGACGGCGGCGGATCGCTGCAGGCCCATGAGAACGCCTGGCGCACCTGCGCCCCCTCCGCCCTTCCCTATTCCGACAATTGGCATGTGCCGGAAGAGATGAGCGAAGAAGAAATCGAGCGCACCATCGCCGCCTATGGGCAGGCGGCGGCGCGGGCGGCGCGCATTGGCTTCGATATGGTGGAGCTGCATGCGGCCCATGGCTATCTCATCCACCAGTTCCACAGCCCCATCTCCAACAAGCGCAAGGACAGCTGGGGCGGCGATGCGCAAAAGCGCCTGCGCTTCGCCCTTGCAGCGGCTGAGGCCGTGCGTGCGGCGACCCCCGCCCATATGGGCCTTGGGGCGCGCATCACCAGCACCGATTACATCGAGGGCGGCCTCACCGTGGAGGATGGCGTGGAGATGGCCAGCGCCTTCAAGGCGCGCGGTTTCGATTATGTCTGCGTGAGCTCGGGCAATATTCTGGCGGGCGGGCGCCCGGCGAGCGGCCCGGGCTTCAATGTGCCCAATGCGGCGCGGGTGCGGGCGGAGACCGGCATGGTGGTGCGCACCACGGGCTTCATCGCCGACGCCAAGCAGGCCGAGGAGATCGTCGCCGAGCGCGGCGTCGATCAGGTGGCGCTAGGCCGCGCCTTCCTCGATGATCCCCGCTGGGGCTGGCATGCGGCGGAAAAGCTGGGCGTGACCCTGCAGTTGCCCAAACAGTTCAACCGCGTGGCGCCCAAGGTCTGGCCTGCGATCAAGCTCGCGCGTCCTGCTTGAAGCTCACTCGGCGGCGTCGCGCATCGCGCGCCACTGCGATAACAGCGCGCGAAGGGCGGCGGGCCGCAGCGGCTTGTTGAGCACGCGGATATTGTGGCTGGCGGCGAGATCGCGCACTTCCGGCGAGCGGTCGGCGGTGGCGAGAATGGCGGGCAGTTCGGCGCCATAGGCGTCACGCAACGCTGCAATTGTCGCAACGCCATCGCTATCGTCGAGGTGATAGTCGGCGATAATCACGTCCGGCGTCATTCCACGCGCTTCGAGCGCCGCCTTCGCCTCCGCGAGGTCGGCGGCGACCGCGACCACGCAGCCCCAGCCCATCAGCAGGTGATTCATGCCTGCCAGAATGCGCGGCTCATTGTCGATGGCGAGCACTTGGAGTCCGGAAAGCGGCGTAGGTTGCGCAGGCGGCGCCTCAACTATGCTTTGCGACGCATCCACAGGGGCGACCGACACTGGAACCAGAACCGAAAACACCGATCCATCGCCGGGCTTCGAGCGCACACGAATCTCATGATCCAGCACACGACTGAGGCGCTCCACGATGGAGAGCCCAAGCCCGAGCCCCCGGGCGGTCTTCGCCGCTGGCGCAAGACGCTCAAACTCGCGGAAGATGGCCTTTTGCTGGGACTCCGGAATCCCGAGGCCCGTGTCGAGCACCTGCACCTCGATGATGTCGCCGCGTCTGCGCACGCCAACCAGCACGCGGCCCTTCACCGTATATTTGATCGCGTTGGAAATCAGGTTCTGGATCAGGCGCCTCAGCAGGCGACGATCTGAGCGCACGCGCAGCGAACAAGGTACAAAGTCGATGCGCAGGCCCTTCTCGCGGGCCATGGGCGCCAGTTCAATCTTCAACTGGCCGAGTATGTCGTCGATGCGGAAGACCGACGGCTCCGCCTTCATGGCGCCAGCGTCGAGCCGCGAAATATCCAGCAAGGCGGTTAGAATTTCCTCAACAGCCTCAAGGGAGGCGTCCATATTGCGAACAAGTTCCGTCTCTCTGGCGACGGGATCCTTGTCGATACGCTCGACCAGCGTGGTGGCGTAGAGCCGGGCGGCGTTGAGGGGCTGCAGAATGTCATGGCTGGCGGCGGCCAGAAAGCGCGTCTTGGAAAGATTGGCGTCGTCGGCCTCGCTCTTGGCGCGCGCCAGTTCCGCGTTCAGTCGCACGAGTTCCTCGGTGCGTTCACGCACCCGCTGTTCCAGCGTTTCATTCGTAGCGGCCAGCGCCTCTTCCGCCGCGACGGTTTCCGTCACATCCGTATAGGTGGTGACGAGACCGCCGTCGGGCATGCGCGCCGAACGGATTTCAAGCACATTGTCGCTGGGGAAGAGGCGCAGGCGCACCGGTTCGCTGTCGTTGATGAGAGAGCGGATGCGCAAGGCGACCTGATCCTCCACCTGCCCGGGACCATAGACGCCGCGCTGCGCATTGAAACGCAGGATCTCCTCAAGACCCATGCCCGCGATCAAGCCTTCGCCGGGAAATTCGAAGAGTTCGCGAAACTCTCGGTTCCAGCAGATGAGCCGCATGTCCTTGTCGAAAACAGTGATGCCCTGGCGGGCGAAATCCAGCGCATGCTGCAGGAGATCGCGATTATATTGGAGGGCGGCGGAAGCGTCGTCGATGAGTTTCAGCGCCGCCTGCCGCGACACGTTGCGTCGGCGCAGCAACAGCGACAGCACGAGGCGCGAGGAGGCTGCGCCGATGGCGGACGCCAGCTGATGCTCGGCGAAACGCAGCAGGTGAACATCCGCCTCCGTAGAGGGCGGCACGGACCCGCCGCGCGTTTCAAAGAAGCGCGCGAAGGCCTGCTGGGCTTGCTCTGCGCCCAGATAGCGCGCAACCGTAGCCTCCAGCTCGCCCGCCGTCGCCGCCGTGCGCCACAGGCGAAAGGTCTCGCTGATCGGCGGCCCGCTGGGGCCTACGAAAACGGCGGCCTGCAGCCGTTCAATGGCGCTGGCGTGGCGCGTGTAGGAGAACCCCACAAAGGCCAGAATGTTGACGGAAAGGCTCAGCAAGACGCCGTGAACCAGAGGCGGCAGGCCAAAATCCAGAATGGCCGTCGGGCGCAGCCAACGCAGGCCGAAGGGCCCATGCTCCACAAGGGCCGCAATTATGTTGGAGGCGGGCGCGAGCGATGGCAGCAACAGCGTATAGGCCCAGATCAGGGTGCCAAAAATGAGCCCGGCCATGGCGCCGCGCGCCGTGGCGCGGGACCAGAACAAGCCCCCGAGAAAAGCGGGGGCGATCTGCGCGATGGCGGCGAAGGACAGAAGGCCGATAGCCGCCAGCGCCGCTTCGCTCGAGGAACGGAAATAAAGATAGCCCAGGCCCAGCATGACCACGATGGCGATGCGACGAATGGCCAAAACCGCCACACCGGTATTGCTCAGGCTGGCGATGACGCCGCGCGCCTGAGCGCGCAGCAGCAAGGGCATCGCCAGATCATTGGAGACCATGATCGACAGGGCCACGCATTCGACGATGACCATGGCGGTGGCGGCGGACAGGCCGCCCAGCAAGGCGAGAAGGGCGATCAGCGATGCGTGGTCGGACAGGGGCAGCGCGAGCACCGTCATATCCCGGTCCAGCACGCCCTCGGGAAAGATCAGCAGTCCCGCCACGGCGAGCGGAATGACGAATATGTTGATGGCGACGAGATAGAGCGGGAAAAGCCATGCGGCGGTGCGCACATCGGCCTCGTCCCGGTTCTCCACCACAGCCACATGAAACTGGCGCGGCAGAAGCAGAATGGCGCAGGCGGACAAAAGCGTATTGGTGATCCATGTCGGCCCATCAAGCGGGACGGAGAGCATCTTGTGAACGCTCTCACTATTGACGGCCTGCCGTGTCAGATCATTCACGCCGTCAAATATCCACCAGGTCGCATAGCCGCCAACGCAAACGAAGGCGATCAGTTTGACCACGCTCTCTGCGGAGATGGCCATCATCAGGCCATCGTTATGCTCGGTGGCGTCGATCTTGCGGGTGCCAAAGGCCATGGCGAAGCCGGCGAGCACAATGGCGACGCCCATCGACACATTCGCGGCGGAAGATTGATGTACAAGCGCCCGCCCCGCCTCCAGCGAATCGAGCACCGTCGCCAATGAGCTGGAGATGGCTTTCAATTGCAGCGCGATATAGGGCACCGCGCCAATCACCGCGATGATCGCCACCAGCGCCGCCACCTGCTCGGACTTGCCATACCGGGCGGCGATGAAATCGGCGACGGAGGTGATGTTCTGCGCCTTGGCGAGCCGCACCATGCGCAGCAACAAAGGGAAGCCCAGCGCGAAGACAAGAATGGGGCCCAGATAGATCGGCAAAAAATCCAAGCCATAGTGAGAGGCGAGGCCGACCGAGCCGAAGAAGGTCCAGGAGGTGCAATAGACCCCCAACGCCAGCGCATAGATCAACGGCCGCGCCCGCCCGGCGATGATCCGCCGACCCGTCGTCTCGCCGAAATGAGCGATGGCGAAGAGGGCGCAGGCATAGATCAAGGCGGTCAGTACGGCGGCCCATCCGGCGATCATTGCGGCTCCAGCGTTTCCCAAGGCTTCGGCAACGTAGCACCTGGGCGGCGGGCGGGGCCAGCCCAGGCGATGGCTGGCGTGTCGACGCCATCGTGCTAGGAAACGCTATCCAGACCGAGACCCGCCCCATGACCAACCCTTCCCTTTTGGACGCCATCCGGCGCGAGGCGCGCGACGCCCGGCAGAGCGGCATTGTCGAGCTGTTCAACTATGGCCGGGGCCGCGAGGGACTCATTCCACTTTGGGTCGGCGAGGGCGATCTGCCCACGCCGCCTTTCATCGCGGAAGCCGCAAGGCGCTCCTTTGAGGCGGGGGAGACTTTTTACACGGCCCAGCGGGGTCTGCCCGCCCTGCGCGCGGCCATCGCCGCCTATATGACGCGTTGCTACGGGGCGCCGGGCCGCGCCTTCGCGCCCGACCAGTTCTTCGTCACCACCGGGGGCATGCACGCCCTGCAGATCGCCATGCGGCTGCTGGCGGGGCCAGGAGACGAAGCCATCGTCCCCACCCCCGCCTGGCCGAACTTCGAGGCGGCGCTGACCATTTCGGGCGCGCGCACGGTGGGCGTTCCCCTTGAATTGAGCGACACGGGCGCGGGGCTGCGCTGGAGGCTTGACCCTGAGCGCGTGGCCCGCGCCATCACGCCGCGCACCCGGGCGCTGGTGGTCAACACCCCCGCCAATCCCACCGGCTGGACCGCGAGCCCTCAGGAGCTTCAGGCCTTGCTGTCGCTAGCGCGAGACCATGGGCTCTGGATCATCGCGGACGAGATCTATGGGCGGATCTTCTTCGAGGGCGGCCGCGCGCCTTCCTTCCATGACATCATGGAGCCGGAAGACCGCATCCTCTTCGTGCAGACCCTGTCGAAAAATTGGGCCATGACCGGCTGGCGCGTCGGCTGGCTGGAGGCGCCGCAGGCGCTGGGGCCGGTGATCGAGAATCTGATCCAGTATTCCACCTCGGGCGTCGCCACCCCTACCCAGCGCGCCGCCGCAGCCGCGCTGGAGCATGGCGAGGACTTCTTGACCCATCAACTGGCGCGGCTACGCGCCAGCCGCGATGTGCTCTGCGCGGCGCTTTCGGCCACCGGAAGGGCGCGCTTCGCCACGCCAGCGGGCTCCTTCTACCTGTTCTGCGCCTTCGAGGGCATGACCGACAGCCGCGCGGCGGCCATGCGGATCGTCGACGAGGCCAATGTGGGCCTTGCGCCGGGCACGGCCTTCGGTCCAGGCGGCGAGGGCTTCATGCGCATCTGCTTCGCCCGGGACCCGGAGTCCATCGGCGAGGCGGCGGAGCGATTGGCGGGGTGGCTGCGCGGTTAGGTCGCTTGCTGGCCCGGCCCATGCATGATTAATGGCGCTGTATTCGCCCTTTCCCTCGCCATGCCCTGCGCCGTCGCGCGCAGGCGATGAGAGCCCATGACAACTGTCAGCAAAAGCAAAGTCTTCCTCGTCGAACAGCCCATGAGCCGCCAGCTCGCGACGGTGGCCATCGGTTCCCTGGGCGGACTGCTGCTGATGTGGCTGGGCATTCCCGCTGGCGCCATGTCCGGCTCCATCATCGCGGTGGCGACCGTGGGCTCCCTCAAGCCCGCCGCCATCGTGCCGCTGGGCAAGAAACTGCGGCTCATCGCCATGCTGGTGTCCGGCGTGTCCATCGGCGCGGCGGTGACGCCGGAAACCCTGCGCAACGTGGCGACCTATCCCGCCAGCGTGAGCGCCATGATGACCTGCGTCTTCGTGATGACGGCCATCTCCACGCTCATGTGCATCAAATTTGCGGGCTGGAACCGCTCGACGGCCCTGCTGGCCTCGGTGCCGGGCGCGCTGGCCTATATCCTGTCGATCATCCCCACCACCAACGCCAACACGCCCCGCGTGGTCGCCCTGCAGATGCTGCGGGTGCTCTTCCTCATGGCGCTGGTGCCGGTGCTCGTGGCGGAGTCCGGCATTCATCTGACCACAGGCTCCCTGCGGCCGACCGATAGCTGGCTCATGTTCGGGCTGGAATGCGCCGTGGGCGCCTGCCTTGGATTCGTGTTGACACGATTAAAGCTGGCGGGCGGCATGCTGCTGGGCGCCATGACGATTTCAGCCCTGGCCCATGGCTTTGAAGTGGCGGAGGGACGCGCCCCGCAGATCGCGCTCGTGAGCGGACAGATCCTGATCGGGGCCTGGTCGGGCTCGCGCTTCGCCGGTTTCGACTGGGGGCTGTTTCTGCGGCAGTCGCCGATCATCGTGGGCTCGATCACCCTGACGGTCATGGTCGCGGCGGGTTTCGCCAGCGTGACGTCAGTGGCGCTTGGCCTGCCCTTCGGGGCGACTTTTCTGGCCTTCTCGCCCGGCGGGTTCGAGGCCATGGCGGTGCTGGCGCTGGCGCTGGGCTTCGACCCCTTCTTCGTGGCCGCCCATCACCTGACGCGCTTCTTCCTGCTGAACTTCGGGATGCCCGTCGTCGTCAGGGTGTTCCTGCAGAAAAAGCAGTAGACGCGCAGCCTATTCGGCCGCGCGCTTCATCTCGGGATAGGTGCAGACCGCCTCGGGCTCGGCCCTGCGGAGCGGAATGATCTCGGCCTCGGTCAGCGGCAGACCAAGCGTCTTCCACACATCGACCAGGGCCTCAACCAGATCAGCCACATGGGCCTCTTCATGGCGGGGCGTGGGGGTAATGCGCAGGCGCTCCGTGCCGATGGCGACCGTGGGATAGTTGATCGGCTGGATATAGATGCCGTGGCGCTCCAGCAGCAGATCGCTGGCCTTCTTGCAGGTCTCGGCGTCGCCAACCATGACAGGCACGATATGGGAAGAATTCTCCATCACCGGCAGACCAGCCGCCCGCAGAGCGTGCTTGGTGAGAAGCGCCATCCGCTGATGGCGGGCGCGCTCCTGACCGGAGGTCTTGAGATGACGCACCGCCGCGCAGGCGCCAGCCGCAACCGTCGGCGGCAGGGCGGTGGTGAAGATGAAGGAGGGCGCATAGCTGCGCACCGCGTCGATGATGGAGGCGCTGGCGGCGATATAGCCGCCGAGGGTGCCATAACCTTTGGCGAGGGTGCCCTCAATGACGTCGATGCGATGCATGACGCCGTCGCGCTCGCAGATGCCGGCGCCGCGCGGACCATACATGCCCACCGCATGGACCTCGTCCACATAGGTCATGGCGCCGTATTTTTTGGCGAGGTCCGCGATGCCCGCCACGGGGGCGATGTCGCCATCCATGGAATAGAGGCTTTCGAAGACGATCAGCTTGGCGCGGTCCGGACCGGCGGCGATCAGCAGTTCCTCCAGATGGGCGAGATCATTGTGCCGCCAGAGCTGCTTCTCGCAGCCCGAACGACGGACGCCCTCGATCATGGAATTGTGGTTCAGCTCATCCGAAAGGATGAGGCAGTTTGGCAGCAGGCTCGCGATGGTCGAAATGCCCGCCAGATTGGAGATCCAGCCGGAGGTGAAGGCCAGCGAGGCCTCCTTGCCGTGGAGGTCGGCGAGCTCTTGCTCCAGCTCGACGATGGGATGATGGGTGCCCGAAATATTGCGCGTGCCGCCGGCGCCCGCCCCGTGGCGCTCGGCCGCGCGAACCACGGCGCTCACCACGGCGGGATGGCCGCCCATGCCAAGATAGTCGTTGGAGCACCAGATCACGACCTCGCGGGGCTGGTCGGCCTGCCCGTCCGGGCGCCAGAGAGCTACGGGAAAGCGGCTCGCGTCCCGCTCAAGGTCTGCGAAAACCCGATAGCGACGCTCGCTTTTCAGGCGCTCGATCGACTGCTGGAAAATGGCTTCGTAATCCATAACCCGTTTCCCTGCCCTTGCACGCCGGGCGGATGTTCCTCTTTCCCGGTCTGACCGAGAGCAAACCATATACAACAAGCCGCGTCGAGCGGGGAAGCGGCGGATGGTCTCACCCTGCCGCTTGCGCTCGACGCGGTCCTTGCGCTGGATCACAAAAAAGGGAAACGGACCAGCAAGTCAGGTCTGTCAGGGGGAAACCACCCCCCGCGCCCGCCCGCCGGACACCTGACAGGAACAGCCGGTGCCTATGGGAGCCGCATCGATCAGTTGACAGGTTCGAACCGGCGTGGCGCAGAAGCCGCCCAGGCCGCTAATGCCTACGTCATATCCGACGTTTATATATGGATTGGCGTAATAGTCGTCCCAGCCCCAGCCCCAGTAGGGGGCGGTCGCAAGGCCAACCCCGATGGCCGGCCCCCACCAGCCCCGACGATTCCAGCGGTCCCAGCGTACGCGGTTATAAGGCCGCCCCCAGTTCCCGGGCCGCCCGATGAAGCCCGACCGGGGCGTAAAGCGGCCGCCCGCGACGATCGGACGCCCGGCGAAGCCTGGCCGCATGCCCAGAGCTGCAACGCCTACCCTGGGCCCTCCCATAAAACCTCCGGCGAATCCCCCGCCGCCGCCAAAGCGCCCGACGCCAAAGCCGCCGCCACCGCCCCCAAAGCCGCCCATGCGCATGCCCCCGCCGCCGCCGTGGCCGCCACCACCACCCCCGTGGCCGCCTCCCCGGGCGAGAGCGGGCAGGGAAAGAGCCACCAGCGCCGACATTCCTAAAGACAAACCAAGAGCAAGAGGTGCGAGACGGGACATGTAAAGCCTCCATTGCGCGTCTGTTGAACCTATTGGCCACCTTGGCCGTTATCCGGGCGTCGCCGCGCTGATCTTCGAACAGCCAAGGGCGCGATGAGGTTCCCGTTGAGTTGGCGAAGGCGCTCGCAAAAGTTCGGGATCCTGCTGAATTCGATCTGGCGAACCCCTTGTCGGCGTCCGGCAGGTTCGCGCTTCAAGCGGAGCAGCCATGGCGCGCATGCTGGAACTGTGTCTCGCCGCCCTGATCGGGGATGGCGACCTCGAGGTGGAGAGCGCCTCGGGGGCGTCATTCAAAGTCGGAAACGGGAGCGGCCCGCCGCTGGGAATCAGCTTCAGGACCAGAGCGGCGGAGCTGCGCTTCCTGCGCGATCCCGAACTGGCGCTGGGCGAGCTCTACATGGACGGCGCCATCGCGATCACAAAGGGTGAATTGCTGGATGTGCTGCAACTGGGTCTGCGCAACACCGCGACGCTGGAGGGGTCGCGCTGGCTGCAACTGCTGAACGGCACGCGCCTGCTGCTGCGGCGCCTTCAGCAAAACAACACACTGCTGCGCGCCCGCGCCAACATCGCCCATCACTATGACATCGATGACCGGCTCTATGCGCTCTTTCTTGACGCCGACAGGCAATATTCCTGCGCTTATTTCGAGGACCCTTCCTGCAGCCTCGAAGCAGCCCAGCTCGCCAAGAAGCGGCACATCGCCGCGAAGCTGCTCATCGAGCCCGGCCATAGCGCCCTCGACATCGGTTGCGGCTGGGGCGGCATGGGACTTTATCTTGCCGCCCATTGCGGCGCGCAGGTGACAGGCGTCACCCTTTCAACTGAACAGCTGGGCGTGGCGCAGGCGCGCGCGCGCGCGCAAAACCTCAGCGCGCAGGCGGAGTTTCGCCTGCAGGATTATCGCGAGACGAAAGGACGTTTCGACCGCATCGTTTCCGTGGGCATGTTCGAACATGTGGGCGTGGGTTACTTCGACGCATATTTTCGCAAGATCGCGGAACTGCTCGCAGACGATGGCGTCGCGCTTGTGCATACGATCACGCGCACGGACGGACCGGGCGTCACCAATCCCTGGATCACCAAACATATCTTTCCCGGCGGCTATATTCCCGCCATGTCCGAGGCCCTGCCCGCCATCGAACGCGCAGGCCTCATCGCCACCGACATAGAAATCCTGCAATTGCATTATGCGGAAACGCTGAAGGCCTGGCGCGAGCGCTTCATGGCGCGGCGAGCGGAAGCCGCCGCCCTTTATGACGAACGCTTCTGCCGTATGTGGGAGTTCTATCTGGCGGGCTCGGAAGCCTGCTTCCGCCTGGGTCAGCATGTGAATTGCCAGTTTCAACTTGCGAAAAAAGTGGGCGTCGTGCCCATGACGCGCAGCTATATGACGGCGCGCGAGCAGGCGCTGCGTTCAAGGGAAGAAGCGCCGCAGGATCTGCGTCTGGCGGGGGAATAAATAGCAAAAAAGGCCGACGAATCGCTTCGTCGGCCCCTTTATTTTCAGGCGTCCAGTTCAGTACTGGCGCAGGCCTGTGATCACGTTGAACAGCACCTGCTGCCCGTCCTCGAGCTTGCGCAAGGCGCGCTCCAGCGCCGGGATGAGCTTGGCGGGATCTTCCACCCGCTCGCCATGGCCGCCGCAGCTCTCGGCCACTTTCTCGAAGTCCGGCGAGGGCGCGAGATCCACCACCGGCAGGCTGTTCTGCTTGGCGGCGTCGCCCTCGGGATACATGGACATGGTGGCGCGGCGCACCGCGTACCACTGGGAATTGTTGAACACCATGGTCAGGGTCGGCAGCTTCTCCGCCCGCGACACATAATGCGCCGCCAGCGGCACACCGAACATGTAGGAGCCATCGCCCACGGTGCTGATGACCTGACGATGGGGCGCCGCGAGCTTGGCGCCCAGCGCCTGCCCGATGCCCATGCCCAGCGCGCCTGAGGCGCCGGTGATGAAGCTGTCGGACCGGGTGATGTTCAGGAACGGGTAAGGCGCACCCAGCTCCTCCACGATGATCGCATCCTCGTTCTTCACCTGATTGAGGCAATGGGCCACATAGATCGGGCTGATGGGCGCGGTGGAGCTCATCTTCTCGATCAGACCCTTGCGCACCTCGTCGATTTTCGCGCGCATCTCCATGATGCGGGCGCGGCGGGCGTCAACCACGGCGGCCTTCTCGCGCAGCTTGCCCTTCAGCATTTCGCGCAGCATGACGATGGCCGCGCCCGGGGCGCCGGCAATCACCAGATCCATGGGGAAGCCGCGCAGCGGATAGGTGTGGAACAGAGGATCATGGCCGATGTGGATGATCTTGGCGTTGGCGTTGGGCTGCATGTTGCGCGGCACCCACGGAACCGGCGAATCCAGCACCACGATGAGATCAGCGGATTCCAGCAGGGGCTTGGACAGCATGCCCAGGTTCATCGGATTGGCCGAGGCGATGTTGGGCGCAGGACCAGAAGCCACCGCGATGGCGTGATCAAGCGCCAGCGCGCCAAGGGCCTCAAAGGCGCCCGGCGAGGTTCCAGAGCGGCCCGTGATGATCAGCGGCATCTGGGCGCGGGCGATCATGTCGGCGGCCTGCTCCAGCGCCTCAAGCGCGGGGGCGGCGGGGATCGTGCGCCCGGGCGTCACGCGCGGCAGCGGACCGGCGTCGACGAGATCGTCGCCCAGCGCCTCGCGCGGCAGGGAGAGATAGACCGGACCACGCGGCTCGCTCATGGCGATGTCGATGGCGCGAGAGACGATGGTGTTGATGGGCTGGCCGTGGCGCAGCTCATAGTCCCACTTCACGTGTTCGCGCACGATGCCGTTCTGGTCGAAATTCTCCTGCGCCCAGTGGATCGGCACATCGCGCGAGCCGATATGGCCGGTCTCGGTGAGGGGGGTGCGCCCGGCGGCCAGCAGCACCGGCACATTGTCGCGCGCGGCGTTCATCAGGCCGCAGATGGTGTTGGCGGTGCCCACGTTCACATGGACCATCACGCAGGAAGCCTCGCCCGAGACCTTCGAATAGCCCTGCGCCATGGCCATGGCCACGTTCTCATGGGGCACGGTGATGAAATTGGGGGCGGGCTCGCCGCGGCCCTTCATCTGCACGAGGCCTTCGATGATGGGGGCG
>CANGTC010000105.1 GCA_947456505.1 Beijerinckiaceae bacterium
CGCTCGGGCTTCATGTTCGCGGGCACGCCCGATCAGGTCTATGAGCAGATCAAGCGCCACTACGAATATGTGGGCGGCTATGGCCATCTGCTGATCATGGGCCAGGCCGGCTTCCTCGAACATGACGACACCGTGAAGGGCATCCGCAATTTCGCCCGCGAGGTCTATCCGCGCCTCAAGGAGATGTTCCCCAAGACAACAATCTCGGGTAAGTTCGGCGATGTGCCAGCCGAACCGCCGGAGCGGTTCGTCCTGCGCACCAGCCATGAAGTCGCGACGGACGGCCCGCTGATCTCGGCGCTGGGCGGCGCGGAAGCCTGAATTTCGACGGGGGGCGGCCAAAACTTCCCCCCACCACGACCAAGAGACCAAGAAACAGGCCCAAGCCTGTCCAATCATTTCAAGGGAGACAGCAACATGACCGGATCATCCGTGAAGCGGCCGGGGGCAGCGCCCGGTTCCATATGCGCTGGCGCGCTTGTCAGTCTGGCGGCTCTGGCTGCGGCGATAGCGCCTGCGGCCGCCCAGGCCCCGCCCATCAAGATCGGCGTGGTGCTGCCGCTGACCGGCAGCTTCGCCCAGACCAGCGAGGAGGCGCTCGTTGGCATGAAGATGTATTTCGATGAGATCGGCAATCAGGTCGCAGGGCGCCCGATCCAGTTGATCATCGAAGACGAGCAGAACCGTCCGGACGTCGGCCTCAACAAGGCCCGCAAACTCGTCGAGAACGACAAGGTGCACATGCTCGCGGGCTTCGGCTCATCGGCCGTGGCGCTGGCGGTCAACGAATACGCCCGGGATAAAAAGATTCCCATGATCATCTCCGCCGATGGCGGGGCCAATGAACTCACCATGCCCGGGCCGCTGGCCAACCCCTATCTGGTGCGCGTCTCGCAGAATGGCCGCACACCGTCGGCGGCGGCGGCGGAATTCGTCTGGAAGCTGGGCTGGCGTAAGGTCTCGGCGATCACCTCCGACTATGCCGGCGGCTTCGACACGATCGGCGGCTTCGCCCAGGCCTTCTGCCGACTGGGCGGAACCATCGTTCAGGAGCAGTATCCGCCGCTCACAACCAATGATTACGGCCCCTATGTCACGAATATCAAACGCGACGTGGACGGGGTCGCCAGCTTCCTGCCGGGCAGCGGCGGCCTGCGCTTCATGAAGCAATTCGTGGAGGCGGGCCTCAAGGAAAAAACGCCGCTCATGGATATCTATGGGCTGACCGTCTACGAGGGCAATCTTCCGCAACTGGGGGATGCGGCGGCGGGCGTCTATTCGACCCTGCATTACACGCCGATGATCAAGACACCCGAGAACGAAGCCTTCGTGAAGGCCTATCAGGCGCGCACGAAAAACATGCCCAGCGACAATGCGCCCGACAGCTGGGTCGGCGCCAAAGCCATCGCCGAAGCCGCCAAGGCGGTGGATGGCAAGGTCGAGAATGCGGAGGCCTTCATCGCCGCCTTCAAGAAAGTGAAGTTCAAATCCCCCAAGGGCGACATCGCGCTCGACGAGTTCGGACAGGTGATCCAGTCCATGTATGTGCGCCGCACGGAGAAGGTCGACGGGCAATATCAGAACGTCGAGATCACGCATTACGACAACGTGGGCCAATTCTGGCCTTTCGATCTGGCGCAGTTCGAGTCCTACAAGCATCGCTATGTGGACCTGAAGGGCTCGCTGACGAATTGCGAGAAGGTTCTGGAAAAGAAATAGACCATAACGCCGGACCGCATGACCTGCGGTCCGGCGCCTGCTTTGGAAAAATCCTTTCTCCTGCAACGGGCTCGGGACACATATGACCTGGGATGAAGCGGTTGTTCACACGCTGAATGGCGTCTCCATGGGGATGCTGCTGTTCCTGTTGGCGGCTGGCCTGTCGCTGATCTATGGCCTGATGAAAATCCTCAATCTCACCCATGGGTCCTATTATCTCGTAGGCGCCTATCTGGCCTCTACCATTCTAGCCAAGACCGGCAGCTTCTGGTTCGCCTTGATCGCCTCCGCCCTCGTGGTGGCGGCGCTGGGCGCGGTGATGGAACGATGGTTCCTGCGGCGGTTCCATCTCGACGAATTGCCGCAGACCCTGCTCACCTTCGGCTTCCTCTTCATCTTCGCGGACCTCTGCCTGTGGATCTGGGGCGGCGACCCGATCCTGCTCTCCAAGCCGGCCGGCTTCACCCAGTCCTTCGACATCGGGTCCTCCCGCTATCCCGCCTATCGGATCCTGCTCATTGCAGTCGGTCTCGTGGTGGCGGCGGGGCTCTGGTGGCTGCAGGAATATACGCGCATCGGCGCGATGCTGCGCGCCGGGGTGGATGACGCCGAGATCGCCCGTTCGCTGGGCATCGACGTCTCCCTGCTCTTCACCCTCGTCTTCGCGCTGGGCGCCTTTCTGGCGGCGGTGGGGGGCGTCATGGGCGGGCCGATCATCGGCGCCAGTCCAGGGGCGGATTTCGACGTGATGCTGCTCGCCTTCGTCGTGGTCATCGTGGGCGGCCTTGGCAGCCTCAAGGGGGCGCTGGTCGGAGGACTGGTGGTGGGGCTGCTCGATAATTTCGGCAAGATCATGTTCCCTGAATTCGCCCTCTTCACCATCTTCGTACCCATGGCGATCATTCTCTCATTCAGGCCGACCGGCCTGTTCGGACGCGCCTGATGCGCGGGCGTTTCCTCCTCGCCTTCGCGGCGCTGATCCTCTTCGCCATCGCGCCCTTCGTGCTTGCGCCCTATTATCTGGGCCTGCTGACGAAGATGCTGATCTACGCGCTCTTCGCCATGAGCCTTGACCTCATGATCGGTTTTACCGGCCTGGCCTCGCTCGGGCACGCGGCCTTCTTCGGCCTTAGCGCCTATACGGTGGGCCTGCTGCTCATGCGCGCCCATGTGGATCACTGGATCGCCTTTCCGGCGGGCATTGCTGCGGCGACCCTGTGCGGGCTCATCTTCGCCTTGCTGGCGCTGCGGGCGCGCGGCAGCTATCTGCTCATGATCACCCTGGCGCTCGCCCAGGTTGTCTGGGGCGTCGCCTTCGGCTGGCGCACGCTGACGGGCGGCGACGACGGCCTGCCGGGCGTGCCGCGTCCCACCTTCTTCATCTCGCTGGCGGATGATCAGTCCTTCTACTATTTCGTGCTGGTGAGCGTGGGCGTCGCCTCGGCCCTGCTGGTGGCCATCGTGTCCTCGCCCTTCGGCCATGCCTTGCGCGGCATCAGAGAAAGCGAGAGCCGCATGCTGGCGCTTGGCTTCGACGTCTGGCGCCATCAACTGGCGTCCTTCGTTCTGGCGGCGGCTTTCGCAGGCCTTGCTGGCGCGCTCTATGTCTATCACAACAAATTCGTGAGCCCGAATTTCCTCCATGTGGTGGTCTCCGCCGAGGCCCTCATCATGGTCATCCTGGGGGGCGTGGGCACCCTGATTGGCCCCGCCATCGGCGCAGGCCTCATCATCTTCCTCGATGATTTCATCAGTTCGCAGACGCAGCGCTGGCTCTTGTGTCTGGGCCTCATCTATGTGGCGACGACCATTTTCGCGCCGCGCGGCCTCATCGGTCTCTACAACGACCATGTTTCGCGGAAGCAAAAACGATGATCGCGCTCGCCATCGACGACGTCGCCAAGAACTACGGGGGTGTCGCCGCCCTGCGTGGCGTCAGCTTCACCATGACGCCGGGGGAACGGCTCGTGATGCTCGGCCCCAATGGCGCGGGCAAGACGACGCTGTTCCACACGATCTCCGGCAACGCCATCGCCTCCTCCGGGCGCATCACCTTTTTCGGGCAGGACATCACGCGGCTGGCGCCGGACGCACGGGCGCGGCTGGGCCTGGCGCGCACCTTCCAGATCACCAATCTCTTCGGCAATCTGACGGTGCGACAGAACATCGTGCTGGCGCTCTGCGGCGCGCGCAAGACGACCTTCAAATTCATGCGGCCGCTCAGCGCCTATGGCGACATTCAGACCGCCGCTGCGGAACAGCTGGACCGCTGGAACCTTGGCGCCAGCGCGGACCTTCTCGTGCGCAATCTCTCCTATGGGGAACAGCGCCAGCTCGAAGTCGTGATGGCGCTCTGCGGAGAGCCGAAGCTGCTGCTGCTCGACGAACCCACAGCTGGCCTCTCGCCAGCGGAGACCCTGCGCGTGGTGGATATGGTGCGGCAACTGCCGCGCGACATCACGATTCTACTGATCGAACACGATATGGAAGTGGCCTTCGAGATCGCAGACCGCATTGTGGTCATGCATCAGGGACAGATCGTCGCCCAGGGCGATGAGGCGGAGATCCGCAACAACAAACAGGTCAGCGACATCTACCTCGGATTGGAATGAGCCATGCTCGCGGTGCGCAACATCCACGTCAACTATGGCCCAAGCCAGGTGCTGCATGGGGTGTCGCTTGAGGTGCGGCCCGGTGAAATCGTCGCGGTGATCGGTCGCAACGGCGTGGGCAAATCGACCCTCATGCGCGCGATCATGGGGCTCACGCCGCCGCGCAGCGGGGAGATCCTGTTCAAGGGCCAACAGATCGAGCAGTTGCCCTCCCACAAGATCGCGCGGCTGGGGCTGGGCTATGTGCCGCAGGGGCGGCGCATCTTTCCCTCGCTCAATGTGCGCGAGCATCTGACGCTGGCCGCACGACCTGCAGGCCCCCTGCCCTGGACCCTCGCCCGCGTCTGCGAGATGTTTCCCAATCTGGCGGCGCGGCTGGGACAATCAGGCGCCAAACTCAGCGGCGGCGAGCAGGAAATGCTGGCGACCGGGCGCGCGCTGGTGGCGAACCCCGACCTCATGCTGATGGATGAACCGACCGAGGGCCTGGCGCCGCTCATGGTGCGCGAACTCGGCCGCCTTGTGGGCGCCCTGAAGGAGGCGGGAACCTCCGTTCTGCTGGTGGAGCAACAACTGGCCTTCGTGCTGAAATTCGCCGACCGGGTCTATATCCTGTCCAAGGGGCAGGTGGTTCACCAATGCACCGCCAGCGAACTGGCGCAGGACAGCGAAACGAAGGCGCGACATCTAGGCGTCTGACGGCGCAAGGGTTAGACTGCTGGCCATCCGATCAACCGGGCGCATCAGACGCCCGGGTCGAAAGCTACGGGAGAGGCGTCATGGGAGCAAACCCCAGAGGGCTGCGCGCGCTGATCGTCGGCGTCTGTTTACTCATGGCGCAAGCCAGCCGCGCTGCGGACGCGGCCCTGATCGAGGCGGCGAAAAAAGAGGGGCGCGTGCTCTGGTACACGACCCTGATCGTCAATCAGGTGGTGATTCCCCTCAAGACCGCCTTCGAGAAGAAATATCCCGGCGTCACCCTCGACTATGCGCGCAACGACGAAGGCCCCACCGCCATCCGCCTGCTGAACGAGGCCAGGGCTGGCAAGGTGCAGGCGGATGTCTTCGACGGGCTCACCGTCAATGTGCCCCTCAAACGCGAGGGCCTGCTGGCGCGCATCGAGATCCCCAACGCCGCCGACTATCCCGCCGAGATGAAGGATGCGGACGGCGCCTGGCATGCGCTGCTGCTCTTCGTCTTCACACCGGGCTTCAACACGACGCTGGTCGCGAAGGCCGATGCGCCGAAGACCTATCAGGATCTGCTCGACCCCCGGTGGAACGGAAAGATGGCGTGGAACCCCAATTCCAGCGCGGGCGCCATCGGCTTTGTCGGCAACATCCTGGTGAGCATGGGGCCGGACCGGGGCATGGACTATCTGCGGGCGCTGGCCAAACAGAACATCGTCAATGTGGAGGCCTCCTCGCGCGCCATTCTCGATCAAGTGATCGCGGGCGAATATCCCATGGGGCTCATGATGTTCAACAATCATACGGTGATCAGCGCGCGCAAGGGCGCCCCCTCCGACTGGACGCCGCTGGAGCCCGTTCCGGTGGCCTTCGATTCCCTCGGGATCATGAAGGATGCGCCCCATCCCAACGCGGCGCGGCTGCTGGTGGAGTTTCTGCTGTCCGAAGAGGGACAGAGCGTTCTGAAGGACGCGGACTATCTGCCCGCCAACCGCAAGATCCCCGCCATGAAAAATGGTCTGCGGCCCGAGGACGGCGGTTTCAAGGCCACATGGATGCGGCCCGATGTGGTCGATCCCCAGATGGCCAATTGGTCGCGCATCGCCAAGGAATTGTTTCGCTGAGGGGAGACACGCCGCCATGACCATCACGCGCCGACAAGCCCTCACCCTCTCCGCGTCTGCGCTGGCGCTCTCGCCAAGGCTCGCGCAAGCCGATGAAGCCGCCCTCTATGGGGCGGCGAAAGTGGAGAAGGAGGTGGTCTGGTACACGACCCTCATCGTCAATCAGGCGGTGCGCCCGATCATCGACGCCTTCCAGGCGAAGCTTCGTGGCGCCCTATGTGAGCGCCCATGCGGGGCTTTATCCGACCGCCCTGCGCGACGCGAACGGCATGTGGATCGCCACCAATCTCTATTTCCTGACGCCCGGCTACAACACCAATCTGGTGAAGCCCGCCGATGTTCCCAAAACCCTCGACGATCTCCTCGACCCCCGCTGGAAGGGCAAGATCGTCTGGAGCAATGCGCGCAGCGCGGGTAGGCCGATCTTCGTGGGCTCGGTGCTGCGTCATCTGGGCGAGGACAAGGGGATGGCCTGGCTCGAGAAGTTCTCGCGCCAACAGGTGGTCAACGCCTATATTACCGCCCGCGCCGTACTCGATCAGGTGATCGCGGGCGAATATCCGCTCGCGCTCGCAATCTTCAACCATCACGCGGTGCTCAGCGCCCAGAAGGGCGCGCCGGTGGACTGGATCAAGCTCAACCCGATCGCCGCGCCCATGCAGGTGACGAGTCTTGTCAAGAACTGCGCCCATCCAAATGCGGGCAAACTGTTGATCGATTTCATCGCGTCAGAGCAGGGGCAAAAGGTGCTGGCGGGCGCCGACTATCTGCCGGCCATGCCGAGCGTCGAAGCCAAGACCCCCAGCCTGAAACCCGAGAAGGGCGATTTCACGCCCCTCTATTTCCCGCCGGACGTGCTAGGGCGCGACGGCGACCGCTGGGACCAGCTCTACAAGACCCTGTTTCGCTGACTAAACGCCGCAAAAATGGATCAACGCCGTGACCTTTGAACATTCCCGCGCCAAGGTGGCGGCCCTCGTCGCGCCGCGCAATGTCGTCATCGTGGGGGCGAGCGACCGTCCGGGCAATTGGGCCCTGCGCGCCTGGCGCAATCTGCAACGCTACAAATTCCCCGGCCCCATCTATCTGATCAATCCAAAGCGCGACGAAATTCTGGGCGAGAAATGCTACCCCGATTTCGCCGCCCTGCCCGAGCAGCCCGACCATATCCTCGTGGTGACGCCAGCTTCCGCCGTGGCCGATGTGCTGGAATCCGGCGCCGCCGCAGGCGCCCGCAGCGCCACTGTTTTCTCGTCAGGCTTTGGCGAGGCCTACGACGAGGCGGGGGCGGCGCTGGGGGTGCGGCTGCGCGAGGTCATCGCGCGCACGGGGCTGGGGGTTTCGGGGCCCAACTGCATGGGCAATGTCTGCAAGCCCGCGAGCTTCGTGACACTGACCGAGGATCGGCCCCATGACATGACCATGGGCGAGGTGGCGCTGGTCGGCCAATCCGGCGGCGTGATGATCTTCATCAATCAGGCGCTGGAGGAACGCGGCATGCTGGCCCGCTACCTCATCACGTCAGGCAATGAGGCGGGCCTGCAGGTCGCCGATTACATCGCTTATTTTGCAGGCGATCCCGCGCTGAAGGTCATCATCGTCTATGTGGAGGCGGTGGCGGATCTTGGCCGCTTCATCGCGGCCTGCCGGGAGGCGCGGGCGGCGGGCAAGTCCGTCATCGCCATCAAGCTCGGCCAATCGGAGGAGGGCCGGGCGGCGGCGCTGGCCCATACGGGCTCGCTGGCGGGCACAGTTGCGGCCTTCGATGCGGTGGCCGCCGACGCGGGCGTGATCCGCGCCGACACCCTCGACGACGCAGTGGAGCTGGCCGAACTGCTGGCCCATACGGGCGCCCCCATGGGGCGGCGCCTTGGGGCGGTGACGCTTTCAGGCGCCTATCGCGGCTTGCTGCTGGATGCGGCGGAGCGCCATGGGCTGAGCTTCCCCTCGCTGGCGCCGCAGACTGTGGCGAGTCTGGAAAAGGTCATGGGCGTCGGCTCGCTGATCTCCAACCCCATCGACGGCGGCTTCAGCGTGCTGTCGAGTCCGCAGGCCTACAAGGCCTGCATCGAGGCCATGCAGGCGGACCCCAACATCGACATGGTGCTGCTGCAGGAGGCGATCCCGCGCGAGCCCGGCTCCAACCGGGCCGAGGCCTATATCAAGCTGGTGGAGGACTATGTGGCGGAAGGCGGGCGCAAGCCCCTGTCCTTCGTCACCCTCACCTCCCACGGCCAGACCGCCCATAGTCGCGCGACCCGCCACGGCGCGCCCCATGTGTCCTTCCTGCAGGAGGCCAACAAGGCCCTGCGCGCCATCGCCAGCGCCGCACGGCGGGGCGAGGCGGAGGCTCTGGCGAGCGCAGAGGCGCAGACGCCCGCCAAGGCCCCTGCGCTGGCCCAGGAGCTGCGGGAGCAGGCCCGGCTGCTGCAGGCTCCCCTCGCGCTCGACGAGGCCCGCTCCAAGGCCCTGCTGGCCGCCTATGGCGTACCCCTGCCGCAGGAGGGGCTGGCGCAGGATGTGGAGGCCGCCGTGGCGCTGGCGGCCCGCATCGGCTTCCCCGTGGTGCTGAAAGCCGTCTGCGCCACCCTGACCCATAAATCCGACGTGGGCGCGGTGCTGCTCAATCTGCGGGACGCTGAGGCTGTGCGCGCCGCCTGGGCGCGCATCGAGGCCAATCTCGCCGCCCATGGCTTCGCCGATGCGCTGGAAGGCATGCTGGTGGCGCAGATGGTGACCGGCGGGCTGGAGCTGGTCTTGGGCGTCCACCGGGATCCCGAGATGGGCCCGGTCATCATGGGCGGCAGCGGCGGCGTGTTGCTGGAGCTGGTGCGCGACGTGGCTTTCGCCGCGCCGCCCGTCACCCTCGCCAAGGCCCATGATCTCATCGCCCGCACCAAGGCGGGCGCGCTCATGAAGGGCTATCGCGGCTCCGGCGCCCTCGACGCGCAGGCCTATGCGCAGGCGCTGGTGGCGCTGGGACGCATGGCGCACGATCTGGGCGACGTTCTGGAATCCATCGACGTCAACCCCTTCCTGCTGCTCCCGGTGGGCGGGGTGGCGCTCGACGCCTTGGTGGTGCTACGCCCGCCGGGGCCATAAGCGACGAGCCTACTTACCCGTCAGAGCATAGCCCTTCTCCACATAGCTGCGGATGAGATTGCGCATCCCTGGCTCGATATTGGCGCTGGAGAGATAGATCTTCTCCGCCTCCGGCCCCAGGGAGAAGCCCGGCACATATTTGAGGATCTGCAGGGCCTCGGCCCGATAGTCTGCATCCTGCGCCATGGCGGCGACCGCCTTGCGCATGATTTCCAGCGCTTCAGGCGGCGGGTTCGGAGGCAGATGGATCGTGCGCAACAGGGAGGTGGCGAATTCCGCCACCAGGGCGTTCATGCGCCATAGATCATTGTTCGGCGGCTCTCCCTTCACCTTGCGATAGAAGGCGGCGAAAGGCAGGGCGCCCGTGGCGATGGCGTCGGGATGGCCCTTTTCCCAGAATTTGGCGGAGGTGTCATACCAGAGCGGAACCGCCTTGCCGGTCTTCACCAGCGCGGGGTCGATGGACATGCGGAAGGTGGGCAGGGACTCGGAGGTCACCTGCACCTCGTTTTTTTCGAGCGCCATGCGCACCTCGGCGGCGCCGGGATAGCCGCTGATATATTTGTGGCTGACGCCCAGCAGTTCCATTTCCGCGCGCAGGTTGATGTCCTTGGAACTGTCGGGCGTCAGACCGCCCACCCAGAAATCCCTCTTGCTGAGGAGGTCCTCGGGCTTTTGCAATCCGCCACCGGTATCGGTGCGCCCGTAATAGACGCTGACGGTCTCCACCCCCGCAATGAACGGGAGCGAAGTCGGATCGATCTTCAGGGCGGGCGAGCCCTGGGCAGCGGCCACCGCGACCGCCGTGAGATAGCCGATGGTCAGGCCATCGCGCGGGGCGACCTGGCCCAGCCAATTGGCGCCGATCATGCCGCCCGCGCCCCCCATGTTGCGCACCACGATGGTGGGCTCGCCAGGGATATGTTTGCCCAGATGCCGCGCCATGATGCGCGCCTCGGTGTCGGTGGGCCCGCCACTGGTGAAATTCACCACGAGGGAGATGGTCTTGCCCCTGTAAAGCTCGGCGGGATCGGCGGCGCGCGCGGGAGCGCTGACCACGAGACAGGGGATCACGGCGGCGACGCCACAGGCCAATCTCAGCATTGACCACTCCGTGAATCCCATGACGTCCAGTCCATCGGAATGTCGGCGCGCATCACGCGCAATTTCGCTGCTCGCGACACGGCTTCCCTCCCTTTGCGACCGGCGTTTCAACGCTCTTGTCGATCTGTCTGCGGATGGGTACACAAGGTGGATACGTTGTCAACGCGGCCGAAAACAAGAAACAAGGCCTCGCAAAACCTGCCCAGGGAGCGGTCACAAAGCTTCAGCAGTCCAGCCCAAGGAGGAAAGCCAAATGAAGGACTATGAAACCATCAAGATCGTGCAGGAGGACGACGGCGTCACCTGGCTGATTTTCAACCGGCCCGAAAAGCGCAACGCGATGAGCCCGCAACTCCATGCGGACTGCAACGACGCCCTGCGCGTGCTGGCGACGGACCCCAGGACGCGCGTGCTGATCATTACCGGCGCAGGCGAGGCTTTCTGCGCTGGGCAGGATCTGAAGCTCTTCTTCCGCGAGAACGACGACAAGCCTGCGGCGCGTTTTGAAGCGGGCGAGAACTCCCATAGCTGGCGCTGGCAGCGTCTGTCGAAATTCCCCAAGGCGACCATCGCCATGGTCAATGGCTTCTGCTTCGGCGGCGCCTTCACCCAGCTCATCGCCTGCGACCTCGCCATCGCCGCAGATGAGGCCACCTTCGGCCTGTCGGAAATCAACTGGGGCATCATCCCCGGCGGCGTGGTGAGCTGGAATGTGGTCAATGCGCTGAACACCCGTGACGCCATGTTCTACGCCATCACCGGGGACACCTTCGACGGCAAGCAGGCGGCGAAAATGGGGCTGGTGAACTATTCCGTGCCCAAGGATCAACTGCGGGAAGAGACCTTGAAGCTGGCGCGTCGTCTGGCGCAGAAGAACCCGGCGACCCTGCGCTACACGAAGGAAGGAATCCGCGCCGTGCGCGGCATGACCGAGGCGCAGGCGCAGGACTATCTCGCCGCCAAGTCGGACGCGCTGCGGTTCGCCGACAACGAAGGCGGGCGCGAGGAATCCCTCAAGCAATTCCTCGACGAGAAGGTCTTCCGCCCGGGCCTTGGCAATTATGACCGCGACCTTGCGGCGACGCGCAAGAAATAATCAGCCAAAGACAGGGGCCGGGTTCGCGCCCGGCTCTTTTCACTTAGCTCAATCGCCTTCAAGCGCCGTCTTGAGCTTGTCGATCACGGGCTTGGGGATAGCGTAGAGCTTCTTCACCAAAGCCTCCAGATCAGCCCCTGAAATGGCCGTGATGACGAGACGCTGACGCTCGGCTTCGGCGATCGCCAGCGGGTCGGACAGGGCCTTTGTGAAGGCTGTGCGCATGGCCTCCACGCGCTCCTTTGGCACGCCGGGCGCCATGAAGAAGGGTCGTGTAAAAACGCCCTGCGAATACAGCAGTTCGAACATCTGCTTCTTCTCGGCGTCCTGCGTATAGGCGACGCTCAGCGGCACCCCCGCCGCATTAAGACCAGGATCGCCGGACATGGATTCCTGGACCAGCACGCGCACCATTTTCTTTTCGAACCAGTCTTGCCGCTGGGACTGGATCGAGGTCCAGCCCATGCCGCACAGGCCCTGAACCTCGCCCGAATCCATGGCCAGTCCGACTTCGCGCGTGCCCGCATAGCCCTGCACAAAACGGATCTTCGCGCCGAGCAGGTTCTTCAGGGCCATGGGCATGTCGCGCGTGGTGCCGCCGCTGGAGCCCAGAATCGCTTCCTTCGCGAAGATCTCATCAAAGGTCTTGATCGGCGCATCCGCCCGCACGATGCAGGTGAAGACCTCCGAATTGGCGCTGCCGATATAGTTGAACAAGCGCGCATCGTGCTTGATCTGCGCCGCATTGGCGCTGACCAGCTGATCCACGAGAGACCCCGCCTGAGGCGCGCCGATGACGCTCCCGTCCTTGGCCGCGACATTGGCCACATAGGCGGCCGCCGTGTTGCCGCTGGCGCCGGGCATGTTCTGCACGATGACATTGGGGCTGCCAGGAATATGCTTGCTCATGAAGCGAGCGACGAGGCGGGCGTAAAGATCATAACCGCCGCCCGCCGAAGCGCCGACGACCATGGTGACCTGCTTGCCGCGATAGAAATCGGCGACGGCGCCCTGGGCGCTCGCGCACTGCGACGACAGGATCGACACGGCGAGCGTGCAGGCGATGGACAGGCGCATGGTTCCCTCCCGGATTGTTATGCGTCAACTCATCGCAACGCCCAGGACCTGTCAATGCTGGGGGCTTTTAAGGGGCTCAGTCGCTTGACAGCGGCAGGTCGCGACCTACTATCACTCTAAATTGAATGGCGCCGGGCCTTCGCGGACCCTGCGCCCGGGGGAGGAGCCATCATGTCGGACACGGGCCAAGTCAACGTCTTTTCCTGGCACTTCATGCCCTGGCCCTATCTCGACGAAAATTTCGACAGGGATCACGAAAGCGGCTGGATCACGGTTCCCAATTCCCTCTTCGACCGCCAGAAGGCCGTGGGCCTCTATCAGGAATATCTCGACGAACTGGCGGCGGCTGACGGGCTGGGCTTTGACGGCGTCGTGCTCAATGAGCATCACCAGAACATCTACGGCATCATGCCCGCGCCAAATCTGTTGGCCGCCGCGCTCACGCAGACCACCAAGAAATGCAAGCTTGTGGTGCTGGGCAATCTGCTGCCGCTGAACTTCCGCCCCCTGCGCGTGGCGGAGGAATACGCCATGCTCGATTGCATGTCGAACGGGCGCGTGGTGGCGGGCTTCGCGCCCGGCGGGGGGCATGAGTCCTACAGCTATTCCTATTCCATGCCGCTGGCGCGCGAGCGCTTCTGGGAGGGCGTCGACCTCATCGTGCAGGCCTGGACCAAGCCGGGACCGACGAGCTTCGAGGGCAAGCATTATTCCATGCGCTATGTGAACCCATGGCCCCAGCCCCTGCAGACGCCCCATCCTCCCATCTGGATCCCCGGCTCCAACAGCGTCGAGACCATGTATGAGGTGGCGCGGCGCGACTTCTGCTACTTCCTCTCCACCCGCGGCAAGCTCTCGGGCGCCAAGCGCTCGGCCCTGCGCTTTGGCGAG
>CANGTC010000106.1 GCA_947456505.1 Beijerinckiaceae bacterium
CGCGTAATACTTGCGGAACTGCTTCTCGGAGATGTTGCCGTAGTAGCCCTTGAGCTTCTGCTTGGCCTTCAGCTGGGTGCCGAAGTCGGAGAGCTTGCCCTTGCGGCGCTGGCCATGCTGGCCGGGGCCATATTCACGCTTGTTGACCGGGCTCTTCGGACGGCCCCAGATGTTCTGGCCCATACGGCGGTCGATTTTATACTTGGATTCTGCGCGCTTGGTCATCGCGGTCCTCTATTGTTGAAAAGGCGCGAGGACCAGCGCCGGATGGCCCCGCAAGGGGCTTCCGATATCGCGATCCTCCCGCCGGTGGCGGAGGAACGCGCCCTCCTCTGCCCCTTGCGGAGCCGACAGGCTGCTCACGGACGCCAAAGGCGAAGGAGCGGCCACGGGTGCGTAACGAGATCGCGCGCCCCCAAAGAGCGCGCGACCGGGTGGCTGATAGCCGGTAGGGGCGAGCGAGTCAACTTTTGCGCGCCTTGCGCCCCTAATTCACCACGCTGAACTTCGCCGCGCGGTCGATCACCTCCTTCGGCGCCGCATGGGCCTCATCCAGCAGGCGCACGATCTCCTCACCCGTCAGGGGATCAAGAGACAGGCGGATCTTGGCGGCGTCCGCCAGGAAGGCTGCGTCGGTCAGGGTCTCGGCGAAGGCCTTGGTCATGGCGGCCGCACGGTCGGCGGGGACGCCGGGGGGCGCGATGAAGGGACGCCCGAATTCCTGCGGCAGCACCACCAGCTCGAAGACCCTGCGATCAACCGGGTCCTTCAGCATGTCGATGGCCATGGGCGCATCCGGCAGATCCCTGTTCTTCACCAGGCCCATTTGCGCGATGGGGCGGATCAGCTTGTTCTCCACCCATCCGGGCTGCACGGCCTTGTAGGTCTGCCAGGCCAAGCCGCAAACGCCCTCGGTCTCGCCGCGCTCGAGGGCGAAGCGCATCTCGTTGGTCGTGTAGCCGCTGATGACCTTGAAGCGTGTGCCAAACAGCGTGTTCATCATGTTGGAGAAGATGGCGGGGGTCGCGTTCACACCGGTGGCGCCGACCTGCACCTCGCGCTTGCTCGCGTCCTCCAGCGTTCTGATATTGGAGCTATGCCAGACGACACAGGTGCCCGTCTGCTTGTCCAGGCTACCGATCCAGGTGAATTTGCGCGAATCGAATTTCGCGGCGGGATCGCCGAAGAGCGGCAGCATGAACACGGTGTTGAAAGGCGCGGCGATGGCGGACCCGTCACGCGGCGCCTGGGCGTACATGAAGTTCACATTCAGCAAGCCGCCTGCGCCCGGCATATTCTTGACGATGGGGCTCGGCTGACCCGGCAGACGCCTTGCGAAGTGAACCGAGAAGACGCGGGCGATCTCGTCGAAACCGCCGCCCGCGCCAGACCCGACGTAAACGCTGAGCTGGTTCTTCTTGTAGAACTCCTCCACGCTCTGTGCATAGGCGCCGGAGACGGTCGCAAGGGCAGCGAGAGCGGCGGCGGCGAGGCAGCGCAGGGTTGCGGTGGAGGCCATGGGGGGCGTTTCCTATTTGGCGGCGAATTCCGGAGCGCTCGCCACCTTGGCCCATTTGGCGATGTCGGCGGCCAGATGATCCGCCAGCGCCTTCGGCTCGCCGCCCACGAGGGTGAAGCCAAGCCCAGAGAGCCGCTCCTTCATCGCGGGCTCCGAGAGGATCGCGTTGAAGTCGCGGTTGATCTTCGCCACCACCTCCGGCGGCGTCTTGCGCGGCACGAAGATGCCGAACCAGGTGGAAGGCTCCACCAGAGCCACGCCCTGCTCCTTGAAGGTCGGCACATCCGGGACCTCCTTGCCCCGCTGCGGACCAGAGACCGCCAGCGCGCGCACCGTGCCGCCCTGCACATTGCCCACATTGCTGCCAAGGGTCGAGATCCAGAACGACAGACGGCCGCCCACCAGATCGGTCATGGAGGCGCCCAACGAGGTATAGGGCACATGCTGCGCCTGGAACCCGGCCATCTGGCTGAAAAGGACCGTGGCGAGATGCCCGCTCGATCCAATGCCCGTGGAGGCGTAGTTGAGCGCGCCAGGCTTGGCCTTCCCCTCGGCGATCACATCGGCGAGGGTCTTGAAGGGCGATTCCTTGGGAACCATCAAAACGTCCTGAGCGAAGCCGATGAAATAGACGGGCTCCAGATCGCGCACCGGATCAAAGGTGGGGGTCGGCAGCAGCGTCACATTGGTGGCCAGAGACTGCGCGCCCAGATGAATCGAATAACCGTCAGGCGCCGCATTGGCCGCAGCAGCCGCGCCAATATTGCCGCCGCCGCCCGGCTTGTTCTCCACCACGACGCCCTGCTTCCAGCGCTCGCTCAGCTTGTCAGCGAGAATGCGTCCGAGCGTGTCGATGGTGCCGCCCGATCCGAAGGCGATCATCAGCTTCACCGGGCGATCCGGGAAGGTTTGCGCACAGGCGATGGCGGTGGAAAGAGCAAGGGCTGCGACGGCGCCGCAGAGGCGTGTGACGATGGGCCCGACGGGCATGGCGTTCCTCCTGATTTGTGGAGGGGAAATTGCCATAAATCGCGCGCGAGCGAAAGCGGCTCCGCCAGTCTCAGTCTTTCTTGCGTCGGGGATGGCGCACTTCGACCTCGTTGGAGTCGTCGGGGCTGCCCTCGGGGTCGGCATCCTCACGGTAGAACGTAGGGGGCGGGCCTTCGGTCCGGTCGAAGACGGGGCCGGTCTCGGCCTCGTCGGGCGCATTGCCGGGCTCTTCGTTGCGGCTGATGTCTTCGGCCAGTTCCTCCTCCCCATCCGCTCCTGGATAGGCAGGGGCCTGCCGTCGCACGTTGAGCGAGGTCTGCTCTGGCGGCACCGGGACGCGCCAGTCGCTGTCGTCACTGGATGTCTTGTCGGAGGGCTTGCCCATGAGTCGTCTCCCTGATGAAGGAGAACACTCGCAACGCCCCGGCGTTCCCCAGCGTCAGAGCTGGCCGATCAGCGGCGCCGCCTGCTGGACCAGATGGCGCTCGCGCAACAGCCCCGCCAGCGCGCCCTGCGCCTGCGCCCCACTGGTGAAAATAGCGGCGCCCATACGCGGCGCGGCGCCATGGTCGGCGGGCGCGAAGCCCTGCTCGCGGAGCACATGGTCGACCCGCCGGGCGATGGCGGGCGCCGGATCGACGAAATCCACGGGCCAGGGCGCCAGCCGCTCGAAATGGTTCAGCAGAAGCGGATAATGGGTGCAGGCCAGCACCACATGGTCCGTGCGCCGCCCATGGGCCTCGACGAAACAGGGCGCGATCTCGCGGGCGATCTCGGCCTCGTCAACGGGCTCGCCATGCATGAAGGCTTCGGCGATGGGGGCGAGACGCTGGGAGCCCACCAGCGTCACTGCGCAATGGGCGGCGTAATCGCGGATGAGATCGCGCGTATAGTCCCGCGCCACCGTGCCCGGCGTCGCCAGAACCGAGATCATGTGCGAGCGCGATTGCAGGGCCGCAGGCTTCACCGCAGGCACGGTCCCCACAAAGGGAATGTCCGGCCAGGCGGCGCGCAGGTCAGGCAGCACGAGGGTCGAGGCCGTGTTGCAGGCGATGACCACGATATCGGGCCGCGCCTGCGCGATCATCGCAGCCATGATGGCGTGGACTCGGGCGATCAGAAAATCCGGCTCCAGCCGCCCATAGGGAAAGATGGCGTCATCAGCCACATAGACATAGTCCGCGCCAGGGCGCAGCCGCGCGACCCCGGCGAAGACCGTCAGGCCGCCAAGACCGGAATCGAAGACGAGAATCAAGGGTTCGCGGGTCACGAGGTCGGGAATAGCGCGGGCGGGGACGCGCGCCAAGTCAGGGGCTAAAGCCGCATCCCCCGCACCGCCGCCTCGCCCGCCAGAAAGGCCCCGCCCGCCGTCATGGCGGCGCCGAAATCGCCATCGCCCACAGCCGTCGCCTCGCCCGCGAACCAGATGCGATCCCCCACGGGCTGGGCCAGCTTGGCGCGGGCGCCCGCCTCGCCGGGCCTTGCGTGGGAATAGCAGCCCATGGCGTAGGGGTCGGTCGCCCAGCCGTTCACGCTTGCGCCCTTGAAGGCGGCGCGCACCTGCGGGCCCAGCATGGCGCTCAGTCGCTCCAGCATGGTTTCGACCGCCCCCTGCTCGCCCTTCGCCAGCACAGAGCGTGCGAAGTCGCCGCCGAAGACCGCCACGATGAGGTCGCGATCAAAGGGCCAGCATTCGAAATTGATCCCACCCACGCCCGAAATCTCGTCCCATAGATTGCTGTTCGCTGGCAGGCCGAAACGGGTACCCTCAAAGCGCAGGCCGATCTTGGTGAGGGCGCCCATGGCGAGGCCGCCGAGCCCCTCCTGCGTCAGCGCAGGCAGCTCCGGCGTGAAGCGGATGGAGCCCGCCGCCAGCACGCCCACAGGCACGGTGACGATGACCGTGCGGGCGGTGAGACGTCCCGCAGGACTCTCGACGACTACGCCCTGCCCGTCCCACCGTATATGGGTCACAGGGGTCGAAAGCTTCACCGGAAAGGCGGCGCCGAAGCGTTGCACCAGCGCGCCATAGCCCTCGGGCACGATGAAATCGTCGCCATCCCAGAGCCGGGCGTAATCAAGCGCGGAGATGCGGTCAGGCTCGTCGCCCACCGCCATCCGCGCCAGACCCCGGGCCCCCTGCAGGAGCTCGGGCCTATCGGCCACGCGCTGGACGAACGACACATCAGGGACCTCGCCGAGATCCGTATCGAAGCGCTTGGACAGTTCCGCATATTGTTGACGGCGCGCCGAACGCTCCACAGGAACGCCATTCTCAAAGCTCAACCAGGCGCCAGAGGGCAGAGAGTTTTCCTCGCGCACGCTCACGCCAAGCTCGTTGGCGATGGGCCGCCAGGGATTGCGGTCGGCCCAATGGATATAGAAAGCGCCGGCGTCATAGGGCGCGCCCAGCGACCCATCCGTGAACACACGCCCGCCGATGCGATCCCGCGCCTCCAGCATGACGAATCTTTTACCCTCGCGCGCACAGGCGCGCGCTGCGCCAAGGCCCGCCGGGCCTGCGCCTACGATGACCACATCCGTATCGAAAAAAGCCTGCGCCCGCAGCGCGCGCGGCAGGGCCAGCGTGGCCCCGGCAGCGACAATCGAACGGCGGGTGACGGATGACATCATGTCGTCGCCTTGAGTGTCACGAAAGACGGAAAGATTGCGTGAACACTGTGTTTACGCAAGGTCTGCCGGTTCGGATTATTGTAAAGAAGGCCCCCATCGCCAGCATTGATAATCTATTCTTCCGGCTTATCCACCTTCATCTTGGGCGCACGCGTGCGCTTGCGCGTTTGCGCTTCCTTGCGCGGCCCATCCACCAGACGCACGATGGCGCCGCGCAGCGTGCGAACATCCTGCTCAGTCATGCCCATGCGATGGAAGATGTTGCGCAGATTGCGCTGCATGACCGGCCTTTTGCCCTCGGGGCGGAAGAAGCCGTTCTCCTCCAGCGCATTTTCGAAATAGTCGAAAAACGAAAGCACCATCTCGCGCGGCGCTGGAGGCGACCGCTCGACCTGCGAAAAGGGCAGCACCTCCCCCTGCGAAGCGCGGAACCATTCATAGCCCGTCAGCAACACGGCCTGCGCCAGATTGAGCGAGGCGTAGGCTGGGTTGACCGGGAAGGTGATGATGGAGTCGGCGAGCGCGATCTCGTCATTGTCGAGCCCGGTGCGCTCCGGCCCATACATGATCCCGTGCAGCTCGCCCGCAGCCACGGCCCGGGCGCTCTCGGCCATGGCGACCCCGGGGGGCAGAATGCGCTTGCCCTGACCGCGCTCGCGCGCCGTGGTGGCCCAGACGAAGCTCAAATCCGCCACGGCCTCCTCCAGCGTGTCATAGAGCTTGGCGCCTTCCAGCAGATGCACCGCCCCTGCCGCCGCCGCATAGGCGCCCTTGCGCAGGGCGCCAGTGCGTGGCCAGCCCTCGCGCGGGTTCACCAACCGAAGGTCAGAGAGGCCGAAATTGGCCATGGCCCTCGCGCACATGCCGATATTCACCGCCAGCTGCGGCCGCACGAGAATGATCGCCGGGCCTCCGGTGATTTCGGGACGTGTCCTGTCTGTGCCGGCTCCGGTCAATGTGCTGGTCCTCTGGGGGCTGCGCCATTCCGCAGGCGCACGCCAAGCCGTGTAACCTGCGGCTCCGGCTTCGGCAACGTCCGCAGGCCGAAAGATGAAGAACTCATGCTGCATTGCAGCATTGACCCGAAAGGCCTATGATGCCGGGAACCGAAAGGGCCTGAATGTCTGGTCTGAGCAAAATCATCTCCGAACTCGCCCACTATCGAAAAGTCGCACAGACGCTGCATCGCGCGTCCGGCGGATCTCCCCTGGAGGACCCGGATGGGCGGCTCGTGGAAATCGAGAATTTCGGCCAGAATCCGGGCAATTTGCGGATGCTTGTGCATGCGCCTGAGGCTCTTGCTCACCGCCCGGGGCTCGTGGTGGTGCTGCATGGCTGCACCCAGACGGCGCAGGCCTATGATCTGGGCTCGGGTTGGTCGACCCTGGCGGACGCCCATGGCTTCGCCCTGCTCTATCCCGAGCAGAAAAGCGCCAACAACGCCAATACCTGCTTCAGCTGGTTCGACCCCGCCCATACTGCGCGCGACAAGGGCGAGGCGGGTTCGATCCGCAACATGATCGAACGCATCGCCGGCGATCTCAACATCGACCGCGACCGCATCTTCGTCACCGGCCTCTCCGCAGGCGGCGCCATGACCAATGTGATGCTCGCGGCCTATCCGGAGGTCTTCGCGGCGGGCGCCGTCATCGCGGGCCTGCCCTATGGCAGCGCGCGCAATATGCACGAAGCCTTCCGCAGCATGTTCTCCGGCGCCTCGCGCAGCGCCAACGAATGGGGCGCTCTGGTGCGCGCAGTCTCGCCCCATCGCGGTCCATGGCCGAAGATTTCCATCTGGCATGGAGAAGCGGACGCCACGGTCGTTCCCTCGAACGCGCAAGAGATCGTCAAGCAGTGGACTGATGTCCATGCCCTACCGCACCACGCCACCTCGCAGGAAACGCATGGCCTCCATTACCTGCGTCAATGGCGCGATGAGTTTGGCGAGTTGCGGATCGAAGAACATCTGATCGCGGGCATGAACCACGGCGCGCCGCTCGCCAGCGCAAAGGGCCTTGGGGTCGGCGTCGCCGGCCCCTTCATGCTGGATGTGGGGGTCTCCTCGACCCTTGAGATCGCGCGTTTCTTTGGCTTTGCGCCAGCCCAAGCGGCGGATGTGGAAGTCCTCGTTCCGGCGTCGACGAGGCGCGCAGGGAAACAAGCTGCGCCTGCTGAAAAGCCGCAACCCGCCCTTCTCTCCAATGTTGAGAAAACCATAACAGAAGCCCTGCGCAAGGCCGGGCTCCTGCGATAATCCATCCGCCTAGCGCTTGCTGATTCCGTTGGCGGCCGCTGTGATCTCCAGCTCCTGCAGAATGGACATGGGCTGGTCGAAATCGAGGTCCGTAAACTTCAGCGGGCCATCCTTGCCGCTCACCTTGACTGACAGACTCTTGGGATCGCGAATGAAGGCGCCCAAAGCCGCCGCCACCTGAAGGGACGAGGGATCGCCGCCCAGCATCATGGGAGCGAACTGTGTCACCATGGCGCCGGCCTCTTTCTTCAGTTGATCCGGCTTTTTGCCCTGCTCCTTGGCGGCAACCACCAGGGCCTTGTCGATGAGACCCTCATTCACAATGGTCAGTTCGGTGCTGGCGAATTCAACGGTCATCAAAGCCGCGAGCGCCGCCATTGGATCGCCATTCAGCATCGCAGGATCGATATTGGCGAACTCCGCCCGCAGACCCACCGAGCCCATGCCGACGCCAGAAATCGTGAAGTCGTCGATCATCAGGCTCTTCTTCGCCGGATTGAAGGCGACGGCGGTCGTCATGCTCACATCAATGCGCTCATAGCCCGCCTGCGCGAGGGTCTTGCCGGTTTCGGACGACTTGGGCAGTTCAACCACGAGATTGCGGATCGCCGTCGTGCTCTTTGTCGGCGTGCCGCCCTCAAACAGCGTCTGCGCATCGAGCGCGCCCAGACGCACATTGATCATATTGCCGCCGGGCGCGCTGGCGGACGTATCCTTGTCCGGGAAGCTGGCCTCAAAGCCATTCCAGGACAGTCGCGCGACTGTCGGCTTGGCGGAGAGTATCGAGCCCTTGATCAAGCCGTTCAGCACGGAGGACACATCGATTTCGTCAATCGTGAGCGCGCCTGCGCGGAAGGTCCCCTGCTCTCCCTGAATGCTGGGGCCGCCCTGCCCGCCTGCGAGCGTCAGACGTCTGATCTTGCCCTGATCGACATTCTCCGCGCGAAAGCCGGTGAAGGTCACGGGGCCCTTGGCGGGCGCGCCAATGACGATCTCGGCGATGGAAGCGCTTGACGCTTTCAGATGCGCGCCAAGGGAGGTTCTGCGGTCAGCGGGCGTATCCAATGCCAGCAGCGCGTCAATTTCCTCGCTCGACAAATTCGTTCCGGCGAAATCAACGCCCTTCAACTCGACGACATCATCGCCCTTGCCAAGTTTAAGACTGTCGATGCGCACATTGTTGGACTGAGCGAAGGCCAGCCCCGCAGGCGTGACGGCCAGACCAACGCCCAGCAAAAACGGGATAGCGAAGCGCATCTGACGCGGGGAGGTGATCATCACAGGGTCCTTCAAGTTTCGGCCTGCAGTCGCCGTGCGCTTGCAGAAACCAGAGCATTTGATCGACCTTTGCCGCTCGGGCTGCGAAAGGCAAGAGGTCCATCGCCCCGCGCGGAGTTAGTGAGCGTTTTCTTTTCCTGTGAATTCTGACATCCTGCGGCAAATGGGCGCGTCAAGTCGCCTCAGGGGAGGGAATCATGACCATTCCAGACATCCGTTTCACAGCCTCTGCGCTGGCTCTTCTTTCCTGCGCCACAATCTGCACGCCCGGCGCCGCCCAGACCGAGGGCTATTTCAAGGGCAAGACGGTCGTCATCAACATTGGCGGCACCGCAGGCGGGGGAATCGATGTCGGCGCGCGGCTTCTCGCCCGCTTTCTTGGCAAATATCTGCCCGGGCAGCCCCAGGTGGTGGCGCAGAACATGCCCGGCGCTGGCGGCGTGCGCTTGCTCGAATATCTGGTCAGCCAGGCCCCCAAGGACGGCACGGTTCTGGGCGCCTTCGCCTCCGGCCCTCTTGTGGAGCCACTGGTCGGCCCCCGCAAGCCTGCCTATGGAATCGCTGATTTTGCGGCCATCGGGTCGCTGGAAAAGGATGTGGCCTTCTGCACCACCTGGTTCAAATCTCCGGTCAGGACCCTGGAGGAGGCGAAAAAGACTGTGGTGACGGTCGCCGGCACCGGGGCGGGGTCGGGCACGGACACCGATCCGGCGGTCCTCAACGAGGTTCTGGGGACGAAATTCAAGGTCATCACCGGTTATCTCGGCACCCAGGAGACGGCGCTGGCCGTGGAGCGGGGCGAGGTGGATGGTCGGTGCGGCTTTGGCTTCGCCTCCCTCAAGGCCTCCCGCCCCGACTGGCTCAAGGACAACAAGATCAACTTCCTCGTGCAGATGGGCCTTGAGGCCCATCCGCTGGCGCGGGATGTGCCCCTCGCCCTCGATCTGGCCGACACCCCCGAGAAAAAGGCCATGATTCGCCTCATGTCCTCCCACCTGGCCCTCGGACGCCCCTACCTTGGGCCCCCCGGCATGAACCCTGACCGGCGGGCCGAGATGCGCAAGGCCTTCATGGCGGCCCTGGGCGATCCCGAACTGAAGGCGGAATTCGCCAAGACAAGCGGCGGCGATGAGCCAGACCCCACCGGGGGCGAGGACATGCAGAAATTGCTGGTGGAAATGCAGGCGACGCCCCCGGCCGTGGTGGATCGGCTGCGGGTTTTGCTCAACCCGTGAGCGAAACGACGGGCCCTGAGGCCAATCAGACCTAAGGCTCCCTTTGCCACCCGCCGCGCCGGTGCTATAGGGCGATCTGACGGTTGCGGGACCCCTCGCGCCGGAGCCCCAACGCCGCGCGCGGATAATCCCTGAAACGAGGTCGAAACGCCATGCAGAAGATCAAGGTCGCAAATCCAGTCGTCGAAATGGACGGCGACGAAATGACCCGCATCATCTGGAAGCTTATCAAGGATAAGCTGATCCATCCCTACCTCGACATCGATCTGAAATATTTCGATCTTTCTGTCGAGAAGCGCGACGAGACCAACGATCAGATCACGATCGACTCGGCCGAGGCGACCAAGAAATACGGCGTCGCCGTGAAATGCGCGACCATCACCCCCGATGAGGGCCGGGTGAAGGAGTTCGGTCTGAAGGAGATGTGGAAGTCGCCCAACGGCACGATCCGCAACATCCTCGGCGGCACGATTTTCCGCGAACCCATCATCTGCAAGAACGTGCCGCGCCTCGTGCCTGGCTGGACCCTCCCGGTCGTCGTCGGCCGCCACGCCTATGGCGATCAGTACCGCGCCACCGATTTCAAGGTGCCCGGCAAGGGCCGCCTCACCATCAAGTTCGAAGGTGATGATGGCACGGTGATCGAGAAGGAGGTCTTCAAGTTCCCGGCCGCCGGCGTCGCCATGTCGATGTACAACCTCGACGAGTCCATCCGCGACTTCGCCCGCGCTTCGCTGAACTATGGCCTGATCCGCAAATATCCGGTCTATCTGTCGACGAAGAACACCATCCTGAAGGCCTATGACGGACGCTTCAAGGACCTCTTCCAGGAGATCTTCGACAACGAATTCGCTGACAAGTTCAAGGCGCTGGGCCTGACCTACGAACATCGCCTGATCGACGACATGGTGGCCGCCGCTCTCAAGTGGTCCGGCGGTTACGTCTGGGCGTGCAAGAACTACGATGGCGACGTTCAGTCCGACACCATGGCCCAGGGCTATGGCTCGCTGGGCCTGATGACCTCCGTGCTGATGACCCCCGATGGCATGACCGTTGAGGCGGAAGCGGCGCACGGCACCGTGACCCGTCATTACCGCCAGCACCAGCAGGGCAAGGAGACCTCGACCAACTCCATGGCCTCGATCTTCGCCTGGACCCGCGGCCTCCTGCATCGCGCCAAGCTCGACAACAACGCCGAGTTGAAGGCGTTCGCGGAAACCCTGGAAAAGGTCTGCATCGACACGGTGGAAGCCGGCGACATGACCAAGGATCTGGCGATTCTCGTGGGCGCCGACCAGAAGTGGTTGTCCACAACCGCCTTCCTCGACAAGATCGACGAAAACCTGCGCAAGGCGATGACGGCCTGAACAGCGCCTCAGGCAAAATGACCCCGGCCGCCGGTCTCAGGATCGGCGGCCTTTTTTATCCGTGAAATTTTCCATTAAAAATCAGGTCTATACTTTGAATGACCTGTCATCTTCCTCGTTAATTTTCGGAAAAGCATGGTTACATTGCAAAAGCCCGGCGTCGTAGCTATGTCACGAAAGTGGTGAAATGCTTTTTCATTGACGTTGTAACCCCCGTGCGGCGCCGCTATAAGGGCCCCGCCCTCAGGGTGAAGGAGCCAATACAGAATGGCAACGGCCAGCACAATTGATGAAGGCTACCAGCCGTCGGAGAGTGAAACTTTCATGAACGAGCGCCAGCGGGAGTTTTTCCGCAGGAAGCTTCTCGAATGGAAAGAACAACTTCTGCGTGAAAGTCGGGAAACCTTGGCCGCCCTGCAGGCGGAAAACGAAAACCACGCCGATATCGCTGACCGCGCCTCCTCGGAGACGGACCGCGCCATCGAACTTCGCGCCCGCGACCGGCAGCGCAAATTGATCTCCAAAATCGACGCCGCTCTCGCGCGCATCGATGACGGCACCTACGGCTATTGCGAGGAAACGGGCGAGCCCATCTCTCTTAAGCGTTTGGCGGCGAGGCCTATCGCAACCCTGTCCATCGAGGCGCAGGAACGCCATGAGCGGCGCGAGCGGGTCTATCGCGACGACTGAATGGTTTTAAACGCCCTTTTTGAAAGCCCATGCTGAAACGCCGCTCCCTGGAGCGGCGTTTGCAGTTTGCAGGCGATGGCGCGATCAGCTCTGGCCGGGGGGGCGTCCGAGGAGCTTGGCCATCTCTTCTTCCAGAGCGTCAAGGGGATCGGCGGGCTTGCCAGCATCCGGAAGTTGGGTTGACGGCTCCTGCGACGAACCGGGAACGGGAGCAGCTGGCGCGGCGGCGACAGGGCCTTGCGCGTCCTCCCCTTCTGGCTTGGCGAGGTCCTGCTCACTCGGCTTTGGCGGCTCAGAGCCGGGGCGCTGGGGAGGACGTCCAAATTCAAAACGCCGGGCGGCGCCCGCACCGCCGTTATCCGCACGAGGCGGTTGAACCGAAGGGGCTTGGGACAGCGACTGGGGCGAGGCGACGGATGGACGGGGCGGCAAACCGCCACCAAGGCCAGCCCCGGGTGGCCGCGCCAATGCAGGCGGCGGGCTTGGCGAGCGCGGCGGAGGGACGACGCGAGGGGGCAGACGAGGCGCAGGGGGGCCTACAGGCGTTGGAGCCGGAGCAGGCGCCACAGCCGGAGCGGCGGCGACCGGAGGCGCCTCGGCTGATGAACGGACCGGCGGGGCCAACTCCGGGGTTTCCGGCGGCGCGGCGACAGGCTGGCGGGAGGGCGGCGGAGGCGGCGGGACAGGTTGGCGCAGGGGCGGCATGGGCGTGGGCGCTGTGGCTGAACCAGGCGCGGCGGCGCGCACAGGCGCCGGAGGGGGAGCGGGAATGACGGGCGCCGGAGGCGGGACGGGCCCCGGGGCCGGGACAGGGGCCGGCGGGGGCGCGATGGCGGCGCCGGCCTCTTCAACAGGCTGGCGACGCGCTTCGCTCGGACGGACTTCCCCACCGCGCACGATGGCTGATTCGACCACAACATCGTTGGGGCCGCCGATCATGATGAGATGTTCGACGTTATCGCGCCGCACCAAGACAAGCTGACGCTGCCGGTCAATATCGAAGGCGTCCACCACGCCCAGCCGCGGCTGGCGCGCACGCCCGCCTGCAGGACGCACCCGCCGGGAAAAGAGCGCTCGCATGATCAGCAGCAAAACCAACAACAGAACGACGATGACGATCGCGCTCAGCACATAGGTCGCGGTTAAGCCAAATTTGTCGAACAAGGACTGCATTGCGGCTTCCATCCTGCCGACCGCCGGGAGCGGCCATTGAATATTAATACTAACACACCGACCCTAAACACGCGCCATCAGGGTTAATGTTTGGTTAATGGATTTCCAGCGAGCATTGCAAACCGGGTGCTCCGGCCTCATTCTGCGGGCGAATCGAGGCCGTTGGTAGTCTCTTCTGTAGTATAGGCACGGAACCAGCACATGAGCCAGACGCCGATGACAGGCGCTTTTGACCGCACGGAACGCACGGGCAGCCCCGCTCTGGTGC
>CANGTC010000107.1 GCA_947456505.1 Beijerinckiaceae bacterium
CCGGACCGACCCCCGTATCCCTCCAAGTGACGAGTTCATTCACACGTGTGGCGTCCTTCGCGTGCGAGATGAATCCCGGTAAGCGCATGAGGCGCGAGGGGTTCTTCACATGGACGTCTGAATGAAAATTGGCGATCAGCCCTTTTTGTAAGGTGCGCCATTCGTCCTCAACGTTGGTCAAATTTGCTGCACGGGCGCTTTCACCGAACTGCATGGGGGCTTTTAATTCCCAGTAGGCGTGAATGCGGGGGCCGGGGATTGATCCCGTAGTTACAATTATGGAGGAGGTTTCATCTTCCAGAAGCGCCTTGCTGGCGGCGTCATCATCGCCATCGGCAAAAGCAAACACAGAGCCAGCAGTGTCTACATCCTTGGGACGCTGTCCGGGGTTTAGGATTACTTGAGGTGCAACTGGGTTTGGCGCGAAGTAAATATTGAAACCCTGACTATTCAGAACCTCAGCACAGTTCAATGCAGCCACAATGCCTTGCTCAGTGGGCGGGTATAGGGCGGGGCGAACCTGCTTCGTCTTCTCATCGACTTTTAAGATACCCGTCACTTCCAGCTGAACTCCCTCGCAGACCTCAGGCCAGCGGCGGGTGATGCGCACCAAGAAGCGCTTGGCGATCTCAAGTTCTGGGGTAAGGGCAGGTGAGATATGAGGGCCTACTTCAGCGTCGCCGCTTCCATACCCTTCAGCGTCGGGGGTGTTCATCATTCGCCCCCTAATTGAGTGCGGCTGTTCGTGGCATCGCCATCAGGCAGGCGCTGCATCACGATCACCGGCAGCGAAGCCAAGAAAGCCTCAAGCGCAGCGCGGGGGATCAGGGTCTTCCCCCCGAGTGCGACGGCCTTGATGTCACCAGAGGCGAACAGTTGGTAAAGCTTAGTCCGACCAATCCGCAGTGCTTCGCAGGCTTCGCGGGGGGTGTATGCGAGTTTCTCCATGAATGTTCTCCTTTGCCCGAACTGTTCCGGACGAAGGGAAGAGAACATTTTCAGATTTCATAAACGCCGGGGGCATTTGCGGATCTTAAATTATTGATTTATATGTATTTTTTTATCCTATGCTTGCGTCGTTCCAGCGTCTTCATTGTGATTGGTTTGCCGCGCCAAGTTTTTCCTTTCTTTCGTAAACAGTTAACAACGAACCGTCGAGCCTCACCCTCAGACTTAAACTGCTTTGCAAGCTGAACAATTAGTACACTCTCTAGAAGTAACTGCTCGTATTTTCTTTCTGCGCGTGAAAGAGAAGCATTCGCAGCCGTGGCTGTGGGCTTTAGCGCATGATGTGTTTTTCCATCATTCAGGTCTTCAATAGCGTCAATGAGTTTACGAAGAAGATCTATGGCCCCATGCTCAATAAAAACTCCGCTGGTTGATTGCTGAAGCATCGGCTCATCTAAGGTTTCAGATACTATTTTAAGTAAGGCAATGGCATTTTGCCTTGTTAGATTGACTGGACCCGTAGTTTCTGCGGCCAAACCGTTCAAGCGTTCGCGAAGAGTCGCTGCAATGATTGCGTCCTCCCACATGGCTTGGGCGTTAATTTCTGCTCTTGCCGCCTCTAGCCCCAAAGTGATGGTCATTTCGTCTGTGACGATGCCTGCATTCATCACGTTACCCCCCGCAAATGGGAAATCTTAGCCCCCTGACCCGCGCTCGATGTGGAGCAGAAAGTCCCCCAGTCCGCCATCAGCCGCCGCCGTTTCTCGAACAGGTCACCACGGCGGTATGCCGCTTCAACCTTGCTGCCGATTGTATGGGCCAGCGCCATTTCTGAAAGTTCGGCGGGGTATGCAGTCGATTCGGCTGCCCAATCCTTAAAAGTGCTGCGGAACCCGTGGGCGGTAAGATCCCCCCGCTCCATCCGGCGCAGGACGGCAGTAAGGCTCATGTCAGACAATGGTCGGCCTCCACTTTGGCCGGGGAAGACGAGGGCGGCTGGATCGTCGCTGGTTCGGGCGGCTGACACTTCCGCGAGGACGGCCAAAGCCTGTTCAGACAAGGGCACACGATGCTCACGGCCTGCCTTCATGCGCTCGGCTGGAATTGTCCACACAGCTCCAACAAGATCAATCTCCTGCCAGCGGGCCCCCCGCACCTCACCGCTGCGGGCAGCAGTCAAGATGGCGAAGCGCAGTGCGCGGGCACCAATTCCATTCTGGATCTGTAAATCTGCCATGAAGGTGCCAATGTCCGCCCAAGGCAGGGCCGCATGGTGCTTGACCTTTGCCATCTTTGAGCGGGTGGGCAGGGTCAAGGAGAGGTGTCCTTTCCATGCCGCCGGGTTCTCGCCAGAGCGCCAGCCTCGGGCCTTCGCGAAGTCCAATACGGTTTCAATGCGGCCCCGCACACGGCTGGCAGTCTCTGACTTCGTGGCCCATATTGGCTCAACAGCGGCAAGTACATGGGCTGTGCCAACCTCCGACACCGGAATGTCGCCAAAGACAGAATTGGCGTAGGTCTCAATGGTGGCGGCCCACTGGCCCGCATGCTTCGTGTTACGCCAGCTGGGCGCATGTGCGTCGATATAGCGTCTGGCGGCGTCGGCGAAGGTGATCCCTTTTATGGTTGCATACTGCTGGGCGGCTTTGCTGGCTGCCAAGGCCGCGTCCCGGGCAGTTAAAGGATCAACGCCAGCCTTCACCTGCCGGAACAGGGTGGCCGCCTTCTCTCGGGCCTCGGCCAGTCTCACGCATTTTTTGGACTCACCAGCTCGGCCAAGCCCGGCTTCCCGCGTTTTGGTTCCGGTGACCTTGTATCGAAAGATCCAGAAACGGCGTCCGGTCTTCTTCACCAATAGATAGAGTCCGTCCCCGTCGCAGTGACGACCCGGTCCAGCGGTTCTCACGAAAGCGGCTGACAACTCGCGTCTTGTCATAGCTGATCCGTACCGTCCCCTACTTTGTCCCCTATTATAACTCTTGAACGGGGACGGATACAAGGGTGTTCGAATGAACGGCTCCGAACAGGGTGAAGATCAAAGGCCCCGGATATTGGGGCTTTTTTGTCCATTTTTCGGATTGCTTTGGATGGTGCCGAACAGGTGACTGGCGGAGGGGGCGGGATTCGAACCCGCGATACGGTTTCCCGCATACACACTTTCCAGGCGTGCGCCTTCAGCCACTCGGCCACCCCTCCGCAGCGCACGCCGAGGCGCACGCGAACTTTTTGGAGGGGACGCGCGCCTCAGGCGCGCTGTGCGCCTTCAGCCACTCGGCCACCCCTCCGCAGCGCACGCCGAGGCGCAGGCTGATGTTCTGCCAGGTCTGCGGCGCCTCAGCGCCGCGCCGTCCCGTCCGAACGTGCGCAGGGCATAAACCATCAGACCCGTCTCGCCAAGCTGCAAAACGCGCCTCATGGCCTCACCTTCGCTTTTTCCCCGATCCGTCTGGAGGCCGGGCGGCGCGGAACCGGGCGGTGGGCGGGGCGTTTTGCCTGCATTGCTCGCTTCGGAGAGGGATCTCATGAAAATCAAGGCGAAAAGCTCCGTCTGCGCTGTCTTGGCCGTCGGGCTCGGTTCAGCGCTGGCCTTGGGTGGCGCTCTGGCGCAGACGTCTGACCCCATCGCCTGGCGTCCGGATGGGCTCTTGCTCTCGGATGCGCCCTCTCCCCTGCCGCAGTTCATTCAGCAGGACCTTGGCAGAAGCCAGCGCGGCTGGCGTATGAATCGCGATGACGACGCCGGGCGCGACCATGATGATGGCCACGATATGCGCCGTGGCGGCGGGCCTGCGGCCGGAGGGCAGGGCGATCTCGGCAGGATGCATCCAGACATGATGCGTCCGCCCCCCAATATGATGGGCCCGGGGATGATGGCCCTTGGGGGCGCGCGGTTCCACATGCGCAAGGGGGATGCGCAGATCGATGTGCGATGCCCCGTTGATGTGCGAATGAACGACTGCGTGGATGCGATTTCGAAGATGCTGGACCGCCTGGGCGCCATGGGATCCGCCGCGCCGCGCTGATGGACAGGGCCTGGCGGCTCAGCCTTGGCAATCTGGTAACCATTCATCGGCTAGATTTGGATTGTCATGCTTCGATTCTCTTTTCGGATCGCGGGGTTTCTCGCCCTCGCCGCCGCCTTCGCCGCCCTTGTGATCGACGGCACGCGTTCGATCGCGGGCGGCGCTGTCTCCATTACTGTCCTGGGCGCGGCGTTGAAAAACTGGGAGGCGGAGATCCAGCGTGTCATCTCGTCTCGCCTGCATCCCTGGCTTTGGGACCCGGTGGCGCTGGAATTCATGCGTCTGCCCATATGGATTGTGCTGGGAGCCTTGGGCCTTTTGTGTCTCCTGGTGTCGCAACGTCGCGCGCCCGCCATCATCGGCTATAGCAGCAGACCCTGACGCCCGGGCTCCCCATGGGCGCCGGGACGTGCTTAAATGGGCCGATCTCAGGAGGGTCTCATGTTCGGTTTCCGCAAGCGCACTGCCATGCCCGCCCCCGGCGAAGCCCTGCCCGGCCGGGCGCAGAAGATCCCCACGGCCACCCGCCATTCCGTGAATGGGCATCCCTTGCAGGGTCCCTGGCCTGCGGGCTTCGAGACCGCCATGTTCGGCCTTGGCTGCTTCTGGGGCGCGGAGCGCAAGTTCTGGCAGCTTGGCGAGGGCGTCTACTCCACGGCTGTTGGTTATGCGGCTGGCCAGACGCCCAATCCCACCTATGAGGAGGTCTGCTCGGGCCTCACTGGCCACAACGAGGTGGTGCTGGTGGTCTTCGATCCGGCGAAAATTTCCTACGAGCAGCTGCTGAAATGTTTCTGGGAGAACCACGACCCGACGCAGGGCATGCGCCAGGGCAATGATGTGGGCACCCAGTATCGGTCGGGCGTTTATTGCTATTCGCCCGCCCAGCGCGCGGCGGCGGAGGCTTCGAAGGCGAGTTTCGGCAAGGCGCTGGCGGCGAGAGGGTTCGACCCCATCACCACCGAGATCCTTGATGCGCCGGAGTTCTTCTACGCCGAGGCCTATCACCAGCAATATCTTGATAAAAATCCTGGCGGCTATTGCGGGCTCGGCGGCACCGGGGTGACCTGCCAGATCGGCACGGGGGTCGCCGCCGAATAGCGCCTCAGTCTGGCGGCAGGAAGCTCAGCCAGTAGTCCCAGGCCCGTTTGACGGGATGGGGCTGCAGGTTGAACTTCGCCGCCTGCTCAGCCTCGCCCGGGGTCAGGGGCGAGACGCGGCCCAGCAGATGGGCGCGATATTGCAGATCCGCGTTGTGCATGAGATTGACAGAGCGGAAGACCATCTCCGCGACCGAGAGTCCGCCCACCACCGCCCCGTGGCGGCGCAGCACGATGGCGAAATTGTCCGGTCCCAGGGCGCGGGCCAGCGAGCGCCCCTGATCCTGGGTGGCGACCCGCAGGTCCGTATCTCCAAATTCGGCCCGCGCGTCCCAGAAGGGCACGCGGGGCCCGATCACCGCCCCCAGATGGAACACCGGCACAATCTCCTCCCCCGCGATGGCGAAGGGCACGATGGAGGGCGTGTGCATGTGGCAGATGGCCATGATGTCCGGCCGCGCCCGATAGATCTCCCCATGAATGGGCCGCTCGCCATAGAGTCGCAGGCTGGTGGGACGTACCGGCTCGCCATCCAGATCGATCTCGAGAATGTCTCCCTCGCGCACCGTGCCGGGGCTGACGCCGCGCGACTGGAAATAGGTTTGGGGATTGTCGGGATTGCGCGCGCTCACATGGCCGAAGGCGTCGAGCACCCCTTCGCGGGCGAGCACACGATTGGCGAGGGCCAGATCGCGAATGGTGGTGGCGGCGGCGTCTGACATTGAACCCCTCATGCATTTACCTGCAGGCACCCTAGCAAAGGGGCGAGGTGGTGGCCAATGTCCGGCGTCTCCCGATATTTTGGGGCATTGACGACGCAACCGTCCGCATTCGCCATTTGTTTATGTGGACTTAGGTCCCTGTCCCCCGCATGAATTTAGAGATCTCAGATTGCGGGGAAACCTTGGTGATTCCTTTTTCTCGTCGTGTCCTCGTCAGCATGGCCTTTATGCTCGCGCTTGGCGCCTGCAAGCCTGCGTCGCGCGGCTATCAGGGCTGGGTCGAGGGCGAATTCATGTTCATCGGGCCAGAAGAGTCGGGCCGGGTCACCGAGCTTGCGGTCTCCGAAGGGCTTGAGGTCAAGGCGGGGGATTTTCTGTTTGCAGTCGATTCCGCCGTGCAGACCGCCGAGGTGGAGGCGGCCAAGGCGGCGCTGGATCAGGCCAGGGCCCGCCTGGCGCGCATCGAGGCGGCGCAGCAGCGGCCCGAGGAGGTGGCGGTGCTGGAAGCCAGCCGCGCCCAGGCTCGGGCGGCCATGGAGTTCTCGACGTCGGAAATCGCCCGCGTCCGCCCGCTTGTTGAAAAGGGCGTCTCCACGCGCCAGCAACTCGATCAGGCCCAGGCCAATTTCGACCGCGACAAAGCCCTGCTTGAAAACATCACCCGCCAGATCGAGGTCGCGCGTCTGAGTGGGCGCCGCGAGGATATCGACGCGGCCCGTTTCGCCGTGGAAGGCGCGCAGGCGGCGCTCGCCAATGCGCAGGCCCGGCAGGCGCGCACGCGGGTTTTCGCCCGCGTCGATGGCCGCGTGGAGGAGGTCTATTACCGGCAGGGCGAGGTGGCGCCGCAGGGCCGGCCTGTTGTGTCGCTGCTGCCGCCGGACAACTTGAAAGTGCGCTTTTTCGTACCGCAGGAGGTGCTGCCGCGCGTCGCCATCGATGGGCGGATTTTCGTGAGTTGCGATGGCTGTGCGCCGGGGTTGACGGGGCGCATCAGTTTCATCGCCCAGCAGGCCGAATTCACGCCCCCGGTGATCTATTCCCTCGAGGAGCGCAGCAAGCTCGTCTACAAGATCGAGGCGCGGCCCGAGAGGCCGCAGTGGCTGCGCGTCGGCCAGCCCGTGACTGTGGAGCTGGCGCCATGAGACGGGAGGCGCCCGACATCGTCATCGACGTGGCGGGGCTAACCAAGTCCTTCGGCGCCCGCGTGGTGGTGAAGGATCTCACCCTGCAGGTGCGGCGCGGGCAGATCTACGGGTTTCTGGGGCCCAATGGCTCGGGCAAGACCACCACCATCCGCATGCTCTGCGGCTTGCTGACGCCCGACAGCGGAAGCGGAACGTGTCTCGGCTACGACATCCTCACCCAGAGCCAGCTCATCAAGCGGCGGGTGGGCTACATGACCCAGCGCTTCTCGCTCTATCAGGACCTTTCCATCCGGGAGAATCTCGAATTCGTGGGCCGGGTCTATGGCGTGCCCGATGCTTGCAAGGCCGCCAGCGAGGCCATCGCGCGCCTGGGTCTTTCGGGCCGGGAGGATCAGTTGGCGGGCGAGCTTTCGGGGGGCTGGAAGCAGCGGCTGGCGCTGGGCGCCTGCATCCTTCCGCAACCAGATTTGCTGCTCCTGGACGAGCCCACGGCTGGCGTCGATCCCAAGGCGCGGCGCGACTTCTGGAACGAGATCCACGCGCTGGCGGCGGAGGGTCTCACCGTGCTCGTCTCCACCCATTACATGGACGAGGCCGAGCGCTGCCACGAGATCGCCTATATCGCTTATGGCGCTTTGCTCGCCCATGGTCCGGTGGATGCGGTGGTGCGCGCTGCGGGCTTGCAGACATGGCGCGTCGAGGGCGAGGATCTCCACACCCTTGCGGCGGAACTGCTGAAGCTGCCGGGCGTCGAGATGGTGGCGCCCTTTGGCGCGAGCCTGCATGTGGGTGGGCGCGACCACGCGGCGCTGGAGGCCGCCATCGCGCCGTGGCGCAGGGATCCTCGCTATGTCTGGAGCGCGGATGAGCCCTCACTGGAGGACGTCTTCATCGACCTCATGAGCCGTGCGCAGGACAATTTCCCATGAGCCTCCTCATCGCCCGCGCGCGCGGTGCCTTCTCGCGTTTTTTCGCCATGCTGATGAAGGAGTTCATCCAGCTGCGCCGCGACCGCATCACCCTCGCCACCATGATCACCGTTCCGCTGATGCAGCTCTTCTTGTTCGGCTACGCCATCAACACGACGCCGCGCCATCTGCCGACGGCGGTGCTGCTGCAGGAGAACACGGATGTGGGCCGCTCCGTTCTCGCGGCCCTGCGCAACACCGCCTTCTTCGACATTCGCCATGTGGCGACGGGCGAGGCGGAGCTGGATTCTTTGCTGCGCTCGGGCGTCGTGCTCTTCGCCATCGAGATCCCCGCAGGCTTCGAGCGGGCGCTGCGGCGGGGCGAGACGCCCGCCATGCTGGTCGCCGCCGACGCGACCGATCCGGTGGCGGCGGGCTCGGTGCTGGGCGCGCTGGAGGGCGTCGTGCGCAGCGCGCTCAGCCGCGACCGCGTGATCACTGTGGCCGCCTCTTCGCCAGCCCCTTTCGAAATTCGCCAGCACCGGCGCTACAATCCCGCAGGGTCCTCCCAGCTCAACATCGTGCCCGGCCTGCTGGGTACGATCCTCACCATGACCATGCTCATTTTCACTGCGCTCTCGGTGACCCGAGAAGTGGAACGCGGCACCATGGAGAGCCTGCTCGCCATGCCGATCCGCCCATTGGAGATCATGCTGGGCAAGATCGCGCCCTATGTGGCCGTGGGCTTTTTGCAGGCCTCGCTCATCATCACGGCGGGGACCCTCTTCATCGCAGCGAACCTTTCCATCGGCTACACCTTCTCGACGCTGGCGCAGAACCAGTTGCAGGCGGTGCAGATGGCCATGATGTTCTTTTTGCCGAACATTCTGCTGTCCGGCTTCATGTTCCCCTTCGCGGGGATGCCGGTCTGGGCGCAATGGGTCGGCGAATGCCTGCCGCTGACCCATTATATCCGCATCGTACGCGGCATCATGCTGAAGGGGGCGGATCTGGCGGATCTGCAGCGCGACGGCCTCTGGCTTGCGGGGCTCATGCTGATCGCCATGACCATCGCCGTCAGGCGGTTCCGGCAGACGCTGGATTAGGCGGGGGCGCGCACTGTAGCTCCCTCTGGTCACGCGCCTCGCACCCGGCTAGGCTGCCGCGACATAGGAGGATCATATGAATTCGCAGGACATCGTCGGCACATGGCGCAACGCCGGGCAACAGACGCTCAACGCTGATGGATCGGTGCGCGTCGCGCTCCCGCCCACCCCCGGTTTCATCCAGTATTCGCATGATGGTTACATGGTGGTGGTTACGGCTAATCGAGTCGGAGTCTCCACCGCCGATCCCTCGACCATGACGGCTGAGGAGAAAGCCCAGGTCGCAGCCGCCTGCGTCGCCTATGCGGGGCCTTTCGAGGTCAAGGATGGCACAGTCTATCACCACATCGAGGCGGCGATTTTCCCCGCCTGGATCGGCGCGACACGCATCCGTCACGCCTCCATCGAGGGCAAGCGCCTGATCTATGTGACCGATCCCGCCGCAGACGGTTCGACCATGCATATTTTCTGGGAGCGCGTCTGAGTGTTGCCATCTGGCCCCAAATAGCTCTAATTCCTCCCGTCGCTTGACGGCAAAGCAGAGGGGGGAGCGCATATGAAGAATTATCACGACGGCGGCGAGGCGATTGTCGAGGCCCTGCGCAACCTCAATGTAGATTATATCCTCTCCTCTCCCGGTTCTGAATGGAGCCCCGTGTGGGAGGCCATGGCGCGGCAGAAGGTTGAGGGCGCCGCTGGCCCCATTTTCATCGACTGCTGGCACGAGACCCTCGCGGTTGATATGGCCATGGGCTACACGGCGATCACGGGCCGCCCGCAGGCGGTGATGATCCATGCGGGCGTGGGCCTCATGCATGGCTCCATGGCGGTGCTGAGCGCCACCCAGGCGGAATTGCCCATGATCGTGATGTCCGGCGAATCCACCACCTTCGGCGAAGACCCTGAAATGCCCATGGAGCCCCAATGGTATGGCGGGGTGAGCGTCGGCGGCGCCCATCGCATGATCCAGCCTCTGGTGAAATGGGCGGGGCAGGTGACCCATGCCTCCAACATCCATCAGGCCGTGGTGCGGGCGGGTGAAATGGCCCAGCGTACACCGCAGGGGCCCGTCTATCTCAACATGTCGCTGGAAGCGATGATGCAGCCCTGGGAGAAATCAGCCGACCTGCGCCCCGCCGCTCCCGCGCCGAAAACGCAGGCCTTGCCGCAGGACATCGAGGCGGTCGCCGCCCTCGTGCGCGCGTCGAAAAATCCCGTCATCGTGGCGGAGCAGGCGGGCCGCGACCCCGCCGCCTATGACGCGCTGGTCGCGCTGGCCGAAGCCATCGGCGCCCCCGTGATCTGCGGCCGCGCCAGCACCTATACGAATTTCCCGCGCCATCATCCGCTCTGGCTGGGGTACCAGACCTTCGAACATCTGGCTGATGCGGATCTGGTGCTGCTGACGGGCGGCAAGGCGCCCTGGTATCCCGCGCACAAGCGCCCCTGCAAGGGCCAGATCGTCTCCATTGGCGAGAATCCGGTCAAGCACCATCTCGCCTATCAGAACCTCCATGCGGATCTCTATCTGGAAGGCGATATGGCGAGCGCCCTGTCGCAACTCGCCGCCGCCGCCCATTGCGATGGCGGCGCGGTGGCGGCCCGCAAGGCGCGCTGGGCCGGGGTGCATGAGGCCCTTGTGGCGAAGTTCGATCAGGCCAAGGCGGCTTCGCTGAAGGCCGAGGGGCTCGATTGCATCGCGCTGGCTGTCGTGGCTGCGGAAATGCTGCCCGCCGACACGATCTATGTGGATGAGACCATCACCCATATGCCGCAGATGCGGCCCTATCTGCCCCTCGACCGCGCCCAGAGCTTCTTTCGGGTGACAGGCGGCGCGCTGGGGCAGGGCGTCGGCGCGGCGCTGGGCGCCAAGCTGGCCGCTCGCGACAAGACGGTGGCCCTCTTCGTGGGTGACGGGTCTTTCCTGTACAACCCGATCATCCAGGCTTTTGGCGCTTCCAAGGCCTACGACCTGCCGATCCTCGTCGTGGTCTGCAACAACCAGCGCTACGAGGCCATGCGCAAGGGTCATGAGCTCTATTATCCCCAGGGCGCGGCGGTTTCGACGAATTCGCATCATGGCGTGTTCATCGCGGGGCCAGCCTATGAGGATCTGGGCTCCCATTTCGGTTTCTTCGGAGCCAATGCGGCGAATCTCGAGGAGTTGCGCGCCGCTTTCAGCGGGGCGCTTGCGGCGCTGGCCGAAGGGCGCTCCGCCATCCTGAACGTCTCTCTGGTGAAGTGAGGATCCCATGCGCATCACAGCAGCCCCCAGCATCAAGTCCATCCGCGCGCCCGCCGCCTATTTCACCGGCACGGTCTGGCAGGACCCGATCATCGAGACGCCCGAGCCCGCCCATCTGCGGGCGGTGAAGGTGAGCTTCGAGCCCGGCGCCCGCACTGCCTGGCACACCCATCCGTTGGGCCAGACCCTGCAGATCCTCTCGGGCGTCGGCCTCGTGCAGACATGGGGCGGGCCGGTGCGGGTGGTGCGCGCGGGCGATGTGGTCTGGTTTGAGCCGGGCGAAAAACACTGGCACGGTGCCTCCGCCGATGTCGCCATGGTGCATCTGGCCATGCAGGAAGCCCTCGATGGCAAGCATGTGGACTGGATGGAGAAAGTCGACGACGCCCAATATGGGGTGACGCCGGAGGCGTGAGGGGTTAGCCCCCCAACCCCGGAATCTCCACCCCCGCGAACAGGCACAACAAGAGCGCGTTCAGGGACAGAACCACCAGAGCGGCGCATGACGCCATCAGCGTGATCCAGCGCCTGTTGGTGAAAGCGCCCATGATCTCCGGTTTCGCGGTCACCCAGATCAGGGCGATCATCGGCACGGGCAGCACCAGGCTCAGCACCACCTGGCTCATCACAAGCGCCTCGGTGACCGTCACCCCCATGCCCACCACCACGAAGGCGGGGGCCATGGTGATGAGGCGCCTCGCCCAGAGCGGCACGCGGAACCTGATGAAGTCCTGCATGATGGCCTGACCGGCCATGGTGCCCACCACCGAGCTGGAAAAGCCCGAGGCCAGCAGGGACAGCATGAAGACGAAGGCCGCCGCCCCGCCCAGCAGGGGCGTCAGGGTGCGCCAGGCCGTCTCGATCTCCGCCACATCACCATGGCCGCTGGCGTTGAAGACCGAGGCCGCCATGGAGACCATGGCCATGTTGACGAGGCCCGCAAAGCCCAGCGCGATCATCACCTCCCGGTTCGACCAGCCGAGCACCCTGCGGATCTCTTGATCATTGCTGACGGGCACCCGCCCCTGGGTCAGGTTGGAATGCAGGTAGATGGCGTGGGGCATGACCGTGGCGCCGATGATGCCCACCGCAAGCGTCACCGCCCGCGCATCTGGCAGGCTGGGCACGAAGAGCCCGCTCGCCAGCGCCCGCCAATCGGGCGGGGCGATCATGATTTCGATGAGATAGCAGGCGCCGATGATGAAGACGAAGCCGCCGATGAGCGCCTCCATGGGCCGGAAGCCCGCATTCTGCACCAGCAGCAGGGCGTAGGTGACAACGCCGGTCAGCACGAGGCAGGTCATCAGCGGCCAGCCCGAGAGCAGGGACAGGCCCAGCGCCGCGCCCAGAAATTCGGCCAGATCGGTCGCCATGGCCGCCACTTCGCTGGCGCTCCACATGGCGTAGACGAGGGGGCGCGGCAGGCGCTCGCCGCAATGTTGCGCCAGACTCTTGCCTGTCACGATGCCCACCTTGGCGGAGAGGGACTGGAACAGCATGGCCGTGAGATTGGCCACCAGCACCACCCACAACAGCGCATAGCCAAACCGGGCCCCCGCCTCGATGTTGGTCGCGAAATTGCCGGGATCCATATAGGCGATGGAGGCCACGATGGCGGGGCCTGCGAAGGGCAGGAAGGCGGCGAGGCCGCTGCGGCGACCCTCGATGGCGGCGCGCCCGGCCTCCACCGTGCGCGCCGACCAGCTTGCCTTGTGATGAGCCAGATCGGTCATCCTGCCTCTCGTTGCGGTCTTGCCAGCCGTTGCTGGAAGCCTTCGCCCGAATGTGTAGCCTTGGTTACATATTTGAGCCGATGGGGCGCTTTGTCAATGCCCGCACCCCGGGAACCAAGCGCGGCCTGAAGGGTTGTGATCGGGGCGGAACGGGCTTTTGCCCGCTGCTCACTTTCACCGCTGGACCGGGGGGTCGCATGTCATTAGTCTCGCAGGATTGGTTTCCGAGATTGGGTCAGTCCATGAACACGGCCTTCTTCTCCGACCTTCTGGCGAGCATCTCCGAGAAGGGGCG
>CANGTC010000108.1 GCA_947456505.1 Beijerinckiaceae bacterium
CCGAACATCTTCCCAAGGATCAAAAATGCCAACAGGGCGGATATCAAAAAGATCGGTAGACGCCTTCTCCTGTGAACTGGGCAAGGACCGCTCCTTCCTCTGGGATACAGGGCTGTCAGGGTTCGGCGTTTGTGCCTATCCCGGTGGGAAGAAGACTTATGTGGCCCAATTTCGAAAGGATGGCCGCTCACGCCGTGTGGTAGTTGGCGACCATGGCCGCCTTACTCCAGACCAAGCCCGCTCGCTTGCTCTGGTAATGCTGGGTGATGTTGAACAGGGCGCTGACCCTGTTGAGCAACGCAGAGCGGGTCGCGCCGTCCCTACCCTGCAATCCGTGGCCGATGACTACCTCCGCCTGCATGTGGCGCTGAAGCGCAAGGGACGGACCGAGGCTGAGTACCGCCGCATATTCGCCATATGCATCTCACCCACCCTAGGCTCCAAGCGCGTCACTGATGTAAGCCGCGCGGAGGTCGCGAAGCTCCATGCTGACCTGAGCGGAACGCCCCATCAAGCGAACCGAGCTCTCGCCCTGATTTCAGCGATCTGGAACTGGGCTGCCCGCCGGGGGGAGGTCCATCGTGACCAAAATCCCACCAGCAATATTGAAAAGTACAGGGAGGCTAAGCGCGACAGGTTCCTGACAAGCGCGGAGTTCGCCCGATTGGGTGACGTCCTGCGCGAAGCAGAGACCATCGGCCTGCAATGGACGGTGGACGAAACCAAACCCACCGCGAAGCACGCCGCAAAAGATATGAACCGCCGGACGGTGATCGACCCCCATGCCGCAGCAGCCATCAGATTGCTGATCTTGACTGGAGCACGGCTAAAAGAGATCTTGAACGCGCATTGGTCTGAGGTGGACTTAGAGCGCGGGATACTCTTTTTGCGCGACTCTAAAACCGGGAAGAAGCCCGTCTATCTTAGCGCCGCCGCGCAAGCCGTCCTCGCCGCCGTCCCCCGCGTAGATGGCAACCCCTATATCATCCCGGGCAAGAACCCCGCTGCCCCACGCGCAGACCTTAATAATCCTTGGAGCAGCGTCAGGCGCGCCGCTGGTCTTGATGGCGTTCGGGTCCACGATCTCCGCCATACCTTCGCCAGCATCGGCGCCGGTGCAGCCCTTGGGCTTCCCGTCATCGGGAAATTGCTCGGACACAGCCAGTCGGCGACGACGCAGCGGTACGCGCATCTGGATGTCGATCCCCTCCGGCGCGCGGTTGACACCATCGGCTCCACAATTTCGGCTGCTATGACCCGGAATATCGGGGCGAATGTCACTCCCATAAAAGGGAACAAGCATGCCTAAGTCCAAGAACCAAGCTTCCAAGTTTGAGATCAGTAGCGCGGAAATCAAGCAACTCGCCGAAATGCATAAGTTAGATATCAAAGATTTTTCTGCCTTCGATGCATCGATCCGCATCGACTTCGAGGTGTTCCAACGCGACAGAACGGCTAAAAATGCCAATCAACAGCATGACGAAATTGATCGCCTGTATAAAGCCGCAAAACGTCGAACAATCGCACCCGTTGCAGCCGCCCTTCTTAATTTGTCCAAAGAAAGCATAGAAAGCCTTTCCGCCCGGGGCGACCGTATTGGTGTAGTTCTCCCCACTGCCGCCCAGTTCGCTGAAGCAGCCGAACCATTACGGCTCTGCAAGAACATTGCTCATTTGTGCAGGACAGGTGGCAAATGGAAACCAGAGGAAGGTGGCTCTGACGATACTCCCCGGCGGTGGAACACCAAACTACACGCGCCGAAAAAGCGAAGAAACTTCGCCAAACGAGCAGCAGAGAAGGCTTTCATCATAAACCTTCAGCTCACTTGGCTTAAAAGCACGGGCCAAACTCCAGCGGTCACAGCGAACCATCTGCACCCCGGCCCTTTTGTCCGGTTTGCTGAAGAATGTTTGGCGATGGCTGGGGTTAAACACGTCGATGTTGTCGAGACCCTGAATAGCCTCACTCGTGACAGAAAAGACCGCAAGGAAATTGGATCAAAGAGGATGTTGAAAACTCCTTGAAACGCCATTTGTAGGCATCAACCCCTAAAAGTCATACCAGTCACTTTCAGGCATTCTCCAAGCGTCCTCGCGGGTCGAGGTCCAACTGGAGAATAGGTTATGTCTTCCAAAAAATTCTTTCGCCGCAAGGACGCTGGCGCCTATCTCAGGGCGACCTTCGGCTTCGGCTCGGAAAAAACGTTAGCCAAGCTCGCCTGCGTGGGCGGAGGGCCGGAGTACCGCAAGGTTGGCCCCATGGTCATTTACGAGAAGGACACGCTGGAGGCATGGGCATTGAAGCAGATTGGCGCCCCCATTCGCCACACCAGCGAACCCAACTTGAATAACAACCCCATCAAATAACATCGAGCCGCCCTCTCCCGAAGACGGCCCGATAGGCTATGAACAACGGTCTCAACAGCTGCATTCATAGCATTTTCAGTCGTACTTCGCAACGGCGGCTCAGCCCAGGAAAGGCTGAACCCATGAAAATCAAATACACCTACTGCCAGAATTTCAGCTCTGCTGAGACCAGAGAGGCCGAGTGGGACGCATTCGCCAAGACCCTCAGCACGTTTGTGGCCTTCCCCAGCAAGGAGGCGTCCGGCGCCCGTGAGGCGTTTGTGGGCGGTGTGCGGGCCTACGAGACCAAAGGCCGGGGAGACGGCAACATCGTCTCGCGCACTGTCGCCACGCTCGACTTCGATACGCCCACGGGGACGCTCGACGAGATCAGCTTCGCGCTTGAGTTGACGATGCCCTGCGCCTTCGTCGCGTACTCCACCTTCCGGCACACGCCCGATGTGCCCCGGTTGCGCCTGTGCATCCCCCTCAGCCGTCCGGTAAACGAGATTGAACACCGCATGGTCGTCAACGACATCGTGCGCCTCGTGGACATCGGCGCCGTGGACCCGTGCAGCTTCACCATGGCGCAGTTGATGTTCCTGCCCAGCCACAAGGAGGGCGTCACCCCTTGGTCGATGCGCCGCGACGGATCCGCTTGGGAAGTTACGGGGACTGGAATCGCGATTTCAGTTGGGAAGGACGAGGACGATCTGGACGATCTTGAGATTTTGGTGGCCGCCGAGCCGAAGGGTTTCACCGACGAAGATGTTGACGCTACGCTGGAGAACTATCCCGCCGACGGCAAGGACTATGACGAGTGGCGTGATGTTGGCATAGCCTTGGCCCACCAGTTTCGTAAGTCCGAGGATGGCTACGCGCGTTGGTTGTCGTGGAGCGAGAAGAGCCCCAAGCACGACCCTCGGCAAATGAAGATGAAGTGGCGGTCTTTTGGCGGGCACAAGAACCCCCTGACCTTTGCTACCATTATCAAGCGCGCCGGTGGCCTAAGGGCGGCGGTGGAGATTCAGCCAACTGGCTCGATCTTCGAGGGCCTGATCGCCGAGGCCAAGGGGTTGCAGACCCGTGACGCCTACACCGCCCTGCGCAACAAGATGACCGCCATGAGTGAGGCGCAGCTCCACATGGACGGGCGCTCGATGATCGCCAACGCGGCCCATATCGCCTTCTGCAAGGTCGCCGGGATGACGCTGTCCGAGGTCAAGAAGGCGTTCAAGCCGGAGAAGGTTAAGAGTTCGGGTGACGGTTTTTTCGGCGGTGACGCCGAGACGCCAGAGTGGGCCAAGGACACCGTCCACTGCGCGGGAGAGAATACGTTCGAGCGGATTAGCACTAGGCACTCGGTCAAGCCAGACGCCTTTCGCATCGCCCACGCCGGGGAGCCCGAGGTCATCGCGGCAGAACTCGACGCCGTCACCTACCTCATGCGCAACAAGCTGATCCCCCGCGTTGCCGCCAAGATGTACTGGCCCGGCTTCGGGCCGATCTTCACGGACGCCAATACCGGATTGACCTACCTCAATACATACGAGAAGGATGGCGTGGAACCCTGCGCGGCGTTGGATGATGACGGTCAGGCCGTCGCGGATCGGTTCCTGCGCCACCTTGCGTTGACGGTGGGCGTGGAGCGCGAGAGGCGCATCGTCCTCGACTTCATGGCCTTCGTGTACCAGAACCCCGGCAAGCGGGTGCAGTGGGCCTTGCTGCTTAAAGGGATCGAGGGCAACGGCAAGACCTACTTCTTCCGTGTCATGGAACGCATGATGGGGAAGCAGACCAGTGTCGTCTCGACGACGGCCATCGCGTCGAACTTCACGGGCTGGGCCGAGGGCTCCGTTTTGGCCTGCGTAGAGGAAATCTACATTCAGGGCCTGAACAAGTACGCGATCCTGAACAAGCTCAAGCCGATGATCACCAACGACCAGATCCCGGTCGTGTCCAAGAACAAGAACGAGCGGACGGTCCCCAACTTCACATCCTACATGATGATGACCAATCACGCAGACGCGATCCCGGTGGGCGACGGGGACCGGCGGTATTGCGTGATCTTCACCCGCCAGACGCGCAAGGAAGACTTGTTCAACGAGCTTGGGGGCAAGGAGGGGGTGGCAGCGTATTTCCATCAGCTCTTTGATGATCTCAACACTCGCCCGGACGTGTTCGCCCGCTTCTTCAACGACTATGAGATTTCAGCTGATTTCTCTCCGGCTGGGAGGGCGCCTGAGACTTCCGGCTTGAACAAGATGCGTGCACTCAGCGTTTCTGAAGACCGCCAGATGTTCGAGGAAGCCATTCAGGACCATGCCTGTGAGGTCGTCGGGCCGGACGTGATCGACGTGACGCACCTGAATAAGTTGCTCAACATGGAGTTCAAGGGGACGCTCACGGGGAGATCTATCAAGCTTATTCTGGCTGAGCACGGTTACAGCCAGATCGAGGACCGTCGCGTCAAGATCAAAACAAGGGACCATTACGTTTGGTTCCGTGAAGGGATCATGACCAGCGATGAGGCCATCGAAAAGGTACGTGCATTCCATCGGCAGGTGGAAAAGGAACCTGACGGCTTCGCGTGATGCATGTTGTAGCATGGGTGCGATGCGCAAAGGGGTGCGATGAAAAGTATCGCACCCTACCATCGCACCCTATAAAAAAACCCTTGTTTTTATTGGATTTATTTTACTTTAGGGTGCAGAAAATACAAAATAGGAAAATACTATAAAAGGAGAAAATAGAACTGAAATGACCTGGCTGGTCAGGGCTGCCGCTGCTGCAAATAATGACAGCCACCGATAGGAACTTGGATTTATCGCACCCCGCACCCTTCACCCTGCTCCAGTAAGCACAACGAGCAGGCTGTCGTCCCCTGAAGAAACGCCCACTTGCGCCAACACCCGCCGGACGCCTCAGGATCGGTCCAGAAGACTTCAGATGCGCAGCGAGCCGCCCCATTGGCCCAATCAGCCGCCTGCGCCCCTACGCTCATCCAGAGCTACCCGCCTAACCAATTGCGCCCAATGCTGTTGCGATGTCAGAGAGGTCCCGGCCTTCTGGCCACTTGGCCCTGTTGTTTGGCTCGCCCTCCTGCCGTGCCCGCATCAGTCCAAAGATCAGGCAGGCTCTACATGAACCAAGCATTCACCAAGTGGTAAAGCGTCGCCGCCCCCAAAATGGCCCCGATCCCCGTGGCCAGATAACCCACTTGCCTGCTGAAGTTGGACACCGCCGCCTTCGCGCCAGCACTGCGCTTGAAAAGCAGCGACTTCACCAGCAGGAACATCGGCAGGACGCTCACGAGGAACGCAAGGGCTTTGAGCAAGGCGGGCGGCTGTCGGCTGCTGTTCACTGGTTACTAGTCGACCGAACAATTACTACGCCCTGAAACTGTTGGTCAGCGCGTCGGAGCTGCGCCCCTGCCGTGATGATATTTTCACTTTTTCGTTCGCGAGAGGACATCTAATGCCTCGCGGCACTTGTAATTCGCCACAAAAAAGCCCCCGCTCGAAAGCGGGGGCCCAAACCTAACACCGATTGGCTGGCAAGGATTACTTCACGTCCTTGCCGGAGAGGGCGAAGGAGATTGTGCCGACAACCGCCGTGCCGCAGTACTTGGACTGAGTGCCCGAACCGTTGGTGCCCATGGTGATGTTAGCACACTCATTCTTGCTCATGTCGGTTGCATGGTACCGGAGGTCAAGGGTGGCGAACTTGTAGCTGTAGGAAATGCCAGCGTTCCAGTAGTTGTAGTCAGGCATGTTATACCTAGCCACATTAGCGGTATTAAAATGCTTAGAGTCCGTAGTTCCGAGATACTGATGCCCAAACTCACCGGAGAGGGCGAAGTCCATCGGCAAAGTCCACTTGGCCGTAGCTGAGAGATAAGTACCGGAAGCGCCCGTGTCGAGGAAGCTGGGCGAATAGAAAGCATTGGCACCGAGGCTGATGGTCTCGGTCACGTTGTAGCCGAGCTTGACGTAGCCCTCGTAGAAGGTCGGGTTGGTCGGGAACACCGGGCTGTTCGGACCATTGCCGATTGAAGGCGTCTTAAGGCCCGGGTAGATGTAAGCAATCGCGCCTACGTCGGTGGAGAAAGCGCCGAAGGTGCCGCGCACGCCACCCATAGCGTCCAGCTCCATGTTCGGGCTCTGATCCTGATCCGTCAGCTTGACGCTGGAACCAGCGGTGCCGACGTAAGCAGCCCAAGTGTCGCTGAAGGTGTAGCGCAGCTCGGCGTTGGCGTTGACGCTGGCGGCGTTGTTCGACTGGCTGATGCCGCGGAACAGGTAGTTGGAGGTCAGACCACCGCCGACGGTGAAGTCCCATGGGGAGACAACGACGGGCGCGGGTGCCGGGGCCTTCTTCTTGCCAAGATCGGCGGCGAAAGCCGGGGCCGCAACAAGCAACGCAGCCACCGCAACGGAAAGATTCTTACCAAACATATCAGTCTCCTATGAGTCGAATTTGTGATGTACTTGTGACAAACAATGTTTAGATCCACAATGCCAAGCCATAGGCATCGTGCCCAAAAAGTATGCAGTTTTTGCTGCATCCAAATTGTGTGATAAAAAGTCCACACATTACTAGGTCGAGGTGAAGGCGCGACAAAATGGAGCGAAAGAGAAAAGATGACTTGGCTCGGTCCGTGTACGAAAAAAGGAGGAGCGGACTTAGCTTCACGACTATTGGAAAAGAATTTGGTATTTCGAAGCAACGGGCTCAGCAAATATTTCGCGCTGAAGAGGCCCACATAACGTTACGCCAGACTTGTTTTTATGAACTAAGTGCTTACACGCGCCGCAAAATTCATGTTCGATTAGGCATGGATTTACAACCGCACGACATATCACCGCAACTGGTGGCGGATACAATTTTTGATGGCGACCTTCGTGGATTGGGTCAATTCGTTCACACAGAGACAGTAGCTTGGCTCGATAAAAATGGGTTCACCGTCAAGGGCGGTTTTGCCAAATATCACGAGTTCAACGGCGCTTGGAGGGCCGTCACAAGTCATCTATCCGATGGTCGCATGGCTCCATGGTTGCTTAATAGGATCTATATCGTGGAAGCCATAAGTCGTGAGCGCGCTCGGATACAATTTGATGATCAATGGCTTGAGATACGCTTAGATTTCTTGAAACTGGGGTTCTCTCGTGTCACGTAGGCGGCTTTGCATTTGAAATTTCCAAGGTGGCCGGGCTCACTCAGCGGCCCCTCAGGGGCGACTTCGGGTGTTGAGCAATGCCATATCCGCTTCTGGGAACGGTGAAAGTGAACTCAGCCTTTTGGTAGCAGCTTTTCTAAAGAACCATATTTTGATATCGTTTCGGATATGAAACAAATTCTGGCACCATCCCCAGTCAATCGCCGCCCCGGACGACCGACATCGTACCGCCCGGAGTACTGCTACCGTGTCGTCGAGTTGATGGCAGAGGGCCGTTCTCTCGACGGCTGCGCCGCCCTGCTGGGCGTGCACCCTGACAGTCTCTACGAGTGGCAGAGGGTCCACCCCGAATTTTCCGTGGCCGTGAGGGCTGGCAGGGCGGCTGCCACCGCCTTCTGGGAGACACGCCTGCTGGATGTGACACAGGGCGGCGCTGGCAACGCGCAGGCCATCCAGTGGGCTCTGCGGAACCGCTCACGTGCCGCCTCTGGGTGGGACCACGCGCATGCCAAGCTCGAAGTCTCCGGGCCTGATGGCGGCGCTGTCCAAGTTCGGACTGACGTGACGGTGATCGACGCCAGACTGCTGACGCCGGAGCAGCGGAACGCCTTCAAGCAGGTCCTGCTGGCGGCGAGGGCTCAGGGGGAGGCGGGTTCGCACACAATACCCGCGCTGGGCTAGTGCCTGAAAGCATTGATGTTCATCTCCTGATCCCAATCAGCGGCCCAAGGTGATGCCGCATTCTCGCATCAATTCGCTGACATTCCCGCGCGAAGCATTTGCAACTCGGGCGGCGCGGGCAGAATCCTGAACAGGCAGCGTGCGTATCAGGCAGGTCAACAAGGCGGCAATCTCGGTAGTGCCGCAACTCACCGCCGCCTGCGCGACACGGCCGCAAAAGGCACGACGCTGCTCCGGCGTCTGCTCTGCGAAAGCACCGCGCAGGGCATCCGCCGCACTCCCGCCATTGCTACCCGGGCCCGTCCCGCTCAAGCCCTGCGCCACGGCACCACCACACAGGCTTAGAGCACCGAGAAGGGCGGCAAGACCAAGAGCAGTTCTGATCGTGGCTAAGGACGAGGACATGGCGGATGTGCCCCTTGAGGCGGTGAGCCAGCTACCTAAACTAAAGCTGGCCAATCTGGATAGAGGATAATCTTCGAGCTAAGACTTAAACACGGCGTTACAGCGGTCATGTATGGCAACAGTCTGATGCTTGGGGCAGTCCTGCGTTGTCAAAGCCAGCACATCGGGCAGGGCCATATCGCCATGCTGGGCAATAAGGCGGGTAAGCAAGCCGTGGCTGATGGGTTGGCCTGCCGTGCTCTAATGGCTCAGGCACCGCCGTCCAAGGCCAAGCACTAGCAGAGCCCCAAGAATTGAAGGACTTTGGCAAATGCGGCGGGCTGCCATTTTGGTTGTGATTGCGTAAGCAGTGGGCTCAGAAGCGGTTATCGCGTGTGAAGTAAATTCACACCCTGTCGATATTGGTTCATAGCAGGAAAAGAATTTCGGCGTCCTGCCATCTAATTAGAGTTTCAGCATCACGATTTGACGAAATGCCGCCATCGCTCCACACTTCTTCCCAAGCAAAGATACCGCACCCTGATATCCTATGGTGCTGGAAAAGGCCGGGAGGGCAAATGAGATCCGCAATTTTGAGGTCCGCGGTGACTGGAGCAATTTTATTTTCTGTTGCCATGACACCATGCGTGGTCAATGCGCAAGAAAATGCGAGCTCCTATCCTACTCGGCAGATCACCATGGTTGTCCCGTTCGCGCCCGGCGGAGGGACGGACATGCTTGCGAGAATGATAGCCAGACGGCTTGAGCTCGCGTGGAACAAGCCCGTTGTTATTGAAAACAAGCCGGGCTCGGGCGGCATCGTGGGCGCTCTGGCAGTCTCGCGCGTCGCCCCGGATGGATACACGCTGTTTCTTGGGTCGGGCACCAATCTTGCCGTGAATGTTTCGCTCTACAAGAAGCTGGCGTACGATCCTGTTAAGGATTTCGAACCTCTCGCACTGGTTGCGGGAACTCCATTTATGCTTGTTGTGAACCCGTCTTTGCCGGTGAAGAGCGTCCGCGATTTCATCGACTATGCGAAGGCGAGGCCCGGACAACTGAGCTACGCAACCTCCGGGCCGGGCGTACCTCATCATCTGTTTGTTGAGCTTCTGAGCTCCATGGCAGACCTGAAGATGACTATGGTGCCCTACAAGGGAAGCCTGCCCGCTCTCAATGATGTGGCGGCGGGACATGTGCCTCTAATGATGGTCGATATCGGCCCCGCGCTCGGCGCCATACAGGGCGGCAGCGTTCGGGCGCTGGGCGTCTCCACGACGCAACGTTTCCCGACGCTTCCGGATGTGCCGCCCATCGGTGATACAGTTCCGGGCTTTGACGCTGCTGGCTGGTTCATGGTCGCCGCGCCATCGGGACTTCCTCCCGCCATTGCGGAAAAACTGCATGGCGAGCTCGACAAATTCCTTTCCGAGAAAACAACCTCCGAAGAAATCGTGCGTTCAGGCTTCCAACCGCTTCAAAATAAATCGCTTTCCTCCCTGAGCAAATTTGTCGTCAGCGAGATAGCCCGTTGGACTGATGTGGTGCGCAAGGCAGGCGTCGAGGGCGCATTCTAAAACTTGTGATCCACCATTAAGATTATAAAAAACAGGGGTACCGGGCCCTGAAGGAGTGCGGCGGCAACAATCCGTCGGGCCGGTTGTACGAAGGTATTAAGCAATCAACGGCGTATGAAAAACTGATCCTAGACGGGATCTCAGTCACAACGAGCGCAAGCAAGGCTTTGGCGAGTGAAATATATTCGCTGGCGAAATAGCTTCGTTGGGTGGCCGGGTGGCTACGCTCGGTGGGGGAAGGTGTTTTGTCGGATCCTGCGCCTTATATGTAGGACCGCCTTTCGGGTTTCCTGTAGAGGCTGAGGATCCCAACTCACAGTCCCTGCCCCCAACGACAACATTTGTGACTGCGCAGTTCCGGGGCTGCTATCGAAAGCCTACCTTGAGCCTCAAGTTAGCACCCGACACCAGAGTGTGACGCAGCCACTATAGGAGAGCCCGCCGCTGGACCAAGATTGGGGCGGTTAGGGACGAATTTCCTGAGATCGCTTACCGTGCGCTTACCGAAGAATGGAACAGGCCATTTTGAGCTGTTAAAATCCTGCTAAGTCATTGATTTTGCTGGTGCCGGTTGAAGGAATCGAACCCTCGACCTACTGATTACAAATAAGGTGCTGTTTATGTCATTAAGTTGCAGCAAGTGACATCAAGATATGGCGGACCCGGGTGTAAAGCCGATTATCTGGGGATTTTCACAACACTCCCTTATCTTAAGTGCTATCTAGTGATATTAGATAGCAGTCTCGTTGGGTCCGCTGTGGGTCCGCACAGGAAGCTGAAATGAAGCTCACGGAGAAGGTCATCGCGGGGCTGTCCTGCGCCGACGGTCAAAAGGACCGACTGGTGTTCGATGACACAGTTCAAGGCCTTGGACTTCGGATATCCGGCAAGGGCGGCAAGAACTTCCTCGTCCAGTTCAGGACCCCGACAGGGGGCAAGCGGCGCATTCCCCTCGGCGCTTGGGGGGCGATCACCCTTGAACAGGCAAGGCTGGCCGCAAGGAATACCCTCGGACAGGTAGCGGCTGGACGGGACCCGTTCGCGGAACGGCAAGCCCACAAAGAGCAAGCACTCAATCAGGCTGAGGGAGACCGCCTTACCCTTGCTGCGCTTCTGTCTGACTGGCTATCGCTTGGGCTAGTCAATAACAAGGAGAGTTACCGTCGCGAGGCTATCAGAGCCATCTCGGTGGCTTTTGCACCCTACATGCAGCGACGAGCAGACGCCCTGAAACGGAATGACGCGCTCAAGGTGCTGGACGAGCTGGTTAAGGCGGGCAAAGGGCCCATTGCCAGTCGCACCACCGCCTATGCCCGCGCATGCTATTCATGGGCGGTCAAAAGGGGCTGCCTAACAGAAAACCCATTCGCCAACCTCCCTATCCCCTCGGCCAACAAGTCACGTGACCGCGTTCTCGGCGATGCTGAGATCGCCACCCTATATAAAAAGTCGGCTACGCTGGGTTACCCGTTCGGCCCCCTGATCCAGCTGTTGCTGCTGACCGCGCAACGTCGGGACGAGGTCGCGGAGATGCGCTGGAGCGAAATCTCATTGGACGGGACGACGTGGACGCTGCCAGCGGGACGGGCAAAGAACGACAAGGCCCATATTGTCCATCTGGCCACTGAAGCGAGGGCTATCCTAACCGCCCTGCCGCGCCGAACCGATACCGACCTGATCTTCACCACCAATGGACGCACAGCCGTCAGCGGCTTCTCCAAGGTCAAGGAGCGCCTCGAAGGCGCCATGGCTGGCGACAACCCGCAGGACGCAATAACAGACTGGCGCTTCCATGACTTTCGCCGCTCTTGCGTAACTTGGCTCGCTGGCGCGGGCTTCAACCCAGCGGTGGCAGACAAGATCCTGAACCACACCACGGCCACCAGCATGACAACGGTAGGACAGGTTTACCAGCGGGCGGAGTACCTTCCTGAGCGCAAGCAGGCGCTGGAGGCTTGGGCGCGACATGTTATGGCATGCACCGACGTTGAGCATGCCGACCCCGACGAGAATATAATTCTGCTTCGAAGGACACAATGATATGCCAATCAAGCGTATCCCGAAGAAACTAGGCTCCATCGCAACATCGGTTGACCATCTAGCGTTTGAGATTGTTCTCAAGAAAGCAGGGGTCCCGGCGCATAAATTCGAAATGGCCCACAAATGGATTGACGATCTCACCAAGGCAGTTCTCATCTACGAAAAGGACATTGGGCTTACCGAGGAAAGGACGCTCGCAGTCAAGCGACCGCAATTACAAGCAAGACATTTCGAGGATGCGGCAAGTGTACTCGACAGTGTTGCTGATCAAATCCAGGAATTAGATCAGCCTCGGCAACGACACAAAGGCGACAGTTCCAGCAGATTTTACGTACCCAAGGTCGGCACAAGACAGTTCGACCGCGCAATCGGCCATGCAATGGCTAAAATGACGGAACCCGCTTTCTTGCGAAGTTTCGGGGTAAATATCTCAAGCTTTATCAGAATGCCCAACCAACGTTCCGAGCGGGGGAGCGGCCGAGAGCCCCTTGCTCCCACGTACGAGAACCTAGAATTGGACGTCAACGGACTATCCACCGCCCTTGTAGATCAAGCAGCTCCAATAATGATTGGCGTGGTTCGACAACTGTCACGAGCCCTATTAATTGCCGCACATGAACTCGAAGATAAAGCAGAGCGTGGAGGTGCGTCCAAAAACCCAGTTAGAGAGATGGTGATCGGAAAGATCATCATGCTCTATAAGCAAGTATTTGATGGAACTAAACCGTTGTATATTGATGAGAAAAACAAAGATTTGTATTTTTTTACAGAAAAAATATGTATATTTATAAAAGCGCCCTCATTCTGTACTGAGAATGTAATAAAAACTACTCTGAGAAAAATCGGGTAGACTCCCGTGACTAATACCAACGGCTATTCGGATCGACCCACATGAGACCATTCCCTCATCCCGATTGATTTGATTGTTTCGGGGATCTCGATGAGATTGTTCCAGGCTTCACAGATCGCTTCTATGATTGTGTCATAGTCGTCGAAAACCCGGTTTGAGA
>CANGTC010000109.1 GCA_947456505.1 Beijerinckiaceae bacterium
GAACAGGCGCACTGCGCCGGTGGGCAGGCGATCCGTGCGGTAATTGTATTTCTGGTCCTGCCGGATCGACTGGAAATAGGCGCGGAAGATGAAATTCGACCCGTCCACGAGAAAGACATGGTCGCCGGGCTTAACATTGCGATGGGTGAGGCTCATGGGATCCGCGTCTGGCTCGAAAACAGAGCCGGACCTTAATCCGCCGCGCGCGCGAGCGCCATGCCTGTGTGAATCGCTCCCGCCTCCTCCGGCCTGTCAAGCCAGAGCCTTGCGGCGGGGCCGGTTGAACCAGAGGAAGAGCAGCGCCCCCAGGGCGTAGTAGACCCAGTACCCCTCCCCCGTGATGGCGGCGCCGCAGGCCACCGCCCAGAAAACCGACAGCATGTTTTCCTTCAAGGCCACGATCTTGGGCGGGTTGTGGCGGCTCGTGGCAGCTTCAAGCTTCCCGGGCGCGGGATGCCAGATATTCACCAGCGCCGTGGAGACGCAGGCGGCGATGGCGAAAATGACCATCAACAGGGCGTTGACAGGCTCGGACCAGCCCAGCGCCAGCGCCGGCCCCAGCAGGATGAAGCCAAGCGGCAAGGCGACTGCATGGAGCTTGCTGCGCAGGATCGCGTCCTGGGTGACGGGCGCCGTCGCCATGAAGTCCACCGCGTCTTCATTCAGAATGGTCAGCCAGGCCAGGATTCCCGCCAGATGGGAGAGGACCATGATCAGCACCGGCGCCACCAGAAGCAACAGGGATGGATCGTTCCGGCTCATCCAGATGACGACGCAGACCGGGGCGATATAGAGCAATTGCAAGAGCGCCCGCGAAAAAAGCCAGGGGTCGCGCGCCAACAGCCTCAGCTCTTTGCGGCGCAGGGCGGCGCCCGCGCCGGGATGGAAGGGCTTGTCGGCCCTTTGGCGCGTCGCCAACTGGCGGTCCCCGGCGCCTTTCACGCGGATGGCGCCATCCAGAAAGCCGGGACCAAAATGCAGAACGGCCAGGGCGAAAGCGACGACGCCAAGGACTGACCAGAGAAACAGGGAAAGGACATCGCCTGAAACGCCGCGAATCGGCGCCGCGATCAACCATTCCGCAAAGGCTGGCGCGTCCGGCAGCCTTTGCACCAGCGCCTTGGTGGCCTGGGTCGGGCCTGTGGCGAGATAGGCGAACTGCCCGCCCAGAATCATGGCCGACGCAATGAAAGTGGAGGTGATCTGGGCCGCCGTGCGGGTGCGCCGAGGGCCGAACAGACGGAACAGCCCCGCTGTGATGGCGAGCCCGCAAGCGCTGGCGAGAAGCGCGGAGGCGACGGAGGCGGGATAGATGGCGAGCCATGCCGGCCCCATCCTGTAGGCGATCATGTCAGCCATGGGAAAAAGGAAAACGCCGACCACGATGATGATTTCGATCGCCGCCACAAAGGCGTGAGCGCCCACCACCGCGCGCGGGGAGATGGGGGAGGAGAGCAGCAGATCCAGGTCGCTGCGGGAATAGAGCAGGCGCGTGAAATGGCTGATCGCCTGGGAAATCTGCCACAACAGCGTGAACAGGATCGCGGTGGCCAGAACCCGCGTCTGCGCCTCGCCCTTGAGCGGGACGAAAAGATTGGCCGAGGGGCCGGAGATCACATGCATGAAAATCGCGCCAAGCAGGCATATTCCCAGAACCTTGGCTGAGGAGCGGCCGGAAAAATGACTGCGAAAGCGACGCCACCGAAGCCGCAGATCATGCTGGACCAGCCAGGGAAAGGAGCCTGGACGCAACCTCACGGGGCGGTCGCCCGACTGGTGATGTCGAGAAAGACATCCTCCAGCGAATCTCCCGCACGACCGGTGCGGGCCCGCAACTGCTCCAACGTCCCTTCGGCGCAGAGGCGACCAGCATGGATGATGCCGATACGGTCGGCCAGCCGCTCCGCCACTTCCAGAATATGGGTGGTCAGGATGATGGCTCGCCCCGCCTTGGCGCGCGCCGTGAGAAGGTCCTTCACCTGACGGGCTATGGCGGCGTCAAGACCGGTCAGAGGCTCGTCCAGCAGCAGCAACATGGGGTCATGGATGAGCGCGCCCGCCAGCGCCACCTTCTGCTTCATCCCGCGCGAAAAGCCCTCGCAACGGGCATGGCGATGGGGCCAGAGCTCCAGCACCTCCATGAGCTCACGCGCCCGGCTCATGACGAGCGCGGGCTCCACGCCCCATAGGCCAGCGACGAATTCCAGATATTCCAGCGGGTCCAGCTTGTCATAGAGCGCGGGCTCGTCCGGCAGCCAGGCGGTCATGCGTTTGGCCGCTACGGGCTCGCGGACGACATCGACGCCAAAGATCTCGATGGAGCCCGAATCGGGCAACAGCAAACCAGCCGCCATGCGGATCGTGGTGATCTTGCCTGCGCCGTTTGGGCCGAGCAGGGCGTAGAATTCGCCGGGTTGGATCGTCAGTTCAAGCTGACTGACGGCAGGCGTCCCGTCGAAATTCTTGCACAGGGCGCGCATGGAAAGCGCGGGAGAAACGGAAGACATCGGGAAATCTCATGGTCGGACAATGATTCAATCATAGCCGAACATGAGCATGGCTGCATCAGTTTATTTTGGCGCCGCATCATTGGCCGCCAGCGCCTGACCGGCCAGATAGAGCGAACCCGCAATCAGGATGCGCGGGGGCTTGTCCCAGCTTTGCGCGGCGATGCGGTCGAGCGCCTCGGCGAGGCCGGGGGCGCATTCCGCCGCCAGCGCGACTGAGGCGGCGGCGGCGGCGACCTCCTCCGGCGCGCGTCCCGCATGTTCGCCGGGGATGGGAACCGCATAAACCTTCCGCGCCAGGCCCGTGAAGGCCGAGAGGAAACCCGCCGTATCCTTGGTCTTCAGCGTGCCGCAGATCAGCAGAAGCGAACGCGGCGCGCGCGCCTCCAGATCGGCCATGGCCTCGCCCAGCACCCTGCCACCCGCAATGTTATGGCCGCCATCCAGCCAGACTTCAGAGCCCTCCGGGGCGTGGGCCACGAGAGGGCCAGGGGTCAAGCGCTGCAGGCGTGCGGGCCAGTCCACCCGCTGCATGCCCGCCTCGAAGGCTCCTTCGGGAAGACCGGGATCGAATTGACGCAGGGCGGCGATGGCGGTGGCGGCGTTCTGGATCTGATGGCGGCCCGCGAGCCGGGGCAGCGGCAGATCGAGCAAGCCCGCGTCATCCTGATAGACGAGCCGTCCATGCTCCTCGCGGCCCGTGAAGTCCTGCGCGCCGATCAGAATGGGCGCGCGCAGCTTTTCGGCCTGGCGTTCGATGACGGCGCAGGCCTCCTCCTCCTGCGCGGCGACCACTACCGGGATGCGCGGCTTGATGATGCCCGCCTTCTCGAAGGCGATCTGGGGCAGGGTGGAGCCCAGAAATTCCGGATGATCGATGGAGACCGGGGTGATGACGCACAGAGCCGGATTGGCGATCACGTTAGTGGCGTCGAAACGCCCGCCCAGCCCCACCTCCAGCAACAGCACGTCAGCAGGCGTTTCGGAGAAGAGCTTGAAGGCGACGGCGGTGGTCATTTCGAAGAGGGTGATCGGAGCGCCCGCGTTGACCCGCTCGCAGTCCTGCAAGGCCGCCGTCAGACGCGCCTCGTCCACCAGATGGCCCGCGAGGCGGATGCGCTCGTGGAAGCGCACCAGATGGGGCGAGGTATAGACATGAACCTTGCGCCCGGCCGCCTCCAGCACCGCGCGCATGAAGGCGACGGTGGAGCCCTTGCCATTGGTGCCCGCCACATGAATCACGGGGGGCAGATGCAGCTGGGGATCGCCCAGACGCGCCAGCAGGTTTTCGAGCCGCCCCAGGGACAGGTCGATCTTCAGGGGATGCAGCGCCAGCATCCGCTCCAGGATCAGATCGGACCCGGTCATGGACAGGCCTTAGGACGCCGGGGGCGTGTTGGTGAGCAGGCTGCACAAGCGCGCCAGCGTAGCGCGCATGTCCGTGCGCGACACGACCATGTCGACCATGCCATGCTCTTTCAGATATTCCGCGCGCTGGAAGCCCTCGGGCAGGCGCTCGCGAATGGTCTGCTCGATCACTCGCGCGCCCGCAAAGCCGATGACGGCGCCGGGTTCAGCGATATGGATATCCCCCAGCATGGCGTAGGAGGCGGTGACGCCGCCGGTCGTGGGATTGGTGAGCACCACGATATAGGGCAGGCGCGCCGCCCGCAGGCGCTGCACCGCCACCGTCGTGCGCGGCATCTGCATGAGGGAGAACATCCCCTCCTGCATGCGCGCCCCGCCCGATGCGGTGAACATGATGAAGGGCGCCTTGCGCTTCACCGCCTCGTTCATGCCGGTGATGATGGCCTCGCCTGCGGCCATGCCCAGAGACCCGCCCATGAATTCGAAGTCCTGCACGGCGGCGACGACCTGCTTGCCCTCGAGGGCGCCAGCGGCGAGCTTCACGGCGTCGGGATGGTTGGTCTTGGAGCGATATTCCTTGAGCCGGTCCGTATAACGCTTGACGTCGCGGAACTTCAGTGGATCCAGGGGAACCTCGGGGGTCGCGATCATGTCATAGCGCCCGGCGTCGAAGAGCGTGTCGAGACGCATCTTGGCGGGCATGCGCATGTGGTGGCCGGAGCTGGGCACCACGAAGAGGTTGGACTCGAGATCCTTGTGGAAGACCAGTTCGCCGCTCTCGGGGCATTTCACCCAGAGGTTTTCCGGCGTCTCCCGCTTCAGGAAGGAGCGGATCTTCGGCGGGACGACGTTCGACATCCAGTTCATGGCGAAGCTCTGGCCGGGTTCGTTGTCAGTTTCGCTCATCACGCCACCGCCTTGCGGGCCGCGCGCACGCCGCCTGCGATTTCTGACACCAGACCGGTGACGGCGGCCACCGTGCCGGCGGTCGCGCGATCCTGCGAATCCAGCGAGCGCTTGAGCGCATCAATGAGCGCCGAACCAACCACGACGCCATCCGCATGGGCGGCGATGGCTTCGGCGTTGGCTGCGTTCTTCACCCCGAAGCCGACGGCCACCGGCAGGTCCGTATGGCCCTTGATGCGGCGCACCGCCTGCGAAACCTGCGAATAGTCGGCGATGGCCGCGCCGGTGATGCCGTTGATGGACACGTAATAGACAAAGCCCGAAGTATTGGTCAGCACCTTGGGCAGGCGTCTGTCATCGGTGGTGGGGGTGGCGAGACGGATGAAATTCACGCCAGCCTCCAGCGCGGGAATGCAGAGCTCCGCATCCTCCTCCGGCGGCAGATCCACCACGATCAGCCCATCGACGCCAGCCGCCTTCGCGTCCCGCAGGAAGCGTTCGACGCCATAGACATAGATGGGGTTGTAATAGCCCATGAGCACGATGGGCGTATGGTCGTTGTTGCGTCGAAAGGCCTTGACGAGGCCCAGAGTCTTGATCATCGACCCGCCCGCCTTGAGCGCCCGCAGGCCCGCCGCCTGAATCGAGGGCCCATCCGCCATGGGGTCGGTGAAGGGCATGCCGATCTCGATCACGTCAGCCCCTGCGCCCGGCAGGGCCTCGATCAGCTGCAAGGATGTGTCGAGGTCAGGATCCCCGCACATGAGAAAGGTCACGAGGGCCGCGCGGCCTTCGGTGCGGAGTTCGCCGAAGCGTTTGTCGATGCGAGTTGTCATGGTGGACTTGCCGATAGCACGGAAGCGCGCCGCAAGAAAGCAAAAGGCCGGGCATGAGCCCGGCCTGTGGCAGTTTTCGGGTGATATCAGGGGGTCGGCAGCGGCGCCGGGTTGCTGGAGAGGGACCGCAGATAGGCGATGATGTCAGCGCGCTTGGCCGCATCCTTCTCGCCGGCATAGGACATTTTCGTGCCGGCGACTACGCCCTTGGGGTTGGCGATGAAGGCGTTGATCTGCTCGTAGCTCCACTTGCCGCCCTTGGCCTTCATATTGTCCGAATAGGCGAAACCGGTGGAGCCGACCGCGCGGTCGATAACGCCATAGAGGCTCGGGCCGGTCGCCTTGGCGGCGCCGCTGGCGTCGAGGGAATGGCAGGCCGCGCAGGCCTTGACGAGGTTCTCGCCCTTCTTGGCGTCGGCCTTGGCCAGCAGCGTCGGCAGGGGGACGACCACTTCAGGCGCAGCGGCCGCGCCGCCGCCATGATGCTCCTCGGCCCCAGGCAGCGCATAGCCGGGCTTGGCCATATGAGGGGCGGCGAACAGGGCGTCGGAGATGACGCCAAGGCCCATTATGAAGAGGAGGGAGCCGAGCACAGCGCCGGCGATCTTGTTGAGCTCGAAAGAATCCATGCCTGCAGGCTCCGCTTTCAGCCAATCCGCGCATCAGACGCGAAAGGGCGTACGAGGCCGATGACCCGGCCCCATGACGACGCGGTTGATTACCCGCTTTGCGCCCCGCTTGGCAACAGTATAAGCAGAACCACCAATGCTACCTTTTGCCGCCTGACTCATGACAGCCATCATCCTCATCCCCGCCCGCATGGCCTCCACCCGCCTTCCCGGCAAGCCCCTGGCTGACATCCAGGGCGAGCCGATGATCGTCCATGTCTGGCGAAGAGCCTGTGAATCGGCCATTGGCGAGGTGGTTGTAGCCGCCGACGCCCCCGAAATCGTCGCCGCCGTCGAGGCGGCGGGCGGCCGGGCTGTGCTGACAGGTATGCACCACCAATCCGGCTCCGACCGCATCTTCGAGGCCCTGAGCCTTGCCGATCCCCAGGGCCTTCACGATATCGTGGTCAATGTGCAGGGCGATCTGCCCACTGTGGAGGCGGCCACCGTGCGCGCCGCCTTCGAGCCCCTGGCCGACCCCGCCGTGGACATCGGCACGGTCTGCGCGCAGATCACGCGGGCCGAGGAGCGCATGGACCCCAATGTGGTGAAGGTCGTGGGCTCGCCCCTCAGCGGCGCCCATATGCGGGCGCTCTATTTCACCCGCGCCACCGCCCCCCATGGGGAGGGGCCGCTGTGGCACCATATCGGGCTCTACGCCTATCGGCGCGCGGCCCTGGCGCGCTTCGTCGCCCTGCCGCCCTCGGCGCTGGAGCAGCGCGAGAAGCTGGAGCAGCTGCGCGCGCTGGAAGCGGGCATGCGGATTGACGTCAGCGTGGTCGGCGAGGTTCCGCTGGGGGTGGATACGCCCCATGATCTGGAGCGCGCCCGGGTCATGCTGGCGCGCAAGTGAACGATCAGGAGATGCAAGTGAAGAAGGTGATCTCGTATCAGGGCGAGCCGGGGGCGAATTCCCATATCGCCTGCCTCGACGTCTATCCGGACTGGGAGCCCTTGCCCTGCGCCAGCTTCGAGGACGCCTTCGCCGCCATCATCGACGGCACCGCAGATCTGGGCATGATCCCCATCGAGAATTCCATCGCCGGGCGCGTGGCGGACATCCACCATTTCCTGCCTCAGGCGGGGCTGCACATCATCGGCGAATATTTCCTGCCGATCCATTTCCAGCTGCTGGCCCTGCCAGAGGCGGATCTGTCGACCATCCGCTCCGTCTACAGCCATGTGCATGCGCTGGGGCAGTGTCGCAAGATCATCCGGGAGCTGGGCCTTAAAGCCGTGGTGACCGGCGACACCGCCGGCTCGGCCCGGGAAGTGGCGGAGTGGAAGGACCCGACACGGGCCTCCCTGGCGCCAGCGCTGGCCGCCAATATCTATGGATTGAAAACGCTCGCCACCGATGTGGAGGACGAGAAGCACAACACGACCCGCTTCATCATCCTGTCGAAGACGCCGAAATGGCTGCCCCAGGGCGAGCCCCATCCGGTCACGACCTTCCTCTTCCGGGTGCGCAATGTGCCCGCCGCGCTCTACAAGGCGCTGGGCGGCTTCGCCACCAATGGCGTCAACATGTCCAAGCTGGAAAGCTATATGGTCGATGGCGAATTCGCCGCGACCCAGTTCCTCGCCGATGTGGACGGCCACCCGGAAGATCCGCCACTGCGCCGCGCGCTGGAGGAGCTGGAGTTCTTCTCCCGGGAGGTGAAGATCCTGGGCGTCTATCCGGCCCATCCCTTCCGTCTGGAGACGCAGAAGACGGCCGAGTGATCAAAATCCGCAGATCAGGCCTCCGCCTTGATCTCCAGATTATCGTAGCCGCCAAGGCGGTAGATCATGGCCGAAAGAGCCCAGGCGCCGGCGAAGACGCCCACAATGATGAATCCCAGCAGGGCCATCTGGTCATTGGCGCCCGCCACGAGGTCCCAGAACCAGCCCTGCAAGCCGAGGCGCTCCCCGATGAGGCCGAGCGCCTCGATCCCGCCGATGACGAAGGCCACGAGCACCGACATCAGGGTGATCGCCAGATTGTAGAAGAGCTTGCGGATCGGCTTCACGAAGGCCCAGCCGTAGGCGCCCAGCATCAGGACCCCGTCCGCCGTATCGGCAAGGGCCATGCCCGCCGTGAAGAGCAGGGGAAAGCACATGATGTCGAGGAAGGAGACGCCATTGGAGGCGCTCGCCGCCGCAATGCCGAACAGGCTGATCTCCGTGGCCGTATCGAAGCCCAGAGCGAAGAGGAAGCCAAGCGGATACATGTGCCAGGGCTTCGAAATAAGAGCGAAAAGCGGGCGCAGGATGCGCGCCAGAAAACCTCGCCGCGCCAGCAGCGCATTGGTGTCGTCCTCATGGATCTGGCCCGTGCGCCGGGCCAGACGGAAACTGCGCCAGACCTCGATGAGGATGGTGAGGTTAAAGAGGCCGATCAGGATCAGGAAGCCGGCGGAAACCGAAACGCCAATGAGGCCCCCGAGGCTCTTGAAAGCTTCGAACTGATCCTGCAGGGCGGCGGCCGTCAGAGCCAAAAGGCCCGCCGCGACGACCACGATGGTGGAATGGCCCAGCGCGAACCAGAGACCGGTCGTGACGGATTGCTGGCCCTCCTGCATGAGCTTGCGGGTGACATTGTCGATGGCTGCGATGTGATCGGGATCAATGGCGTGGCGCAGGCCCAGCACCCAGGCGAGAAAGGCCGTGCCAAGCAGAACCGGTTCATGATGGAAGGCGCCAAAGGCAAGCCCCCAGGCCAGAGCGTTGCCGCCAATCAGAAGGCTGAAAACCACAATCAGGCGGGACCGCAAGGATGCGTTTGAAAGGTCGCTACACAGACCACTCATCATACGAATCATCGCTTTCCTCATACCCGCGCGCCCAGATCAAAACCGGAGGAGGCCAGCTTCAAACGGCGAAGGTTGTGATGTCCGGATGATTTAGTAGGCCGGTGGGGGGATCGTCAATCAATTTCATATAAATTGACTGAAACTGCATAACTGCACGGCCCACACCGATCAATCGGCGGCCTTTTTGGTGGGGACCGGGAGCTTGAAAGATGCCGGGGCGTCCGGGCCGTGCAAGGCCAGAAGGCTGGCCTGAGCGCCTTTCAGGAAAGTGGAGACATAGAGACGAACCACTGCGGGGACGTCCGGGCACAGGTCTCCCCCATAGATATGGGTTCGGATGGAATAGAAGATGACGGATGAATGAAGAACCATGGCGAGTTCAAATTCCCCCATCATGAGGGGCAGCTTGTCATAGGCCGGCAGTTTGGCGTCGCTGCGCAGCATGGCGATCAAGGGCTGCACGAACTTGTACTTGACCAGCTCCAGCCGCCGGGTGGGCAATACCCAGCCGTCGAGCGCCGCGCGCATGAACAGGCGCATCGGAATGCCGTCCTCTGCTTCCAGATGGGCTATGAAGAATTTCGTCAGCCGATCTTCGAGGCTCATGGATTGATCGGAGAGCGCCTGGGCCCATTCCATGGTCCAGAAGACGGCAAGCACCTCCTCAAACACCGCTTCCAGTAAAGCTTCCTTAGAGGGAAAGTATTTGTATAGTAGAGCTTGACGAACGCCAAGCTTATCAGCAAGGTCCCGAGTAGATCCAGCGAAGCCTTCAGTGGCGAAGAACAAGGCTGCGTCCCGCAGGATCACTGCCTTGCGTTCGGCGGCAGGCAACCGCTTGGCCCTCTGGCGCGGAGCAGTTTTTTCCGTCTGACCATCAGCATGGACAGCTTCTGGAGCATTCCCTGATTCAGAGGTCATTTTCTGTTCCGAGCTTCGTTTCAAGAATGCAACGCGCGTGACATCCATGAAGCGGCAAAATTTTCAAAGCGTAAGTAACCCCATAATTCAGCTAGGGCAACTCAAGTTTTATGTTTTTTGATTTAAACGCGAAGTCTATCGCATGATATTTATCAAATGATATAATAATTGTTATACTGTGCTGTTCAGCTTCTCCTTCTGGTTGTAAACTCAAATATTTCTATGAATCAAAACTGCTTATGGGAACGCCCAGGCCCGCATCAGCGACCGCGCGATGGCTATGGGTTGCGGCGCGCCAAGGCCATTCTCATGGGCGCCGCCGAGCATCTCCTGCACCTCGGCGCGCGTGAACCAGCGGGCGTCCTCAAGCTCGCTGTAGTCCACGATCACCTCTTCGGTCAGGGCTTCGGCGAGGCACCCGATCATCAATGTGGCCGGAAAGGGCCAAGGCTGGGAGGCCATATAGGTCACGCGGCCAATCCGCACGCCCGCCTCCTCCATGACCTCGCGACGCACCGCCGCCTCGATGGTCTCGCCCGGCTCCAGAAAACCCGCGAGCGCCGAATACATGCCCGGCGCGAATCGGGCCTGACGCCCCAGCAAACAACGGTCGCCACGGGTCGCCAACATGATGACGACAGGATCGGTGCGAGGGAAATGCTGCGCCTTGCAGGCGGCGCACTCCCGCTTCCAGCCTGCGGAAGCAACCGTGGTCGGCGCCCCGCATTGGGAGCAGAAGCGGTGTTTGGCGTGCCAGAAGAGCAGGCTCTTGCCCTGAGCCATCATGGCGATGGTGGGCCGGGGCAGCAGGGCCTTGGCGGCAAGCGTGCGCAGATCAATGAGGGCGAGATCCTCTCGTCCGGGAAGAAGCAGGGAGCCCTTGGCCTCGTCCCGCCGGGCGACTTCGGGCCGCAACAGGGTGGCGAAAACGGTCGCCTCGGGGGTTTGGCCCAGCAAGGACTGTTCATCCCGGGCGCCCAGCGCCTCCACCTCCGCCAGGGTGAAAAAAGCGTCTAGCACCTCCCCCCTCTGCTTCAGCACGGGGGTGTCGGAGACGAAGACGAGGCTGCGGGCGTCGGCGCGCGCCGCCAGTTCGGTCAAGGCCTGCGCGTCGTCGCGCTTCTCCGAAAGGCGGTCCAGCGGGTTGCCTGAAAAGCCGACGACGGCGGAAAGTTCATCGACGAAAGGATCGCTCATGAAAATGGCTCCGGTTCTGTGCGCCCTGCATATCACGCTCCCGGGCCTCTGGCCTATGAATCAGGGGGTCTGTGGATATTGATCGGGGCGGCCTTTGCCCCTAAACGCAGGCCAGGAACGGGAATCGACGCCATGAGCACTCAGGACGCGAGCCAAAAAGCGACCCAGGCCGCGATCGAAACCCTGCGGCAAGCGCCCATTCTGGTGACGGGCGCAGCCGGTTTCATCGGCTTTCACCTCGCCCGACGCCTGCTCGAAGCAGGCTGCAGGGTCGTGGGCTTTGACAATCTCAACGCCTATTATGACGTGGCCCTGAAGGAGGCGCGGCTCGCCCAGCTGCGACAATTCCCCGGCTTCGACTTCACCAGGGCGGATGTCGCCGATGGGGAGGCCGTGCGGATGGCGTTCGAAACCCACAGGCCCGGCTTCGTGGCCCATCTGGCGGCGCAGGCGGGGGTGCGCCATTCCCTGAAGGCGCCGCAGGATTATATCAGCGCCAATCTCGTGGGCTTTTTCCATATCATCGAAAACAGCCGGGCCTTCGCCCTTCGGCATCTGGTCTACGCCTCCTCCAGCTCGGTCTATGGGGCCAACACGCGCCAGCCCTACTCGGTCTCCGATTCGGTCGACCATCCCCTGTCCCTCTATGCCGCGACCAAGAAGAGCAACGAACTCGTCGCCCACGCCTACAGTCATCTGCATGGGTTGCCCACCACCGGCCTGCGGTTCTTCACGGTCTATGGCCCCTGGGGGCGGCCGGATATGGCGCTGTTTCTCTTCACCCGGGCGATTCTGGCGGGCGAGCCCATCGAGGTCTACAACAACGGCCAGATGAAGCGGGACTTCACCTATATCGACGACATCGTTGAAGGCGTCCTGCGCACCCTCGCCCAGCCTGCCGCGCCCGACCCCGCCTGGAGCGGGCAGGCGCCGGATCCCGGTTCCAGCACGGCCCCCTGGCGAGTCTACAATATCGGCAACAACGAGCCGGTCGCCCTCCTGGACATGATCGCCATTCTGGAGCGCGCGCTGGGCCGCGAAGCGAAAAAGACCCTTCTGCCCATGCAGCCCGGCGACGTGCCCTCCACTTTCGCCGACATCGAGGCGCTGGAAAAGGCGGTCGGTTTCCGCCCGTCCACGCCTCTGGCGGAGGGGATCGGGCGCTTCGTCGCCTGGTATCGGGATTACCACAAGATGTGATCGCCTCGCCAAAAAGCTGCGCGGCCCGCTTGCGAAAAGCGCCTGTCTGGTCCACATAGGGGGTGGGAGGTTGGCGGTGGACGTTCCACTCGCCAACCGGGTCAGGTCCGGAAGGAAGCAGCCCTAACGAGACCGGGCGGGTCTCTGTCCAGCCTCCCACCTTTCACGCCGCGCCCCCTTTCGGGGCCGGCCCTGGAACGGCGTCCCAAAAGCCATGAACGACAGCACCGATGAGCGACAGCACGAGGCCGCCGCCGGTGGTGGGGCCGAAGAGCCCTCGCTGGGCCTCGATCTCGGCATGGCCTCGCCTGCCGCAGCCCAGCCCCCCGCCGCCTACCGGGTGCTGGCGCGCAAATATCGCCCGTCGAGCTTCGAGGATCTGATCGGCCAGGAGGCCATGGTCCGGACTCTCTCCAACGCCTTCGACCTCAACCGCATCCATCAGGCCTATCTGCTGACCGGCGTGCGCGGGGTGGGCAAGACCACCACCGCCCGCATTCTCGCGCGCGCCTTCAACTACGAATTGCCCGCGCGCGAGGGACGCCCCGCCGTCACAAGGCCAACCATCGAGATGCCCGAGCTTGGCGCCCATTGCCAGGCGATCATCGAGAGCCGCCACATCGACGTGATCGAGATGGACGCCGCCTCCCACACCGGCGTCGACGATGTGCGCGAAATCATCGAGAACGCGCGCTTCCGCCCGGTGATGGCGCGCACCAAGGTCTATATCATCGACGAAGTGCACATGCTCTCCAAGAACGCCTTCAACGCCCTGTTGAAGACGCTCGAGGAGCCGC
>CANGTC010000110.1 GCA_947456505.1 Beijerinckiaceae bacterium
AAAGCGCACCCTTTACACCCCCCGTCGAACCTATTTCGCCCCCCCGGAGCCCGCCTTGACGGGCTTGGGTGGAGGCGCCGGGTACCGCCCCCGGGTCCGAAAGGCTTATTCCGATAGCTGTTTATCGCCATAGTCTCCTTGCGGAGACAAGGGGAATATAGGCGGGCGCCGTCAGCTTTGAAAGTGGCGCGGGGGCCACGCCATCAGCCTTTTTGCCGAAAGGGGCGATTTCCGGTGGGAAACCGCCCCCCAAGAGGTCACAGATGCGCGATTTTCGGCATCACCTCGGTCGAGAAGAGCTGCAGGGAGCGCAGCGCGTCGTCGAAGGAGAGGCTTCCGAACATCATGTAGGCGAGGAGATAGTTGGTCCCCAGCTCGCCCGCCTGCTCGGTCAGCCTGGCCACGACCGTCTCGGGCGAGCCGGCGATGGCCATTCCGTTGATCTCGCAACTCTCGAAATCGATGCCCCGGTGGACATTGAGGCGCCCGGAGAGCTCGGTGGAGCCATTGAGGTTGCGGATATAGTTGAGGCTCGCCAGATGGTGCTCGAAGGCGGGCTTCATGATGCGGCGTGCTTCTTCGTCCGTATCCGCCACCACGATATGGCGGAGCTGGCCGATGGCCGCGCCGCCCTTGAATTCCGCCTTGGGCTGGGCCGCGCCACCGCGTTTCTCCAGCGCCGCCTTGTAATGGGCGATATTCGCCTTGGCGTGGGCGGTGCCGCCATTGGCGGTGAAATGCATGCCCTGCTCGCCCGCCCAGGTGGCGCCGATCTCGTTGGAGGAGCCATACCAGAAGGCTGGATAGGGCCGCTGCAGGGGGCGCAGCGCCATGGGCACGTCGGTATATTTGTAATAGGGGCCGTCGTGCGTGAGTTTGTCGGTGGTGAGGCCCTTCACGAGGCACTCGAAGGCGTCGAAGAAGATGTTGCGGGAATCCGCGTGATCGACCTTGTGATAGTTCAGTTCAAAAGGCGAAACGCCCCGGCCCACGCCCACTTCCATGCGCCCGCGCGACAGGTGATCGAGCATGGCGATCTCTTCGATCAGGCGCAGCGGCGAATAGAGCGGCAGCAGATAGCAAAGAGGTCCGAAGCGCAGGCGCTTGGTGAGCCGCGCCAGCGCGCCCAGATAAACGCCGGGCACCGGCACCATGTTGAGCGGCGTGCAATGATGCTCGGCCACATGCAGGCAGTAGAATCCGGCCTCGTCGGCGAGTTGGGCGAAGCGCAGGCGCTCGTCAAAGATGGTGGCGAGCGAGCGGTCGCCTGTTTGCTCGACGTGATCGAAAAGTCCGACTTTCATGCTTCCTCCGGTTCTGATGTCTGAGGCCTTCTAACCGGATCTGCTTGAATATCCAATCGAGCCGGAGGCGAAGAGCGATAGTAACTAGGGAATGGGCGGCTGATCGTCGCCGATGGTGACGCGTTTCATCAGGCGCCGCTCGGTCTCCGAGAAATCCGTGCGCGCATGCATGGTCGCCCGATTGTCCCAGACCACGATGTCGCCCACCTTCCACTGATGGGCGTAGACGAAACGGGGATCCTCCGCATGGTCGCACAACGCGTCGATCAGCTGGCGGCTTTCATCGGGGTCCATGCCCTCGATCTGGTCCGTCATCAGGCGGCAGACATAGAGAGACTTTTCGCCGGTCTGGGGAATGGTGCGGGCCACGGGATGCACGCATTGGGGGCCTGCGTTGTCGCGCATGTCCGGCGCGGTCGCGCCATAGGTGAAGCGATTGAGGGCGGTCTTGCCGGCGATCTTCCGCTTGGTCTCCTCGGGCAGGGTGGCATAGGCGAGCACCATGTTGGAGAAGAGCGTGTCGCCGCCCTCCTTTGGAATCTCGATGGCCATGAGGGCGGCTGCGCGGCAGGGTTGCTTCTGGTGGATGCGGTCGAAATGGAAGGACATTTCCCCATCAGGCAATTGCCCCATGGGCTTGCCGTCCTCGCGGATGTTGGAGATCACCATGATGTCGTCGCGACCGGACAGGGGCGAGATGAACCGGGACTTTTCGATGGGGCCAAAACATTTGCCGAATTCGACCAGCTCGGCGTCGGTCAGGTGCTGATCGTGGAGCACGAGAATGTGATGCTTGAGGAAGGCGTCGAAAATCGTCTTCGAATCCTCCGGCGTGATGTTGCGCGCATCAAGGCCGATGATCTCGGCGCCGAGCGGCGCGTCCAGCGGCTTTACGGTGATGGCCATCGTTTGCTCCTCTGCTCTTGCGCCCCTTTGGCGACTGGGCGACCGGTGCAATGTAGAGGATAGCGCGGCCCAGCGCCAAGAGGGTTTGAGGGGAGGGCGGCGTCTGGCGCTTGCCTTCGGCGGCGATCCCCGCAAAATGCGGACGGTATTGGGGAGGTTGGCATGAAGGGTTTGGCGGGCCTGCGACATTTGGCGGCGGCCGCATTTGCGGCGGCTCTGGTCCATGGGGCGGCGCAGGCGCAGGATTCGGTGGCCGCGTTCTATCGGGGCCGCACGGTGACCATCGTCATCGGCTCCTCGCCGGGCGGGGGCTATGACCTCTATGGGCGGTTGCTCGGGCGCTTTCTGGGACGCCATATTCCAGGCAATCCCACCATTCTCGTCCAGAACATGCCAGGCGCCGCCTCCAATGTGGCGGCGGCCTATGTCTACAATGTCGCGCCCAAGGATGGTTCGGTCATGGGCGCCATCTTCATGGGCGCTGTGGTTGATCCGCTCTTTGGCGAGGCCAAGCGCAGCACCCATGACACCGCGAAGTTCAACTATATCGGCAACGCCAACAGCGACGCCTATGTGTGCCTGATCCGCACGGACGCCGGGGTGAATTCACTGAGCGACGTCTTCGACAAGGAGATCGTCATGGGCGCCAGCGCCGAGGGCGCTTCAACCCGCGATTTTCCGTCCTTGCTGAAAAATCTGCTGGGGGTGAAATTCAAGATCGTGGCGGGCTATCCGGGGACGCGCGAAATCAATCTGGCGATTGAAAAGGGCGAGGTGCAGGGCGGATGCGGCGAGACCTGGTCGAGCGTGGCCGCCACCTATCCCGCCTGGTTCCGCGACAAGCTGGTGAAGCCCCTCGTGCAGGAATCCAATGTGGGCTATCCCGAACTCGACCGTATGGGCGTGCCGCTGTCGAACGCTTTCGCCAAAACGCCCGAGCAGAAGCAGATCCTCGATCTCGTCTATAGCCAGACCACCTTTGGACGCCCCTATGTGGTCGCGCCGGGCGTGCCGCAGGAGCGCGTGGAGGCCCTGCGCAAGGCCTTCATGGAGGGCATGACCGATCCTGATCTCGTTGCCGAAGCCAAGCGCATCAATCTCGACATCGCGCCCATACGGGGCGAGGAGTTGCAGGCCTTGATCGCCAAGCTTTACGCCACGCCGCAGGAGGTGGTGGACAAGGCCAAGGCGGCGCTGGTTTACAAGCCTTAGCGCCACTGGTCAGGATGGCGTGTGGACGCCATCCTCTGCGGCCTCACTCGCTGCCGAGCAGCTTCCTGGCCAACGCCACTGCGCTGGGGGGCGTGGCGACGATTTGTTTGGCGATCTTGTCGAGGTTTTCGCCTGTGTTGGGTTCGATGGGGATCTGGACCCGTTCCGCTTCCGCCAGAAAATCCGGATCCTTCATGGTGGCGTCGAACGCCCTGCGCAGGGCGTCGACGCGATCCTGCGGCGCGCCAGGCGGCAGGAAGACGGAGCGGGCGAATTCGGAGGAGCCGCAGATCATGAGCAGCGCGGCTTTCTGATCGTCGGTGCGCGCGAGTTCGAGGAGGGTGGGGACCTCCGGCAGCAGCGGGTCGCGGGTCAGGCCATCGACCACCAGCGCCTTCAGTTTCTTGTCGCGGATATACTGCGGGGCCTGCGCCACGACGCTCACCCATGAGGCGCCGCGTCCCTGAATTTCGCCGCGCTCCATGGCGAGGTTGAGATCGGCGACGCCATTGTAGCCCAGCACGAACTTGAATTTCGTGCCGAGGATTTCGTTGAGGGATTGAGGCACTGTGAAGGTCGGCGAGTTGCGCCCCGTCGCGCCCATGATCACTTCGACCTTCGTGGCCTCTTCAAGCGTTTGCGCGGGGGCGGTGTGCCAGACGCCGGCGAAATTGCGCAGGGGCGCCATGTTGCCGAGCCAGCGCCATTTCGAAATGTCGTATTTGCCCGCCACCGTGGGCTCGGTCAGCTGGCTGGTGATGTTGGTCGGCTGGGTCATGCCGATGGTCAGCCCATCCTTGGGGGCCGTGTGCTCCATCTGGACCGAGGTGGAGACCCCGCCGCCGACCCCGCCCGCCAGTTTCACCACGATGATGGGCTTGCCGGGAATATGCTTGCCCATGTGGCCGGCCAGGGTGCGGGCGTAGATGTCATAGCTGCCGCCAGCGCCAGCGCCCACGATAAAGTTGATCGTCTTGCCCGTATAGAATTGCTCGATGCTCTGGGCGCTGGCGAGGCCTCCGGCGAGCGGCAGCAGGGCGAGGCCGAGGGCGAGCTTGTTCGGGCGCAAAGGAGTCTCCGGGGGTCAGGGGGCGAAGCGTGGCGACTGACTAGCACAGGCCATCGCGTCCAGCCATCATGCGTCTTGAAAGCCTTTTGGCGAACGCCGGTTTTTCCCCATAGCGAAGCTCTTGTCACGCGGGGGCGACTGCGCCACCTTGTTGGTGCGCCCCTCATGGTCGGGCTGCGGAAAGGCCTCCATGGACCACGCGATCCCGCTCGAATCCGCGCCGGAGCCTCGGCCCTATGGCCTTTTCGGGCTCGTCTTCAGTCTGGCCGCTGTCTGTGTGATCGCGAGCCTTGCGCTTTCCCTGGCGACAGGGCTCGCGGCCCTGATGGTCTCTGTACTGTTTGGCTGGCCCTATCTGCATGAACTCATCAAGGCGGGCCTGGATCTGACGCAGAGCGGACGGCTGGAGGATTTGACTGCGGCGGGCCTCATTCTTGGCTCAGCCATCTATATGGCGGGCATATTCGGCCTCCGGGTCATGGCGCAGGTGCGGGCGGGCAGGGCATGGCCGCTGCTTCTGGCCTGGACGCCCTTCAGGGCGGATCGCGTCTATTGGTGGCTTGTGGTGGCGGCCATGGCCTATGGGCTGGGGGCGAGTCTGGCGCTGGGCTATCTCCACCCTGCGGCCAAGACCTGGTTCGCCATTCCTGATTCGCCTCTGGCGGTCGTCTCCGCCTTCATTCTGGTCGTGGTCCTTGCGCCCCTGTCGGAGGAGCTGCTGTTTCGGGGCTGGATCTACACGGCCCTACGTTGGCGCTTCGGTTTTGCGGCGGCGCTGTGGGCGAGTGCGATCCCCTTCGCCATAGCCCATTGGGAATCAACCCATCTCTACGCTCTCGCCATCCTGCCCATGGGCCTTGTGCTTGGCTATGTGCGCGAGCGCACGGGCAGCGTCAGGGCCACCACCCTCTTTCACATGATCTACAATTTTTCCGGATTGGCCCTCACCTTTCTGGGGAAGGTTTGACAGGGCAGGGGCGCCGGACGGTCCGATGGGCTAGGGTGCGCGCCTGACAGGGAACCCACATGCAGGCCTATCACGACCTTCTGCGCCGCGTCCTCGACGAGGGCGCCCGCAAATCCGACCGCACCGGCACGGGGACCATCTCGGTTTTCGGCCATCAGATGCGCTTCGATCTTTCGAAGGGCTTTCCGCTGGTCACCACCAAGCGGCTGCATCTGAAATCCATCGTTCATGAACTTCTGTGGTTCCTGAAAGGCGACACCAACATCGCCTATCTCAAGGCCAATGGCGTCTCCATCTGGGATGAATGGGCTGATGAAAAGGGCGATCTCGGCCCCGTCTATGGCAAGCAGTGGCGCTCCTGGGAGGGGGCGGACGGCCAGACCCATGATCAGATCAAATGGGTGCTTGAAGAGATCAAGCGTAATCCCGATTCGCGTCGTCTGGTAGTTTCCGCCTGGAACGTGGCCGATGTGCCCCGCATGAAGCTGGCGCCCTGCCATTGCCTCTTCCAGTTCTATGTGGCGGAGGGGCGGCTGTCCTGCCAGCTCTACCAGCGCTCGGCGGATATTTTTCTGGGCGTGCCCTTCAATATCGCCAGCTACGCCCTGCTGACCGTGATGATGGCGCAGGCGGCGGGGCTGCAACCCGGAGATTTCGTCCATTCCTTCGGTGACGCCCATTTGTACCTGAACCATCTCGACCAGGCCCATGAGCAATTGTCGCGGGCTCTGCGCCCCCTGCCGCGCCTGAAACTCAACCCGGCGGTGGGGTCCCTGTTCGATTACACCTATGAGGATATCGCGTTCGAGGGCTACGATCCCTGGCCCGCGATCAAGGCCCCGGTGGCGGTCTGATGGGGGTTCCTCTGGCCATCGTGGCGGCCGTGGCGCGGAATGGCGTGATTGGCGGGAACAATCGGCTGCTCTGGAAATTGCGCAGCGATATGCATCACTTTCGCGCGATCACGATGGGCAAGCCAATGATCATGGGACGCCGCACCTGGGACTCCATCGGGCGGCCCCTGCCTGGTCGCGAGACCATTGTGGTCACGCGCGATCCTTCGTTTCAGGCGCCTGGGGCCCATGTGGTGCAGGATCCGCAGGCTGCGATCAAGGTGGGGCAAACGCTGGCTGAGCAGCTGAAATCCCCTGAAATCGTGGTCGCTGGCGGCGGCGAGCTCTATGGTCTCCTGCTCGATCAGTGCGCTGCGCTCCATCTCACCGAGGTGGATCTGGAGCCGGAGGGCGACGCTTTCTTTCCCGTCATCGACCCCGCCCGTTGGCGGGAGGTGGGGCGTGCGTCCCATAGTCCCGGCCCCGGCGACGAGGCGGCCTTCAGCTTTGTGGACTATGTCCGGGCGTGACTGGTTTGGGCCTCGCCAATTGAAAACCGCAGGGCCCATGTTTACTTCCATACTGGAATTTCATCCGAGGCGAGGAACCTGATGCCCTGGAGCAATCAAGGCGGCGGTAGTGGCGGCGGCGGCGGACCCTGGGGCAAGCCCCCCAATCAGGGTCCCTGGGGGCAAGGCCCCTCGGGGGGCTCCACGCCGCCTGATCTGGAAGAAATGTTGCGGCGCGGACAGGACAGGCTGCGTCAGGTCATGCCCGGCGGCGGCTTCGGCGGCAAGGGCGTCGCTCTGGCCGTGCTTCTGGCTGTCGGCGCCTGGGGCCTGAGCGGGTTCTATACGGTTCAGCCCAATGAGGCCGCGCTCAATACCCTGTTCGGGCGCTATGTGAGCAAGTCCGGCTCCGGCCTTCACTATAACTGGCCCTATCCGGTCGGCTCGGTGCAGAAGCTGCGGGTCGAAGACCGCAACACCACCAGCATCGGATTCGTCTATCGGGTCGATCCGCGCAGTGGCAATCAGGGCTCCATTGACGTGCCCGAAGAAAGCCTGATGCTGACGGGCGACGAGAATATCGCGGATGTGAAATTTGTGGTGATCTGGCAGATCGATCCCACGAAGCCCGAGAATTTCGCCTTCAACGTGCGTCGGCCCGAACTGACCATCAAGGCGGTGGCCGAGAGCGCCATGCGCGAGATCGTCGGCCGCAGCCAGATCCAGCGCATCCTCACCGCCGAGCGCAAGGTCATCGAGCCCGCCGTGCAGGAGTTGATGCAGAAGGTGCTCGACGACTATGGGCTGGGCGCGAAGATCATTCAGGTGCAGTTGCAATCTGTTGATCCGCCGGAGCAGGTCATCGCGGCTTTCCGCGACGTGACGGCGGCCCAGCAGGATCAGGACCGCCTGCGCAATGAGGCCGAGGCCTACGCCAATCGCGTGGTGCCCGAGGCGCGCGGCGCTGCGGCCCGCATCCTTCAGGAGGCGCAGGCCTATCGCGAGCAGACCGTGGCCGAAGCCAACGGCCAGGCCTCGCGGTTCTCACAGGTGCTGGCGCAATACAAGCTTGCGCCCGCCATCACCCGCGAGCGGATCTATCTTGAGACCATGGAACGGGTGTTCGGCGGCATGAACAAGGTGATCGTGGATCAGCCCTCCACAGCCCAGGGCGTGGTGCCCTATCTGCCGCTCGGCGCGCTTGATGCGCCGCAGGCGGCGGGCGCGGCGCGTCCCTCCAGCCAGCAGGGGGGCGCACGATGAAATCGCCAGTCGCATTTTTCGCCACCTTTGTGGCGATCCTGCTTGTCCTTGTCGGCCTTGGAACCTCGGCCTTCATCGTGCGGCAGACCGAGCAGGCGCTGGTCCTGCGGTTCGGCGAGCCGATCCTCGGACGCGGTCTGATCACCGATCCGGGCCTGCACTTCAAGGTCCCCTTCATCGAGACCGTGGTCTATCTGGACAACCGGATTCTGGATCTGGAAACCTCCAAGCAGGAGGTTCTGGCCAGCGACAACAACCGCATCGAGGTGGACGCTTTCCTGCGCTACAAGATCGTCGACCCCCTGCGCTTCTATCAGTCGGTGGGCACCACCCAGCGCGCAGACGGACAGCTCGCCAATGTCCTGAACTCGGCCGTGCGCCGCGTGCTTGGCGAGGCGAACATGCCGCAGATCGTGCGCGACCAGCGCTCCCAGCTCATGGTCCGCATTCGCGAGCAGGTGGAGCAGGAGGCCAACAAGTTCGGCGTCACCATCAAGGACGTGCGCATCCGCCGCGCCGACCTGCCCCGGCAGATCTCCGAAAAGGTCTTCAGCCGCATGCAGACCGAGCGCGCCCGAGAGGCCGCCGAGTTCCGCGCTCAGGGCGCGGAGCAGGCCCAGCGCATCACCTCGAAAGCTGATCGCGATGTGGTCGTGCTGCGCGCCCAGGCGCAACAGCAGGCCGATCAATTGCGCGGCGAAGGCGAGGCGGAGCGCAATGGCATCTTTGCGGAAGCCTATGGGAAGGACCCGGACTTCTTCTCCTTCTGGCGCAGCATGCAGGCCTATGAAGCTGGCTTGAAATCCGGTGACACAAGGCTCATCTTGAGCCCGAACTCCCAGTTCTTCCGCTATTTCGGAAATTCAGGGCGTCAGGGCGAGGCGGCGCCTGCGGCCAAGTAGGCCGCCCGGCTTGAAATAGGGCTGCGCGGTGAAATAATCGCGCAGTTCTCTTATTGAGTCTCGTTTTCGCCCCATTTTATGGTTCGATTGTCCAGCCCCGGGGGCTTTGTCCGGGCCTCGTCACCAGGAGAGCATTTCATGGGTCTCGACCCCGTCATTGTCACCGGCCCGCGCGCCGCCCCCAGGCTGCGCCGCTTCGCCCTCGCCCTTCTGGTCGGTCTGGCCGCCATGCCGACGCTGGCCCCCGTGACGAGCTTGTCCGCCTTCGCCAAGGGGCCGGACTCGCTGGCTGATCTGGCCGCCGCCGTCAGCGACGCGGTGGTGAATATCTCGGCCTCCCAGACGGTGGACGAGAAGCGCTCGGCGGCGCCCAATCTGCCTCAGGGCACCCCCTTCGACGATCTCTTCGAGGAATTCTTCCGCCGTCGCGGCCAGGGCCCCCAGAGCGGCCCGCAGGGTGGCGAAGGTGGCCCGCGCCAGCGCCGCGCCAACTCGCTGGGGTCGGGCTTCGTGATCGACGCCGAGGGCATCGTCATCACCAACAACCATGTCATCGCCGACGCCAATGAGGTCACGGTGATCTTCACCGATGGTCAGCGGCTGAAAGCCGAGGTGCTGGGCAAGGACGCCAAGGTGGACATCGCCGTGCTGCGCGTGAAGCCTGAGAAGCCGCTCAAGGCGGTCAAGTTCGGCGACAGCGAGAGCATGCGCGTGGGCGACTGGGTGATGGCCGTGGGCAATCCCTTCGGCCTTGGCGGCACTGTGACGGCGGGCATCGTCTCCGCCCGCAACCGCAACATCGACAGCGGTCCCTACGACAACTACATCCAGACCGACGCCTCCATCAACAAGGGCAACTCCGGCGGGCCCCTGTTCAACATGGCGGGTGAGGTGATCGGCGTGAACACCGCAATCCTCTCCCCCTCGGGCGGCTCGGTGGGCATCGGCTTCGCCACCCCTTCGGCCACCCTCATGCCGGTGATCGAGCAATTGCAGAAATTCGGCGAGACCCGTCGCGGCTGGCTCGGGGTGCGCATCCAGAATGTGGATGAGACCATTGCGGAGAGCCTGGGCCTCGGCAAGCCCCGCGGCGCCCTCGTGGCGGGCGTGGATGACAAGGGCCCCGGCAAGCCTGCGGGCATCAAGGCCGGTGACGTCATCGTCAAGTTCGACGGCAAGGACGTGAAGGACTCACGGGAACTGCCAAAGATCGTCGCGGCCACGCCTGTCGGGCGCGAGGTGACGGTCGTCGTCGTACGCGGCGGCAAGGAGCAGGACCTGAAGGTCACGCTCGGCCGTCTGGAGGATGGCGAGAAACAGGCTTCACTCGACGCTGGCAAGGGCGACAAGGGCTCGCCCAAGGCTTCCGCCGTGCAGAAGGCGCTCGGCATGGAATTCGGCGCCCTGAACGCCGAGGCCCGCAAGAAGTTCAATCTGAGGGACGGCAGCGAGGGCGTGCTGGTGACCGGCGTCGATGCGGATTCTCCGGCGGCGGAAAAGCGCATCTCGGCGGGCGACCGGATCCTCGAGATCAACCAGGATCCCGTCTCCAAGCCCGAGGATGTCGCCCGCAAGCTCAAGGAATTGAAGGATCAGGGTCGCAAGTCGGCGCTGCTCTTCGTGGCCTCGCCGCAGGACGACAAGCGGTTCGTGCCTCTGCCGTTGAACTAGTTTCAGCCATTATGGGGCAGGGGCGTTTATCGGCGCCCCGCCCTCTCTTTTCACCCCACAAACTGATCGCGACGATAGCCCTGCGCATAGAGCAGCGCCGTCAGATCCCCATGATCCACCCGCGCCCCCGCCGCAGCGGCGACCGCTGGCTTGGCGTGGAAGGCGACGCCGAGGCCCGCTTCCTGAATCATCGAGAGATCATTGGCGCCGTCGCCCACCGCCATGGTCTCCTCGCGCACCAGCCCGTGGCGGGCGCGCAGTTCGACAAGGCTTTCGAACTTGGCCTCGCGGCCCAGTATCGGCTCGGTGACGCGGCCGGTGAATTTGCCATTGTCCACCAACAGGGTGTTGGCGCGGTTCTCGTCAAAGCCGATCTTGGCGGCGATGGGGCCGGTGAAGAGGGTGAAGCCGCCCGAGACCAGCGCCGTATAGGCGCCATTCGCCTTCATGGTGCGCACCAGCTGCGTCCCGCCGGGGGTGAGCTTGATGCGCTGCGCGATCACGGTCTCCACCACATCGGCGGCGAGCCCCTCCAGCAGGGCGACGCGGGCGCGCAGCGAGGTCTCGAAGACCAGCTCGCCGCGCATGGTGCGCTCGGTGATGGCCGCGACCTCCGCCTTCTTGCCCACGAAATCCGCGAGTTCGTCGATGCATTCCTGCCCGATCATGGTGGAATCCATGTCGGCGAGGAAAAGCCGCTTGCGCCGGTGCGCGCTGGCCTGCACGAAGAGGTCCACCGGCAGGTCGCCGAGCTCCATCCGCAGGCCATCGGCGATGCGGCGGTTGTCCGTCGCGCCCATGGGTGCGAAAGGAATATCGGCGGCGAGGCCCTCCGCCAGCCAGACGGGCTCGTCAGGGCTCGGCAGGTGGGCGCTGAGCTCATGGAGCAGGGCTTCATCAAGGACCGGGCGGCCGGGCGGACAGACGAGCGTCAGGACATGCGACATCGGATTCAGGGTCTTTCGCAAGCTTCGGGGAGCCCGTCAGCATGAGCGCGCCGGGGCCTGAGGCCATTCTCATCGCAGGACCGACCGCCAGCGGCAAGTCCGCTTTGGCGATCACTTTGGCGCACCGCCTGGGCGGGACCGTGGTAAACGCTGATTCCATGCAGGTTTACAGTGATTTACGGGTTCTGAGCGCGCGCCCGAGCGAGGCCGAGGAGGCCGCCGTCCCCCATGTGCTGTTCGGCCATGTGGACGGGGCTGTGAATTATTCGGTGGGCCTCTGGCTGGCTGACGCCGCCCGCACGCTTGGGGAGCTGCGCGGGCAGGGGCGCCTGCCCATCTTCACCGGCGGCACCGGCATGTATTTCAAGGGCCTGCTGCGCGGCCTCTCGGATATACCACCCGTGCCGGAGGAGGTGCGGGCGCGGGTGCGGTCGGAGGCGCAGGGGCAGGATCCCGCGACCCTGCACGCAAGGCTTACGGCGCTGGACCCTCAGACGGCGGCGCGCCTGCGACCGAGCGACCCCCAACGCATCCTGCGGGCTCTGGAGGTCTTCGAGGCCACGGGGCGGAGCCTTTCGGCCTTTCAGGGCGCGCGCACGCCCGGCCTGCTCGATCCCGCGCGGTGCCTGTGCCTGTTTCTGGCGCCCGAGCGGAAGGCGCTCCATGCCCGCATCGACGAGCGGTTTGACGCCATGGTGGCGGCGGGCGCCCTGGAGGAGGTGCGGGCGCTGGCGGAGCGGGGGCTCGATCCCGCCTTGCCGGTCATGCGCGCCCATGGGGTTCCCGGCGTCCTGGCTTATCTGCGGGGCGAGGCGAGCCTCGAGGCCGCCATCCAGAAGGGCAAGACCGACACGCGTCACTATTCCAAGCGCCAGTTCACCTTCATCCGCCACCAGTTGCCCGAATTCGTCTGGGCGGCGCCGGAGGCGGCGGAGCAGGCGATCACCGACATGCTCCACCGTTAAGACTGATTCGCGCGCGCCCTTGACCGCAGCCCCTGCGTGAGGTACGAACCGTGCGGTTTCAGGTGGAGAGGCGCCATGCGCGCGAAGCTTATCGTAGTACGCAATGCGCCAGACACGGGACGGGCCTGACCCGCTTTCCCGCAACTGGCGCATGAAACAGGCCCCCGAGTGGGCCTTTTTTATTGCCCTCAAGCCTGAACAACGGACGAGCAGACGGAGAAGACGATGTCGAAACAGATGACCGGTGCGGAAATGATCGTCGAGGCCCTCAAGGATCAGGGCGTGGACACGATTTTCGGATATCCCGGCGGCGCCGTACTGCCCATCTATGACGCCCTGTTTCAGCAGAACGCGGTCGGCCATGTGCTGGTGCGCCACGAACAGGGCGCCGCCCATGCGGCCGAAGGCTATGCGCGCTCCACCGGCAAGGTCGGCGTGTTGCTGGTCACCTCCGGCCCCGGCGCCACCAACGCCATCACCGGCCTGACCGACGCCTTGCTCGACTCCATTCCGCTGGTCTGCCTGACCGGGCAGGTGCCGACCCATCTCATCGGCTCCGACGCCTTCCAGGAATGCGACACGGTGGGCATC